>JAQYCU010000001.1 GCA_028724545.1 bacterium
AAGCAAAAGAAGGAAGCGTTAGAACAGCTGCGTCTGTTGCAAAAAGAAAACGAGGAAAAGATAAAACAGAAGGAAGAAACCATTCGCAGATTAGAAGTAGATAAAAAGGCGATGGAAACAAAGGCAGAACTTGTCAAAGCAAATCTGACAGTTTTTTCTAAAGAAGAAGGAAATGAAAAATTAAAAAGAATAGAAACGCAAATGAAGACATTGCAGGAAGAAGTGGACAAGGCAGAAGAGGTTGCAAAGCAATGGGAAAGAAGCTACAATACATTGTGTGGTAACTTAGAAGAAAACCAGAAAAGAACGGAAAAATTAGCGACAGACGAAAAAGAAGCTGAGGAAAAATTCGTTACAAGCCTGAAAGAATATGGTTTTGACAGTCAGGATGCTTACAGAAAAGCCCTTTCTTTGCAAGAGGAGCAGGCAGTACACGAAGTTCTGCTCAAAGAGTATCAGAAAAAAGTGATAACAGTTCAGGCAACCTTGCAAACATTGGAAAGTCGCATTGCTGGAAGAAAAAAGGTTTCACTGGAAGAAATGGAACAAAACCTGCTGGCATTGCAGGAACAAAAGAACCAGATAGCCAAAAAAGTGCAGGAGATTTCTTATCAGTATCAGGCAAATGCTGCTGTGTTAAAGCGTGTCAGCAAATTACTGGATGACCAGTCTGATTTGCTGGAAGAAAAGAAAGTTATGACCTCTTTGCAGACGGTGGCAAATGGAAAAATTCATTTTCAGACTTATGTGCAACGGCAATACTTTAAAAAAATTATCCAGGCAGCCAATAAACGGCTGCAGAAAATGACAGCAAACCAGTTTCTTTTAAAATGCCGGGAAATTGACAGAAACGGACAGGGAGAAAGTGGTCTGGATTTGGACGTGTATAATCCGGTAACAGGAAAAATCAGGGATGCCCACACCTTATCAGGTGGCGAAACTTTTCTGGCATCATTGTCAATGGCACTTGGTATGGCAGATGTGGTACAAAACACAGTCGGTAAGACGCATATTGACACGATGTTTATCGATGAAGGTTTTGGCTCGCTCAGTGAGGAAGTACGGAATACGGCAGTCAGGGTATTGCTGGAGCTGGCAGGCGATAATCGTCTGGTGGGGGTTATTTCACACGTGAGTGAGTTAAAAGAGCAGATTCCAAACCAGTTAGTGGTGACGAAAGGAAATCATGGCAGTAAAGTAAGATGGAAGAAAGATTAGTGCAGCGCATTGTTGCAGAAACGTTGCAGAATGGAGATTCATATGGAGTGTAGAGAAGTACAGAAGAAATATATTCCTTTTATAGATGATATGCTCAGTGTCAAAGATTTAGAGGCATTTTTGGCACATATGGATGCGTGCCCCGACTGCAGGGAAGAATATGATGTATATTATACGATGATTATGGGAGTCAGATATCTGGATGACAATATTAAAAGTACTGACTGGGTAAGTTCCGACAGAAAACTGGAATATGCCCGTCAATATCTGCATAAGTATCGTATTCGTAAGTTAGAAAAGTTTATTTTATTTGCAGCAATGTGTATTGGTATCGTGCTATTTATATAGCAGAAATGGAGAAAAGAATGAGTGAGAAGTTGGTTTTGATTGATGGACACAGTATATTGAACCGTGCATTTTATGGTGTGCCGGATTTGACAAATTCACAGGGACTTCATACCAATGCCGTATATGGTTTTTTGAATATTATGCTCAAAATCATTGAGGAAGAAAAACCGGATTATCTGGCAGTGGCATTTGATGTAAAGAAGCCTACTTTCCGTCACAAAATGTATACGGAATATAAAGGAACACGAAAACCAATGCCGGAAGAACTGCATCAGCAGGTGCCGGTAATAAAGGATGTGCTGCGTGCCATGCGTGTACCGGTTATTACGCTGCCCGGATATGAAGCAGATGATATTTTAGGAACGATTGCCACAGTAGCACAAAAAGAGGGAAAAGAAGTTTCACTGGTATCGGGAGACCGTGATTTATTGCAATTAGCATCAGAACATATTTTGATTCGTATTCCAAAGACAAAGCGTGGTGGAACAGAGATAGAAGATTATCACACAGAAGAGGTTATAGAGAAATATGGCATTACACCAAAGCAGGTAATTGATATGAAAGGCCTGATGGGCGACAGTGCTGACAACATTCCTGGCGTACCGGGAATCGGTGAAAAAACAGCAGGAAAGATACTGGCAGCTTTTCCTTCCGTAGAAGAGGCCTATGAAAATATTGAACAGGTTGAGCCAAAAAGAGCAAGGGAACTGCTTCGTGCCAATAAAGAACTGGCATTTTTGAGCAAAGAACTGGCAACTATCAAAACAGACTGCCCGGTGGAATTTTCGTTTGAAGATGCAAAATATGAGAACCTGTTTACAGAGGAAGCGTTTGAGTGGATTAAAAAACTGGAACTCAAATCATTAGAAAAGCGTTTTGATGCATCAGTTATTTCCAATGCCACAAAGACAGAAACCGTATTTGAACTTTTATCGGACCAAAAACAGATAAAACAGTTTGTAAAAGCACTCTTAAAGACAGGCACAACAACGGTTTGTGTTGGCTTTTTGGGAGATGAGTGGGCAAATTCCGGTGCTGTCAAAAAGAAGATGAAAAAGAAGTCCGGTGGACAGTTAAATCTTGTTTTTGATGAAGACAGTATGGATTTGTCGATTGCAGAGGAAGAGGAAGACAAGACTGTGCAATTCCCATTTCTGGGTATGAGCATTTCTTATCAGGATAAGGAAACAGTTACCGGTTGTATGTTTGTATCTGACGAACTGACGGGTGAGTTTTTGATAGAAACCTATCGTGAAATTGCAGCAAAAATGGAAAAAGTCATTATCCTTAACTGGAAAAATGCAATGCATCTGACAACTCCACTTCTAATGCCGGAAGCAGGAAAGACAGCTGCAAACCAGCAGGCGTTTGCTGATGATGATATTTCCCAGACAAAAAAATTATTTGGTCAGATGTTTGATGTTTCCATTGGGGCATATTTATTAAATCCTTTGAAAGATACGTATGAAGTAGAAGATATTGCCAGAGATTTCTTAGGGGAAACTGTTCCTTCCTATGCAGACCTTTTCGGCAAGAAGAGAACCGAAGAAATCGACAGGGAAGAAATGAGCAGTCAGCTGTTGCAGTATTTGGGAAATCTTTCGTATGTGCCACTGGGGGCTTATCATACGATAAAAGAGCAGTTACAGGCAAAAGAAATGGAAACGCTGATGGAGCAGATAGAAATGCCAACAGCATACTATCTGTATCAGATGGAGAGAGAAGGCGTTCACGCTGACAAAGAAGAATTACAGGAAATTTCCAGAATGTTAGAGCAGCAGGTGTTAAATCTGGAAACGGATATTTATGATTTGGCTGGAGAAGAATTTAATATAAATTCGCCAAAGCAACTGGGAGTGATTCTGTTTGAAAAACTGAAACTGCCATATGCAAAAAAGACAAAAACAGGATATTCCACATCAGCAGATATTCTGGAAAAATTGAAGAACGAAGACCCGATTGTGGCAAAAATATTGGAGTATCGTCAGGTAAGCAAATTGAAATCCACATATGCAGATGGTCTTCCGGTATTTATTGAAAATGACGAGAGGATTCACGGCAAGTTTAACCAGACAATAACAGCTACCGGGCGAATCAGCAGTACGGAGCCAAATTTGCAGAATATTCCAATCCGTATGGAACTTGGCAGGGAAATCCGAAAGGTGTTCAAACCAAAAGCAGGCTGCGTTTTTCTGGATGCAGATTATTCCCAGATAGAACTTCGTGTGCTGGCACATATGTCGCAGGATGAGCAGCTGATTGATGCTTACCGGAAAAATCAGGATATTCACCGGAGCACGGCATCAAAAGTATTCCATACACCATTTGACGAAGTAACGGATTTGCAACGAAGAAATGCAAAGGCTGTTAATTTTGGCATTGTCTATGGCATCAGTTCCTTTGGACTTGGACAGGATTTGAATATCACAAAAAAAGAGGCGCAGGAATATATTGACCAGTATTTTGCAACATATCCGGCAGTCAAGCAGTTTATTGACGGTCTGGTAGAAAAGGCGAAAAAAACGGGTTATGCTGTTACTATGTTTGGCAGAAAACGTCCCGTTCCGGAATTATCCTCCAGCAATTTTATGCAACGGAATTTTGGGGAGAGAATTGCAATGAATTCTCCGATTCAGGGAACAGCAGCTGACATTATCAAGATTGCCATGATTCGCGTTGCTAACCGTTTAAAGGAAGAAAATCTGCGTGCCCGTATTGTATTGCAGGTGCATGATGAACTGTTGGTAGAAACACCGGTGGAAGAAAAAGAACAGGTGCGCCGTATTTTGTCAGAGGAGATGGAGCAGGCAGTGAAGCTGGATGTGCCATTGGAAGTCGAAGTTCTGGAAGGAAAAGACTGGAAGGAAGCACACTAAAAAACAGGCAGAAGATGTAAGAAAACGGTTAATAAGGACATTGAAGAAACTGGTAAATGAGTGTATGAAAGCAGATAAAAGGATGTTGAAGAAACGGAAAGGAATATTATGTATGTAATTGGATTGACTGGTGGTGTCGGCAGTGGCAAAACAGAGGCAGCCCATATGCTTGCACAGATTGCAGATGCTCCGATATTGTTAGCTGATGAGTTGGGTCATCTGGCGATGGAGCCGGGAACGGAAGGCTATCAGCAGATTATTGCAGCTTTTGGAAAAATGGTTGTCGGTGAGGACGGAAGCATTCTTAGAAATCGTCTGGCACAGATTGTTTTTCAGGATGAGCAGAAACTGCAGCAGTTAAATGACATTGTGCATCCGGTTGTTAAGAAATATCTGAAGGAATATATTGAGGAAAGAAAAAATCAGGATGGCTATATTATTTTAGAGAGTGCCATTATGTTTGAAACAGGCTGTGACGCATTTTGTGATGAAGTGTGGTATATTTATGTTCCTGCAGATGTCCGGAAGGCACGTTTGGGAGAAAGCAGAGGATATTCCGAAGATAAGAGTGAGCAGATTATCAGACAGCAATTGAGCGAAGATGAATTTCGCAAGAGATGCAGCCGGACGGTTTCCAATGCCGGAAGCCTGGAAATGCTGCGTAAGGAATTGCAGCAGACATTTACTTTAGTCCAAAATGATAAGGCTTTATAGTGAAAAAGTGTCAGGGCTGCAGATGGCCTGCTATTTTAGTCCGGAATTGTAAGATTTTATAAGGGGAACATTTAAATATCCTTCTAAAACAGCGCAAAAAAGCAGAAGTGCAATACAGGTAAAGAAGAAAGGCAATTGGCGAAAAAGCAGTTGCCTTTTTTGCTGTGTCAGAAAAGAGTGCTTTTTTTCATAACAGTTGTCACCAAACCAGTTCTGGTGCAGGTCTTCCAAATGACGGATTGCGTATAGAAAGACAGGTACCAGCACAAGGCACTGGGGAAGCAGAAAACAAAAATATTGTAAAATGCCACCAATATGATATGTCATAATGCAGAAACTAAAGAGCAGCCCTTGTGTAAAACCAGAATATACTGTACTGACGACATAGTAAAAACGCCAGACATTTGTAATGGAAAAGAAAGCCAGTATCAGAAAATAGGAAAGATTATTTTTGAAACTGAGCAGAAAAATTTCGTTCCGGCTGATAGAAAGCCACGGCAGCTGGGAGATGGTACTGCGAAAGAGAGAGGTAACGCTGCCGTAAACAGTATTTTGCAGAAAATGCGTTCCAACGCAGCCAGTCAGAAATCCCAGAAAAAACAGTCCGATTGTTAAGCGTGAAATATAGGATAAAGGAAAAGAGAAGGTTGGTTTTTTTCTGGAACTTTTTTTGTTTTTTTGAAGCATTTCTATCCCTCCGGCAAAAAAATCTATTTAATAGATATGGGACAATCAGAGAAAATATGCAACAAAAAAACAACTGCAGTGAACTGACCTCTAAGCATTAGATTTTAGGTCGGTTTACAGGCAGTTGTTTTTGGATATAGGAATGATTATATATCAGACAATATAGTATTGTTGCAATCGTATTAACGGTTGCTGTACATTTTGTCATAATAATTTGCATATTCGCCGGAAATAATATTTTCCCACCAGGTTCTGTTTTCCAGATACCAGTCAATCGTTTTCTTGATACCTTCATTGAATGGAGTAGCAGGAAGCCATCCTAATTCATTGTGAATCTTAGTAGGGTCAATGGCATAACGTCTGTCGTGTCCCGGACGGTCAGAAACAAATTTGATTAAGTCTTCTGACTTGCCAAGCTGTGCAATAACCGTTTTTACAACTTCTAAGTTTGTTTTCTCGTTATGGCCACCAATGTTGTAAACTTCACCGGCAGTTCCCTTACGGATAATTAAGTCAATTGCAATACAGTGGTCCTCAACATAGAGCCAGTCGCGTACATTCTCGCCCTTGCCATATACAGGTAATTCCTTGTCATTTAATGCATTGGCAATAATTAATGGAATTAACTTCTCAGGGAAGTGATATGGTCCATAGTTGTTGGAGCATCTGGAAATGGTACATGGCATATGATAGGTACGTGCATAAGCCTGTACTAACAGGTCAGCAGATGCTTTGGAAGCTGAATATGGACTTGATGTATGGATTGGTGTTTCTTCCGTGAAGAATAAATCAGGACGGTCTAAAGGTAAATCACCATAAACCTCATCCGTAGAAACCTGATGATATCTTTGAATGCCATATTTACGGCATGCATCTAACATTACGCTGGTACCGATAATGTTGGTACGAAGAAAGATTTCAGGGTCCGTAATGGAACGGTCAACATGGCTCTCAGCAGCGAAGTTAACAACGATATCTGGTTTTTCTTCTTCAAAAATCTTGTAAATGGCCTCACGGTCTGCGATATCAGCTTTGAAAAATTTAAAATTTGGCTTGTCCATAATAGGAGCCAGTGTTTCCAAATTTCCTGCATATGTTAATTTGTCAATACAGAGGATAGTATCCTCCGGATATTTGTTTGTCATATAGTGGCAAAAATTTCCACCAATAAAACCGGCACCACCGGTAACAATAATATTCATAGTTATTCTCCTTTTATCTTTAAAAATGATGACTGTAATATGTCTAATATTTGATTTTTCCTTCGGCCACCTGTTTTAAGTGTTTGCCGTAGGAAGATTTTCCATATAAATTAGCTGACTCCAATAATTTTTCTTTGGAAATCCAGCCGTTTTTGTAGGCAATTTCTTCAATGGCAGAAATTTTGATGCCCTGACGGTTTTCGATAACACGCACAAATTCAGTTGCTTCTGCAAGTGCATCCATTGTACCGGTATCCAGCCATGCGTAACCTCTGCCTAATGTGACAACATCCAGAGTGTCTTCTTCCAGATACATACGGTTTAAGTCTGTAATTTCCAATTCACCACGCGCAGATGGTTTGACTTTTTTTGCCATTTCTACGACACGTTTGTCATAGAAATAAAGACCTGTTACGCAATAATTTGATTTTGGCTGCTGTGGTTTTTCTTCGATGGAAATGGCTTTGCCGTTCTCATCAAATTCTACAATGCCAAAACGCTCCGGGTCGTCTACATAATAACCAAATACAGTTGCACCCGTTTCTTTCTGTGCAGCCTGCTTTAAAAGTTTAGACAATCCGTTACCGTAGAAAATGTTATCGCCAAGAATCATGGCACAGGAGTCATCTCCGATGAAATCTTCACCAATTAAAAATGCCTGTGCAAGTCCGTCTGGTGATGGCTGCTCTTTGTATTGCAAATGGATGCCAAAATTACTGCCATCTCCAAGCAGACGCTCAAAATTAGGCAAATCAGTTGGCGTCGAAATAATCAGAATATCCTGAATCCCTGCTAACATTAAAGTGGAGAGAGGATAGTAAATCATTGGCTTATCATAAACAGGAAGAAGCTGTTTTGATGTTACCATAGTCAATGGATATAGTCTTGTGCCAGAACCTCCGGCAAGAATAATTCCTTTCATAATACCTCCAATATAACAATTTACTAAAACAGTAACAGTATAGCACACAACACGCAAAATAGCAAAATTTATTCCCGAATCATTTTGCTGTATCTTTTTAAGGGGCATGTGATAATAACAGATTTCCTACAGCAGCACGCTCCCACTTGGAAAAAAGCACAGTGGTGCATAAGTTGACAAAATACGTCAACTAAGCACCAGTGCTTTTTTAACAGCTGCTTTTAGGAAGTCTGCTATTATCACAGCCCATTTACAAATTGGCTGTGCAGCAAATTTTTTGCATAGAATCATAAACTAAATTGCCTGCGAGCAAAGTCTATCTGTTCTATGAAAAGGCGCTTTCAGACTCACCAGTACTTGTATCCTGTTTTTTAGGATACTATGTACTGCTGCGTAGTTTGCGCAGCGAGAGCGTGCCCTTGATAGAACAGGCAGGCTTTGCTCGCAGGGACAACACAGTTATTGCCCCCTCTACTTGATGCTTGTGTAAAAAAGAACGGACATCAATACAAAGGAAATGGTGGCAGTCAGAATCAGGCATTGGAATAGCTTGGTAAGAAACGTCCCCTTTTTGTGTGCTTTCAAGGTGCTGCAGTGGTTTGCCAGCAATTCATATGCCTGTCCCAGACAAATACTGCCACAAAATGCCGTAATCAGAATATAGCGAAAATCCATAGTGCAGCATTCCGGATACTTTATGTTAAAAGAATAATAGCTTATCATACTGATTATCCATACGCTGACAGGACCAAAGCGCAGCCAGTTGCTTTTCGTTTCCCGTACAAGAACATAAACAGCAGCAATAAGGGAAAATAAAATCAGAATGCCATTGATGGTAATAAAGCATTTTGCATATTTTTCCAGATTTGAAAAAGTAAATTCTCCAAAAAGGGAAGTGCGCAGCAGGTAGGTATTGATATTTCCATCCAGATTGGTATCGACAAAAGGACGGAGCCGGATATCTTCTAAAGGCAGGGTAAAAAAGCGTTCCTGCAGGGGAAGATTGCCACGGTACAGGGTAGTAATGCCAAAGGTTTCCGTAATATCCAGCACATATCCTAACGGTTGTCCAAAACGAATCAGATTCCGGAAAGAATACCAGAGCCCGAGAGGGGCACAAATCAGAAGAAAAATGGCATACTGCCGGATAGTTGTTGCTGCCTGCTTATTTTCTGCCTGCTTCCAGAGGTAATAAAGCATAAGGGGTGCAGCAAGAAAGGCAACAATGCTGACAGAGAGCTTTGTCATCATTCCCAGTCCGATAAAAACGGCGAGAAGATACAGGTCCTTAGTCTGATGCCTGCGTCCCCAGCGAAGTGTGTACAACAGGGAAAGAACAAGAAAGAGAAATGCCAGCGAATCATTATTGACACGGCCTGCTGTCAGGTAATAGTTTGGGAAAAAAGAAACAACAGCCAGTGACAGAAGCGAGGCCTTTAGGGAACATTCCAGTTCTTCTGTGATTTTCTTCATAGCAATTAAGGTGCAGACAGAAGCAAAGCAGGAAACCAGTTTGGTAACGTCCATTAATGCATTGAGAGGAGTGGACGGAAACAAAAAATGGTATAACTGCATAACACCGGCGCAAAGAATATGAAAAAGAGGTGGCTGGTAATATTGGATTTCGTTACTGTCAGGCAGGGTATGGTTTTGGTAAATATACATAATATAGTTAGCGTGCCCTTTGGAAGTTTCCTCCGATAGGAGTCCCAAATCGTGACTGCGGATATAGTAAGGCGTATACAGGGTATAACCAATTCGCATTATCACGCCGGCAGCCAGCAGCAGGATAATCAGCCGGGGCATGGTTGCTTTCTTTTGTGCCAGCAGCACCATTGCAAGGGCAGATAAAATCAGCAGACACAGGCGCATCAGCTGTGAAACGGTTTTCTGCTCGTTAGCAATCGGAAGATGGACAAAAATGGCATAAAGGAAAAAGATAAAAAAGAAAAGAAAAACATATTGCAACAGTAACCATATGTTTTTATGCTCCTTTATTTTTAAAATTGTATTTGTAAAATGATGTGGTTTTTGGCAGGTTTTGCTTTTCATAGTGAACTCCTTCTATGGCAGTCTGTAATCCTAAGGTGGCGTAAAAATCCATCTGTCTTAGTTTTTATGTCGTATTTATGGCATTTTTGTTTTTATTATACAGAAGCATAGCGTATTTTTCAAACAGGGGATAAAAAACAAAAGAATGCCTTTTCGTATTGTGAGGGGAATGTTTGCCGGGTGATACGGGCAAAATAAAGGAATGTGGTTGACAAAATGGGTGAAAATACGTCATTATAAGACAAGAAAAGTAATATTTTAGTAAAACTGGCCGATATGATTAATATGGTACATTTTATAGAAAAATGGAGATAAATAAATGAAAATTTTAGTAACAGGTGGAGCCGGATATATTGCAAGTCATACAAATGTAGAATTGCTCAATGCCGGTTATGAAGTAGTTGTCATTGATAATCTGATAAATTCCGACAAAGAATCCATTCGCCGTGTGGAAAAACTGACGGGCAAGAAGATTACTTTCTATGAAGCAGATATTTGTAACAAAGAGGCATTGGAGGCTGTATTTGAAAAGGAAACAATAGATGCTGTCATTCATTTTGCGGGATTAAAAGCTGTTGGAGAGTCCTGTCAGATTCCGTTGACTTATTTTGACAACAATTTATGTGGAACGATTTATCTGCTCGAAATGATGAAGAAATACGACGTCAAAACACTGGTATTTAGTTCTTCGGCAACGGTGTACGGACTGCCAGAGTCAGTGCCGATTACAGAAGATTTTCCTTTGTCTGTATCCAATCCGTATGGAAGAACAAAATTAATGATAGAAGATATGCTGCGTGATATTTATCAGGCTGACAACGGATGGGATATTGCCATATTGCGCTATTTCAATCCGATTGGAGCACACGAAAGTGGCGAGATTGGAGAGGCACCAAATGGCATTCCCAATAACCTGCTTCCGTATGTGGCAAAGGTGGCAGCAGGCGAGTTAGATTATGTCCGTGTATTTGGAGATGATTACGATACGCCGGATGGCACAGGCGTTCGTGATTATATCCACGTAGTGGATTTGGCACTTGGTCATATCAAATCTCTTGAAAAATTAAAGCAACATCCCGGATTAGTCACATATAATTTAGGAACGGGTGTTGGCTATAGTGTACTGGACATTATTCACAATTTTGAAAAGGCGTGTCATAAGACCATACCATATCAGATTGTGGAGAGAAGACCGGGAGATATTGATATCTGTTATGCAGATGCAAAAAAGGCAAAAGAGGAGCTTGGCTGGGAGGCAACAAGAAGCATAGACGTTATGTGTGAGGATGCCTGGAGATGGCAGTCAAAGAATCCAAAAGGTTATGCAAAATAAAAGTATCAATAGGGCGAGGTGTATTTATGAATAATCAATGCCGGAAAACAACAGAGAGTCTTACTTATTACAAGAGATTAGTTGGCTTTCAGGAAGAATTAATGGAAAAAATATATGCAGAACGAGAAGAAATTTACGGGTTGATTAGTGAATATTGTGGTTGCTGTCATATGTTTCTGATAGTCTGTGATGAAAAAGGTATGGTTGCTGAAGATATGTATACGGCATCGTCAAAACAGATTAGTGAAAATTACCAGTTTCTGAATGGCAGCATTGGTAAAGTGTTACAATGCAGCCAGAACATCTGGCAGGAAAAGCATTCTCTGCCGGAAGCGATACAGGAATATTTAGACAGCCGTGAGGCGGGTGGCTATGACAGAGTAACTTCTTTTAGTGGAAAAGTAAATTCTGCTCTGTATGCTGTTATTTTATGCCATAAAAAAGAGGAACAGCAGGACATCAGCGTAGATGTAAAACTTGTAAATTATATCCAGAAATATATGGAAAACCGTATTTTTCATGAGATGGTTACTTTTGAAAGCCAGCACGATATGCTGACCAGACTATATAACAGACGATATTATTTTAAATGTTGTCAGGAAGAATATCCTTCATTACATTCGATTGGACTTTTTTACTTTGATGTGAATAATCTGAAAGAAATCAATGACAATTACGGTCATGATGCCGGGGATGCGCTGCTACAGAAAGCAGCCGAAAGCATACGTTGCCTGACGTGTGATACGGTACAGGGATTTCGTATGGGTGGCGACGAATTTGTTGTTGTTGTGATGAATGGCACCAGAAAGGATATGGAAGATATCAGCAAAAAGTGGGAAGAAGAGTTGCAAAAGGTAAATGAAAAATATGGTGGGGACCCGTGTGTCATCGCAATGGGATGTGCCTACGGGGAAGGTAGTTTTGAAATAGAAAAACTCTGCCAGCTTGCTGATAAGAGAATGTATCAGGACAAAATCAATAAAAAGAAAGGTCATAGAGCATAACCTTTATTCAGGAAGAAAAGGAAGCAGGATAAGTTTTCAAAATTAAGAAATCACGCCGGTAACGGCACCTATATTTTTTAGTTGCATAAGAAAAGAGTCAATGTCAGACAGAGCTGTAGCGTCATCAATATCATAAGTGGATTGAATGGCAGAAAGCAGCTCTTTTTTTGTAGATTCTGTCTGCATATGCTGCCATAAAAGGGCACCGGTTTCATTGGTCCGTAGAACCTGGTCTTTGCGAAAATGTTCGTTTGCAAGAGGAACAAGAAAATACATTGCCCCTATCTGGCGAAGTGTAAAATCAGGATTTTGTTTCATATGCTTTCCTTTCTGTTAAAATCAATTATCTCTCGTCTGAAAAAGGTGTAAATGCTGTAACAGTTTCTGGCGTTTTTTCGTTGTGGCAAGCAAAGTGCTTGTTTTTGTTTTTCGTAGAAAATGGTTATTCCAGACAAAGCAAAAGCCCGTTATCAGCCACAAAAAAGGCCAGAGAGGAATAATTTTGTGCGCTTTTGGAAAACGGTTTTTCATCTGTCGGTGAAATTCGTGGAAATATTGCGAAAAACGTCCCCCTTTTTGCATAATCAGAAGACGCGCCGTATCTGTTTTTCCAAATTCCCCGGCTGACAGAATATCATCCATAAAGGAAGATAAAAAGGTGTCATCAAGTGGCTTCGTCAGTAAAAGGTCAGATTTTGCAAGGGAAAGCCCTAAGTGTTTAAGGCATAACCGGGTAATGGCATTACAGAAACCGGAAAGTCCCAGACGGTTTATGTTATTCTGCAATTCTTCAAAAGAAATGTCCGAAGCATAACGCTCCAGATAAGCGACCCAGTCATAAAGCAGTTTGATGCCAAAACCTGCACTTAAAAAGTGCTGCAGCATATGCAATAGCAGATAGAGTGCGTTTGTGGTCGGAGAAAGCATAGGATAACGGATGCCTGCTTCCGAAAAAGTATCATATGCCGGTGTGACATTTTGAAAAATACATTCCAATTGTTTTTGGAAGTTCCGGTCTGACTGTGTTGCAATAATTTTATTATGAAGTTCCAGAAGATAGGTTGTATTTTCAATGGTATAGGTCAGTTCAATATGATGGTCAACATAATCTTTTCTGGGTACAAAACCAGCTGCAAGCAAAGACTGCATAGCAAGTTCATACTCTTTGGCATCCGGAATAAAGATATCCACGTCACCGTACTGCCTGTATTCCAGCTTCGGATAAGCAGGAAGCAGTGTTACGCCTTTTAATACAAAGAAAGTAATGGAAAGTCCATCAAGAAATGCAATCACTTTTTTGGAAAAAGCCAGCATATCATAGCACTGGTAACAAATAGCAGGAATTTTATGTGAAAAACACTCTGCAGCATCTGCTGTCAGGGGAACATCGAGTCGGTATAGAACATCGCAGAGTGCAGGAAGCATATTATGAAGACGGGCAAGTTCAACAAGTTGTGGAAGTGCCTTTGTTATCTGCTCTGGCGATTCCTGCAAAATGGTATTTTGTCTGTCAGGATGAAGGGAAATCTGCATCAGATTGCAAAAAAGCATTTCTTCTGGTTTCATAAAAGCTCCTTTTCTACGTTAATAATGGTATGAAATGATTTCTTTAGTTTTGCCTTTGTCTTGCTTTTTTCTTCCCATTGTTCCGGTGAAAATGCCAGAATAATGGCAAAGTCATTTTTTCCTTTTTTTACATAAGCAGAGAGTTGTCTGACTGCCTTTGTTCGCAGATTTTCTGCGTGTTCGACCAAAAGACAGTCGCCCGATAACTGCTCTTTATATTTATTGATATTGATTTCATTTAGTTTGTCAGCAGAAATATAAGCAATTTTTCCTACCGTTAACTGCTGTGCTTTTTTCATATGCTGTACTATTTTTTCAGCAGCATACAGTGTATTTTTTTCATCATTGCTTATCAGTGCCAGATGTTTGTCATTTTTGTTTTCATCAATCAGAAGAAGAAAATCAGAAAGAGCAGTATCATCAGCACCTTCTGCCGGTGTTTCAGAAACAGACAGGGAAGATGCGCCTTCTGACGGTGTTTCTGAACCGGAAGCTGTGTCTGGTGTCAGCGATAGCATAACCGTATCGGCTGCTGTGGTTGCTTCTTTGGCATTGTGGGAAAAATTCCCGATAAAGAAAGCTTTTATCATAAATTGAATATAACGGAAAAATACAGAAGCATCTTTGTATGCTGCTGCGATTTTGTAATATAAGGCTTTCTTTTGTTTTTTATGCGTTTTATAGTACGGCGCATATTTTACGGCAATCTGCCGGTAACCTATGGCAGACTGCATGGCAGCAGGACGCTGGTAAAAATCAGGACTGACAAAAATGGTAGTGTTTGGAGAAGATAAATGGTAAACCTGTAGCAGGGAATGGATGCGAAACCACATATCTTCATCACAAAGTGCAACCAAATCATTGTCAAAGGTTCCCAATTTTTGAAAGGCACTGCGTCTGATTACTAATTGTGAAAGGAATTGATATGTTTGTGTTTTAATATCGTAGTCATCCGTACTTTCCAGAATATTTTTTTGCTGTACGGCCATATCGGTATAGATGGCGTCGTAGTCTGTTTCTTCGTCTTCACGGAAAGCAAGCAGAATCTCCTGTAAACGTTCTTTCGGCATCATATCCTGTGAAGACAGAAAGGTAATATATTTTCCGTTGCAAGCTTTGATTGCAGCATTTTTTCCCTTCACAAATTCGCCTTTTTCTGGGATTTCCAGATAAGACAGTCCTTCTAAAATGTCCGTTTCGCTTTGAATCGCCTTTTTGTAGGAACTGTGTGGGGAATTGGAATCTACTAAAAGAATCTCTATATTTTTGAGTGATTGTTTTTGCACGGAGGCAATACAGCGTTTTAATATCATTAAAGGTGTCTGATATGTCAGAATGATAACGCTGATATCCGGAGTTTTCTTTTCTTCTATCATTTTTTGACCTTTTCTCTCTATAATTTATCAATGCCGGGAACTAGTTTTTTTGCTATTTTGGCTATCTGTGGACGGATAGGACGCAATAAAAGCCAGAACCTGCTATATAATACATATATTATATTTCTGGTAGAAAATGTATGCTGTTTTCGGTTGATTTCTGTTACCACGCCGATAACCTGTTTTTCGGTAAGAGGACCTTCTATTTCCGTCTGGTTATCACCTGTAAAATAAAGACCGTCTTTTTTGATAAAGCACAGACGATGCAAAACAAGAAGACCGTTTTCTCTTTGATACAGAAGTAAATCGCCTTTGCGAAAGGTTTGATTTTTAACAGGGGAAAGGATAACGCTGTCCCTTTTTTCGAGCAAAAGAGGAAACATACTCGTTCCCTGTGGATAAATTTTTATATCTTTCTGGTTTTGAAAAGAGTGTTCAATTATTTGAAGTGCTTCTTGTGAATTTTCTACGGAAAGCATAAGGACTCCTTTCTTTTATTTAACATTAAGATATAGAAAATAAATATACTATAAGTATAACTTATCGGAACTTGCTATGCAAGTTTTGTTACGTTATACTTATAATCAGAATTGCAGGCTGTGCTTATATTTAGAATATGCGCAGGAGAGAAAAATTAGTGCGAAAAAAAGAAGCAGCAGACTATTTTTTGCACCTGTTTCGGAATGGAGATTGTTATGAAGAGGATTGCTTTTTTTTCAGGAGATATTACCAGAAGTGGTGGCACAGAGCGGGTTGGCACGATTATTGCAAATCAGTTGCAGAAAAAGGAAGAGTATCAGGTCTTTTTTATTAGTCTGACGCACGAAAGGAAAAGTCCGGCTTATCCGATTGCAGATGATATTCCAAGAGAGTGTTTTTCCGAAAAATGGATTCAGCCGGGGCCAGGATATTTGCCGGTAATCGGGAAGTTAATCCGTTATTTGAAGAAAAATAAGATTGATATTCTGGTAGATATTGATGGCGTGCTGGACTGCATATCAATTCCAGCCAAGTATATCGCACATTGTAAACTCATTTCGTGGGAACATTTTAATTATTATGCCGATTTAGGAACTTCTTACCGGAAAATCATCCGAAAAATGGCAGCACGTTGTGCAGATGCCATTGTAACGCTGACAGAACAGGATAAGCAGTATTATTGTCAGAATGTGAAGATACGTCATAAAATCACAGCAATCCATAATCCCGTTGATTATATGCAGCCGAAGAAAAACAGTATAGCATTAAAGGATTATCAGCAAAAAAATATTTTAAGCGTGGGACGTCTGACGGATATGAAAGGCTTTGTCAGAGTACCTAAAATTGCAGCAAGAATCCGTGAAAAGTATCCACAGCTTTCTTTTCACTGGATGATAGCAGGGCAGGGGGAGCAGCAAAAAGAAATCGAAGAAGAAATCAAAAAATGGAATGTCAGTGAATGTGTCCAACTTTTGGGACAGACGGAAGATATGGCTTCCCTTTATGAAAAGGCATTAATTTATGTTATGACTTCCGGTTACGAAGGACTGCCGATGGTGCTTTTAGAAGCAAAAATGTATCAGATTCCCTGTGTCAGTTTTGACATTAAGACAGGACCTTCCGAAATTATACAGGACCGAAAAGATGGCTATCTGATTCCTTATCAGGAAGACAAAGCGATTGTATCGGAAGAAATGGTAGACGCTATTGCAACATTATTGCTGCAGGAAGAAACGTATTGGGAGTTTGTATCACATACACAGGACAATATCGATTTGTTCCGGCTGCAATATGTGATGGAATGCTGGGAAGAACTACTTGCCGGTTTGTAAAATAAGATACCGGATATTTTTTATGGAATGTGAAACAGATACCGGTTATTCTTTATGAAAATGACGCTGTATGCATTTTGGCAGAAGAGATAGCAGCGTGTGGTATAATTCCTTATCACGGAAAATCAGATAAGGGATTGTCAGCAGTAAAAAGATACTGCCACCTGCAAGCAGCTGTAATGCCAGTTTACAGATAACCTGCATCTGCAGTCTGCCAAGCAGCAGCATAACAAGACACATAACAGTGCCGGCAAAGAAATAATACAGGCAGGATTTTAAGATTGACAGAATAGAAATGTCGTGACGTGCAATATATGCCTGTATGATTAAAACAGTGCCTTCGGCAAGCAGAGTACCAATAGCCGTTCCATAACTTTGCAGATGTGGAATTAATACAAGGTTGGCAAAAAAGTTAATAATGGCACCGGAAAAGACAGAGAGTGTAAATTCTCTGTCTTTGTGATTTGGCAGAAGATAGTGGGTTCGTATAATATTTTCCCATGCAATAAAAAACATGGAAGGTGAAATCAGCATGGTCAGATAGATGGTTGGTACAAATTCTTCTCCCAAAAAAAATGGCACAAAGACCGGTGAAATGCCGATGAGCACGGCAGTAATTGCGATAGTAAAAATCGTGATTCCACGAAAGGACAGCTGGGTATAGTGGGAAAGTGTTTCTCTTTTTCCGGTATCAGAAAGTTTGGAAGCGACAGGAATCATAACGGTACCAAGTGCTGTTATCACACTTAAACAGGTCCATTCTAAGTTTTCTGCCTGTGTACAAAAACCGACCTGCGCTTTGTTGCAAAATACACCCAGCATAACTTTATCCATAGTACGGAATACGCTGGTGGCTATTGCCGGTAGGAAAAGTAAAAAAACAGGTCCAAG
>JAQYCU010000002.1 GCA_028724545.1 bacterium
ATCAGTTTGATGCACTGGTTATGGTACCAAACTGTGATAAAAATGTACCGGGACTTCTGATGGCTGCAGCAAGATTAAATGTGCCAACCGTATTTGTAAGTGGTGGCCCGATGCTTGCAGGTCATGTAAAAGGACAGAAGACGAGTCTTTCTTCTATGTTTGAGGCAGTCGGCGCAAATGCAGCAGGAAAAATGTCAGACGCAGATGTTGATGATTATGTATGTAATGCATGTCCTACCTGTGGTTCCTGCTCCGGTATGTATACAGCAAACAGTATGAACTGTCTGACAGAAGCAATTGGTATGGGACTTCAGGGAAATGGTACCATTCCGGCTGTTTACTCACAGAGAATCAAACTGGCAAAACATGCCGGTATGAAAGTAATGGAATTGTTAGAAAAGAATATCCGTCCAAGAGATATTCTGACAAAAGAAGCATTTGAGAATGCCCTGACTGTTGATATGGCATTGGGATGTTCTACCAATACAATGCTTCATCTTCCAGCAATTGCACATGAAGCAGGTGTAGAAATTAATTTAGACATTGCAAACCAGATTAGTGCGAAGACACCAAATATCTGTCATCTGGCACCTGCCGGACATCATTATATGGAAGAGTTAAATGAAGCTGGTGGAATTTATGCCGTTATGAATGAATTAAACAAAAAAGGCTTGTTACATACAGATTTGATTACGGCAACAGGTAAGACTGTCGGAGAAAATATCAAAGGATGTGAAAATAAGAATCAGGAAATTATCCGTCCAATTGATAATCCATACAGTCAGACCGGTGGAATCGCTGTCCTTCGTGGTAATATCGCACCGGACAGTTGTGTTGTAAAACGTTCTGCTGTAGTTCCTGAAATGATGGTTCATGAAGGACCGGCCAGAGTATTTGATTGTGAAGAAGATGCAATTGCAGCAATTAAAGGTGGAAAGATTGTAGCGGGTGATGTTGTTGTTATCCGTTACGAAGGACCAAAGGGTGGTCCGGGTATGCGTGAGATGCTGAATCCGACTTCAGCCATTGCCGGTATGGGACTCGGCTCCAGTGTTGCACTGATTACAGACGGACGTTTCTCTGGTGCTTCCCGTGGTGCTTCTATTGGCCATGTATCGCCGGAAGCAGCCGTTGGTGGTCCGATTGCATTGATTGAAGAAGGCGATATAATCGCTATTAATATTCCGGAAAATACAATTAATGTTAAAGTATCAGATGAAGAGATGGCACAAAGAAAAGCAAACTGGACACCGAAAGAGCCTAAGGTAAAGACAGGATATCTTGCAAGATATGCATCGATGGTAACTTCGGCAGATAAAGGTGCCATTTTGGAAATAAAATAGTTTGAATGTTTTGGAGGATAAAATGCAATTAACAGGTTCGGAAATTGTAATTGAATGTTTAAAAGAGCAGGGCGTAGATACCGTTTTTGGTTATCCGGGTGGAGCGATTTTAAATATATATGATGAACTTTATCGTCATCAGGATGAAATAACACATATTTTGACATCCCATGAGCAGGGTGCAGCACATGCAGCAGACGGATATGCCCGTTCAACAGGCAAAGTCGGTGTCTGTATGGCAACAAGTGGTCCGGGAGCAACAAACCTTGTCACGGGTATTGCTACGGCATATCTGGATTCGATTCCGATGGTTGCCATTACCTGTAACGTTGGATTACCATTGCTTGGCAAAGATTCTTTTCAGGAAATTGACATTGCAGGTGTAGCAATGCCGATTACCAAACATAGTTTTATTGTAAAAGATGTAAATGACCTCGCACCAACATTGCGTCGTGCATTTACCATTGCTAAATCCGGAAGACCGGGTCCGGTTCTTGTTGATATTGTAAAAAATGCAACAAGTGATATGGCAGAATATGAATATACTGCACCGGAAGAAATTGCACGTTCGACAGATAAGATAGAAGAGAGCAGTATAGAAGAAGCACTGCAGATGATACGCAAAGCAAAGAAACCAATGATTTTCGTAGGTGGTGGTGCTGTAAGTTCGGGTGCAAGCAAAGAATTATATGATTTTGTACAGAAAGTGGATGCACCGGTTACCGATTCTCTGATGGGAAAAGGGGCTTATCCGGGAACTGACAGCAAATATGTTGGTATGCTGGGAATGCACGGTACCAAGACAGCTAATTTAAGTCTTACCGAAAGTGACCTTCTGATTGTTGTCGGAGCACGCTTTTCAGACCGTGTAACAGGAAATACGGCAACATTTGCTAAAAATGCAAAAATCATCCAGATTGATATTGATGAAGCAGAAATCAACAAGAACATTCTGGTAGATGTCAGCATCATTGGAGATGTAAAGGCTGTTTTGGAAATTTTAAATGACCGTATGGAACAGTTTTACCATAAAGAATGGATGGATAAAGTAATGGCAAGAAAAGATGCCCTTCCGTTATCCTATAATACAGAAGGACTGACAGGCCCTTATGTGATGGAAAAATTAGAAGAAATCACAAACGGGGAAGCCATTATTGCAACAGAAGTAGGTCAGCATCAGATGTGGGCAGCACAGTATTATCATTACAACCAGCCACGTACCCTTTTGACATCAGGTGGACTGGGAACGATGGGATATGGTCTGGGAGCTGCTATTGGTGCAAAAACAGGCAATCCGGATAAAACGGTAGTTAATATTGCAGGTGACGGCTGTTTCCGTATGAATATGAATGAGATTGCAACGGCAACCAGAAGTAACATTCCGGTCATTGAAATTGTCTTTAACAATCACGTATTGGGAATGGTAAGACAGTGGCAGACATTGTTCTATGGACAGCGTTATTCGCATACGGTATTAAATGACTGTGTTGATTTTGTCAAACTTGCTGAGGCAATGGGGGCAAAGGCATTCCGTATTACCAAAAAAGAAGAGGTAGAGCCTGTATTAAAAGAGGCTATTGCATTAAATGCACCTGTCTTAATTGACTGTGTGATTGACAGTGATGACAAGGTGTTCCCGATGGTACCACCGGGAAAGAACCTGGATGACGCTTTTGATGCAAAAGATTTAGAACGTCAGCAGGAAGGAAACTAATTCATTTTATAGTGGATTAAGCAGATGGATAGTCTGTTTGATATAAATTGTAGACTTACAATACAGAAGGAGGCACATGAAAAGTGAGCAGAGTGTATAATTTTTCAGCCGGTCCGGCGGTATTACCGGAAGAAGTGTTAAAAGAAGCAGCAGATGAGATGTTAGATTATCAGGGTTCTGGTATGTCGGTAATGGAAATGAGTCATCGCTCGAAAGTATATGACAACATTATTAAGACAGCAGAGCAGGATTTAAGAGACTTAATGAATATTCCTGATAACTATAAAGTAATGTTCCTTCAGGGTGGTGCTTCGCAGCAGTTTGCTATGATTCCAATGAACCTGATGAAAAACAAAGTTGCTGATTATATTGTAACAGGACAGTGGGCAAAGAAAGCATGGCAGGAAGCTTCAAAGTACGGTAAAGCAAACAAAATTGCGTCCTCTGAAGATAAAACATTTTCTTATATTCCGGACTGTTCTGATTTGCCGATTTCTGAAGATGCAGATTATGTATATATTTGTGAAAACAATACTATTTATGGTACAAAGTACAAAGAACTTCCAAATACAAAAGGCAAGACATTAGTAGCTGATGTTTCTTCCTGCTTTTTATCAGAGCCTGTAGATGTTACTAAATATGGTGTTATCTATGGTGGTGTGCAGAAAAACATCGGACCTGCCGGAGTTGTTATTGTTATTATGAGAGAGGACCTTATTACAGAGGATGTTTTACCTGGAACACCTACGATGTTACAGTACAAGACACATGCTGATGCAGACTCTCTTTACAATACACCACCTGCATATGGTATTTACATTTGTGGCAAGGTATTTAAGTGGCTGAAGAAAATGGGTGGTCTGGAAGTTATGAAACAGAAAAATGAAGAAAAAGCAAAGATTCTTTATGATTTCTTAGATTCCAGCAAACTGTTTAAGGGAACTGTTGTACCAAAAGACCGTTCTTTAATGAATGTACCTTTTGTAACAGGTGATGCCGATATGGATGCCAAGTTTGTAAAAGAGGCAGAGGCAGCTGGTTTTGTTAATTTAAAAGGACACCGTACAGTTGGTGGAATGCGTGCAAGTATTTACAATGCAATGCCAAAAGAGGGTGTTGAGAAATTAGTTGAATTTATGAAGAAGTTTGAAAAGGAGAATGCATAATGTTTAAATATACATGCTTAAATCCAATTGCACAGGTAGGATTGGATGTATTTACAGACGAATATGAAAAGACAGATAAATTCGAGGATGCAGATGCCGTATTAGTTCGTAGTGCAGCAATGCACGATATGGAATTATCCGATAATTTAAGTGTTATTGCAAGAGCCGGAGCCGGTGTCAATAACATTCCACTGGATAAATGTGCTGATAAAGGTATCGTTGTATTCAATACACCGGGTGCAAATGCCAATGGTGTTAAGGAAATGGTAATTTCCGGTATGCTTCTGGCAGCAAGAGATATTGTTGGTGGTATGAACTGGGTAAAAGAAAATGCCGATGATGAAAACATCAGCAAATCGATGGAAAAAGCAAAGAAAAACTTTGCCGGTACAGAGATTAAAGGTAAAAAACTGGGCGTTATCGGACTTGGTGCCATTGGTGTTTTAGTTGCCAATGCAGCAAACCGTATGGGAATGCAGGTATATGGTGTTGACCCATTCCTTTCTGTAAAAAATGCGCTGACTTTGAACCGTGATGTAACAATCTTAAAATCATATGATGAGTTATACCAGACATGTGATTATATTACGATTCATGTTCCTTTTATGGAAGATACAAAGGGAATGTTAAATAAAGCAGCATTTGACCAGATGAAAGACGGAGTTGTTATTTTGAACTTTGCCAGAGATTTACTGGTAAATGATGATGATATGAAAGCAGCACTGGAATCCGGTAAAGTAGGAAAATATGTAACAGATTTCCCTAATCCGGCAGTCGTAAAAATGCCAAATGTTATTGCAACACCACATCTTGGAGCTTCTACAGAGGAATCAGAAGACAATTGTGCTGTTATGGCAGCAAATGAGATTCGTGAATACCTGGAAAATGGTAACATTGTAAACTCTGTCAATTATCCAAACTGTGACGCAGGTGTCTGCAATACAGCAGGAAGAATTACAGTAGCACATAAAAATATACCAAAAATGTTAAACCAGTTTACCAATGTAATTTCTGCGGAAGGAATTAATATTGACCATATGACGAACAAGAGCCGTGGCGATTATTCTTATTGTGTATTTGATATTGATTCAGAGTCTTCAGAAGAATTAGCTGATAAGATAAGAGAGATTGATGGTGTATTAAAAGTACGCATTATTAAATAAAAAGCAAGATAGCGTAAGGGACTGTAACAGAAAAAGTATTTTACTTTGCTATGTGACAGTCCCTTTTTTGGAACAGAAAACAGGAGGATGTTGGTTTGAAATATCAGGAAGCATTAGAGTATATCAATCACATTCAGGCATCATTGGGCAGTGATTATTCGCTGCGTGATGTGACAGAACTGGCAGCACGTATGGGAAGACCGGAGCGAAAGTTAAATGTGATTCATATTGCAGGAACAAATGGAAAAGGTTCTGTGGCAAATTATATTGCCAATATTCTTACGGCATCCGGTTATACGGCAGGAAAATATGTTTCGCCGACGATTTTTGATTATCGGGAGCGAATCCAGTTTGGAAAACGGACAAGCCAGGAAACTGTCTGGAAATATATTACCGAAAAAGAAACAGCAGACTGTCTTTCGAGGTTAAAGGAACAATGTGAGCAGATGACGGAAGAAGGATATGGACAACCAACGGCATTTGAGATAGAAACGGTAATGGCATTTATGATGTTTGCAAAGTGGCAGGTGGATTTTGCCATTATAGAAACAGGGCTTGGTGGCCGTGTGGATGCGACCAATATTGTAGAATGTCCGTTGCAGTGCATTTTTTCTTCCATCAGTTGTGACCATATGGCATTTCTGGGCGACACAATAGAGAAAATAGCACAGGAAAAATATGGAATTATCAAAAAGGGAGCACAGGTAATCGCACCGGAAGAAATCCCGGCAAAAAATCTTTTGGCTGCATTCTGTCAGCAGACGGAGGCAGAAGTAACCTTTGTCAAGAAGGCT
>JAQYCU010000003.1 GCA_028724545.1 bacterium
AAGGTTTGAAGACACATTATGGAAAAAATAGATCAGTCACATATTCGTAATTTTTGTATTGTAGCCCATATTGACCACGGAAAATCAACATTGGCAGATAGAATTATAGAAAAAACAGGATTGCTTACCAGCCGTGAAATGCAGGCACAGGTTCTGGACAATATGGATTTAGAGAGAGAACGTGGAATCACGATTAAAGCACAGACTGTCCGTATTGTATATCAGGCAAAAAACGGTGAGGAGTATATTTTTAACCTGATTGATACACCGGGACATGTTGACTTTAATTATGAGGTATCGCGTAGTCTGGCAGCTTGTGAGGGTGCGATTTTAATTGTTGATGCAGCACAGGGTATTGAAGCACAGACGCTGGCAAACTGCTATTTGGCATTAGACCACGATTTGGAAATTATGCCGGTTATCAACAAAATCGATTTACCGAGTGCAGAGCCAGACCGTGTGAAAGAGGAAATCGAAGATGTCATAGGCCTGGATGCTTCCGATGCACCTTTGATTTCAGCAAAAATGGGAACCAATATTGAAGAAGTATTGGAGCAGATTATTACGAAAATACCGGCACCAAACGGTGATGAGAAAAAGCCGTTGCAGGCACTTATTTTTGATTCCATTTATGATGCATATAAAGGAGTTATTATCTTTTGCCGTTTGTTTGATGGTACCGTGAAAAAAGGTGATGAAATTCTGATGATGGCAACCGGGGCAAAAGCTGAGGTTGTAGAAGTGGGAATTTTTGGTGCAGGACAGTATATTCCATCTGAGGAACTTTCAGCAGGGATGGTAGGTTATATAACGGCGAGTCTTAAAAATGTGCAGGATACCCGTGTAGGTGATACGGTCACATTGGCGAAAAGGCCTTGTGAAAGTCCATTACCGGGATACAAAAAAGTCCAGCCGATGGTATATTGTGGTATGTATCCGGCTGATGGCGCAAAGTATAATGATTTACGGGATGCTCTGGAAAAATTGCAGTTGAATGATGCTGCTTTGCAATTTGAAGCAGAAACCTCTATTGCGTTAGGATTTGGTTTTCGGTGTGGTTTCTTAGGGCTGCTTCATTTGGAGATTATTCAGGAACGTCTGGAGAGAGAGTATAATCTCGATTTGGTAACAACGGCACCGGGCGTAATTTATCATGTCTATAAAACAAATGGTGAAATGGTAGAAGTGACAAATCCATCCAATTTGCCGGACCCGTCAGAAATAGAGCATATGGAAGAACCTGTTGTTTCAGCAGAAATTATGGTAACAACAGAATATGTCGGTTCCATTATGTCCCTTTGTCAGGAGCGCCGGGGCGTTTATCTTGGAATGGAATATATAGAAGAAACAAGGGCAGTTCTGAAATATGACTTGCCATTAAATGAAATTATTTATGATTTCTTTGATGCATTAAAATCACGTTCCAGAGGATATGCGTCTTTGGATTATGAAATGAAAGGGTATGTACCTTCTGAATTAGTAAAACTGGACATTTTGATTAACAAAGAAGAAATCGACGCATTGTCGTTTATTCTGCATGCAGATACAGCTTATGAGCGTGGCAGAAAAATGTGCGAAAAATTAAAGAAAGAAATTCCAAGACAATTATTTGAAATTCCTATTCAGGCAGCAATCGGAAGTAAAATTATTGCAAGGGAAACTGTAAAAGCGATGAGAAAGGATGTGCTTGCGAAGTGTTACGGTGGTGATATTTCAAGAAAGCGCAAACTGTTAGAAAAACAAAAAGAAGGAAAGAAACGTATGCGCCAGTTTGGTAATGTAGAAATTCCACAGCAGGCATTTATGAGCGTTTTAAAACTGGATGAAGAATAAAGAAAAAGCGTGTAGGACAATGAAACAGCAGGCAAAGCCATTAGCATTATATATTCATATTCCTTTTTGCGTCCGGAAATGTTTGTATTGTGATTTTTTATCATTTTCGTCAGAAGAAAGCCAGAAAGAGCAATATGTACAGGCACTGCGAAAGGAAATGAGCCAATGGAAAAAATGGCTGTCCGGAAAATATTATATTAAAACAGTATTTATTGGTGGGGGAACGCCTACCTGCCTTCCGGCAAAATTGTTAGATGCCCTTGGAATGGCAATTCAGGATTTCTGTCAGTCTTTGCAACAGACGGAAAAAACGAAAATGCCAGTGGAAGTTACCATTGAAGCAAATCCCGGAACGATAAAAAAAGAGCAGATTAGTATTTTGAAAAAATATGGCATCAACCGTGTCAGCGTGGGACTGCAATCGGCGCAAAGTAACGAATTGCAGGCATTGGGAAGGATTCATACATATGAAGAATTTCTGAAAAGTTTTGATTTGCTTTGCAAAAATGGGATTTCCAATATTAATATTGATTTGATGGCAGATATTCCACAGCAGACACTGGCAAGTTATCAGGATACACTAAAAAAAGTAATTGCTTTGCATCCGCAGCACATTTCATCCTATAGTCTGATTGTAGAAGAGGGGACGCCTTTTTATCAGATGCAGCAGCAAAACCGGCTGCCGATTCCCGATGAAGATACGGACCGGAAAATGTATGAAATAACGCAGGAAATGCTGGCAGAAAGTGGTTATCACCGATATGAAATCTCGAATTATGCAATGGAAGGAAAAGAGTGTCTGCATAATATGGCATATTGGCAAATGCAAGAGTATCTTGGACTGGGGCTGGGAGCTTCTTCCTATTTTGCAGGCTTCCGTTTCCAAAATACGAATAGGATGAAAGACTATCTTTTGATGTGGCAGAAAGAAAACGATGCCGCTTGGGCAGATTGTAGCAAATATTTAAAGCAAAAGACAAAAGGATGTCATCTTTTATCGTGCAGAGAGGAAAAAGAAGAATTTGTTTTTCTGGGGTTGCGAATGATGCAGGGCATATCATTGTCAGAGTATCAAGAACGCTTTCAAAGCGATTTTCTGATACAATATGAAAATGTGCTGCCAAAACTTTTTGAGCAGAAATTGTTGGCACAATCAGAGAATCGTGATAGAATTTATTTGACGGACAGAGGAATTGACCTTAGCAATGCAGTACTTGCTGAGTTCCTTTTGGACGAGTAGAAGATGATATCAGAATCATTTCAAGAACCACTTCAAGAATAACTGATATGAGAGTATGCTTATTATTTGTAAGGGATTTGTTAATAAAAGAGTATGTCGATTACTTGCAAAGGATTTGTTGATAAGAGAGAGGTTATAGGATAACTTGCTCTTTGAAGATAAAATACAAAAAATGGAGGAAAAGCAATATGGCAAAAGTTGGAATTTTAATGGGTAGCGATTCAGACTTACCTATTATGAGCAAAGCAGCAAAGATGTTAGAAGATTTTGGGATTGATTATGAGATGAAAGTAATTTCTGCTCACAGAGAGCCTGATATTTTCGTAGAGTATGCGAAAAGTGCAGAAGACAGAGGGATTGAAGTGATTATTGCAGGTGCAGGCGGAGCAGCTCATCTTCCGGGAATGTGTGCAGCAATGTTCCCACTTCCTGTTATTGGCGTGCCGATTCATACACAGTCTTTAGGAGGTGTAGATTCTTTATATTCTATCGTGCAGATGCCATCCGGTATTCCGGTAGCAACCGTAGCCATTAATGGAGCAGCAAATGCAGCAATTCTTGCAGCTAAGATGCTTTCTATCAGTGATAAATCATTGCGTGAAAAATTGGCTGCTTATAAAGATTCTTTGAAAGACCAGGTCGTTGCCAAAGATGAAAAACTTGGCAATATCGGTTACGAAGCATATTTAGAGCAGATGTAATTTAGTACAATACTTTTTAATGTGAGTATAAAAAGTGGCAAAGCCAGTGTGATATGTATCCAGAATTCTGGACACATATCAGTGCTTTGCCACTTTTTGCATTACAAATTTTAATCAGAAAATATTAATACTATTTTGTTATTTTTACAGGGAAAGTGCTGGCTTTGCCCTGTTGTACGCTAATTCTTTTTAAATTCCAGCAGTTCCAGTCCTTCATTGTCTTCTAAAACCATACGAATCATCCATTCATTGACAAAGAGAAGAAGAGGATTTCCTTTCATATCTTTTACTGCTTTTACATTATTCATACGTTTTAATTTTGTCACATCTGTCGAAGGGTCCCCTACCCAGCGAATGTATTCATATGGGAGAGATTCCAGACGGATTTCACAGCCGTATTCATTTTCCAGACGATATTGCAAAACCTCAAATTGCAGAACACCAACAACGCCGACAATAATTTCTGACATACCGGCAGTAAACTCCTGAAAAATCTGAATGGCACCTTCCTGCGCAATCTGGGTGATACCTTTGACAAATTGTTTCCTTTTCATAGAATTTAACTGTACGACACGGGCAAAATGTTCCGGCGCAAAAGTTGGTATGCCTTCATATTCAAATTTATTGCCCGGAAGTGTAACAGTATCACCGATGGAAAAAATGCCCGGGTCAAATACACCAATCACATCACCGGCATAGGCTTCCGAAATAACCTGACGGTCTTGTGCCATTATCTGCTGTGGCTGTGAAAGTTTTAATTTGCGTTTGCTTTGCACATGGTATACTTCTTTTCCAGCATCAAATTTTCCGGAGCAGACGCGCATAAAAGCAATACGGTCACGGTGTGCTTTATTCATATTAGCCTGTATTTTAAATACAAAAGCTGAAAAATCGTTTTCAATAGGGTCAATTTCTCCTTCGTTTGAAAGTCGTGGAAGAGGAGAAGTAGTCATTTCCAAAAAGTATTTTAAGAATGTTTCAACACCAAATGTAGTCAGTGCAGAGCCAAAAAATACAGGGGAAAGCTCGCCGGCCTGGACTTTTTCCAAATCCATAGGGTCACTGGCACCATCTAACAATTCGATTTCTTCGACTAACTGCTCATACAATTCATCCGTAATCAGTTCTTTTAATGCAGGGTCTTCTATGTCATAATCAGTTTCTGCAGCAGATTTTGCACCACCGGTTGAAACAGCTTCAAAAGTACGGACGGTTTTTGCTTTTCTGTCATAAATACCTTTGAAACGTTTTCCGGAACCAATCGGCCAGTTGACAGGACAAGTCCGGATTCCCAGTACAGTTTCAATATCATCTAACAGTTCAAAAGAATCTTTTGCTTCACGGTCCATTTTGTTGATGAAAGTAAAAATAGGAATGTGACGCATAACGCAGACTTTAAATAACTTGATAGTCTGGGCTTCGACACCTTTTGAAGCGTCAATTACCATGACGGCAGAGTCAGCAGCCATCAGAGTACGGTAGGTATCTTCTGAGAAGTCCTGATGTCCCGGCGTATCAAGAATATTAATGCAAAATCCGTCATAATTAAACTGCAGGACGGAAGAAGTAACGGAAATACCACGTTCTTTTTCGATTTCCATCCAGTCGGAAACGGCATATTTAGAATTTGCTTTTCCTTTTACGGAGCCTGCCGTATTGATTGCGCCTCCATACAGAAGAAACTTTTCTGTTAAAGTGGTTTTACCGGCATCCGGATGGGAAATAATTGCAAAGGTTCTGCGCTTTTCTATTTCATTTTGAATCATTTTATCAGCCATGATACTCTCCATTTCTAGTGAAAAATTATTCTAAAATTGTCCGATAGGACAACAACACTTAATTATACTTTATTTTCTGTTGTCTTTCAAGATTAGAAGATGAATTTTGAACGCTTTCTTTGCTCCTTCGCCGGAAAAATGAGGATTTGCAGTGAAATTTCTTTGAAAAGAGAAAATAAGGATGGAAAATGACGGTAGAATTTAGTATAATAAAGTTCTAGGTGAAAACGCGTATCCTATGTTGCATACATTATAAAAGTATTTTTTGTATGATAGGGGACAAAAATGTAAAGGAGGAGAATGATGAGTTATTTAGAAAAAAAGAAAAAAGATGTGCTGAACAAGAAAAAACGAAGAAAAAATATGGCAATTGTGCTGACGGTAGCATTGCTGTTGTCATTATGCCCGATTGGTCTTTCCGGCAGCAGGGAAACGGAAAAAGCACAGGCAGCATCGACAACACAGGGAACGGAAACACCAACATTGGGTGAAGCTCCTTATTTTGCACAGGAAGCATCGGCAGGAGCTATTTCCATGAAAAATCTGGGAAGCGCAGACAATCCTATTCAGATTTCAACGGCACAGGAATTAGTCAATCTTATGTTTTTGACAAACAGTGCCGTTGCAAATGAAAATTATGTTATCGATGTAGATGGTCAGGAAATGACGATGGGATACAATGAATGCAGTTATGTTCTGACAAAAGATATTTCTCTGCAGCAATATGCGGACTGGTCACCGATTGGAACTGAAAAAGTCAGTTTTTCGGGAAGTTTTGACGGAGATGGACATAGCATTCGTGATTTGTATATGAACATTGATGGCAGCAATAAAGGTTTATTTGGTTACATCAGTGGAGCAACGATAGAAAATCTTACACTGAAAAATGCACGATTATACGGGGAGAGCCAGTCAGCAGATAAATGCGTCGGTATTCTTGTTGGAGCAAGTGGAGGTTATTCGTCACTTATCCGTAACTGTAAAGTGGATAAAGACTGTAGCATTCAATATACCTCGACAGCTTTTGGTATCGCAGAGCCTCTTGATACCGGCTTTGAAAAGACACAGAAATTATACAGTTCTTCCGGTTTTGGTGGCATTTTCGGCGGTGCAGTTCCGGGATATGATAATACGGGAGTGACAATAGCAGATTGTATCAATGCAGCAACGATTGTATGTGATGGCGTAAAAGATGTCGGTGGTATTGCCGGTGCTATCTGGGACGATAACTATTCACCGACAAAAGGTGGAAATATTATAGATTGTGTCAATACAGGAAATATTACGGCAAATTCATACGTCGGTGGTATTGTTGGTTACTCAGCAGGACCGGATGTAGATGTTTCTGGTTGTGAAAATACGGGTAGGGTTACGGCAACAGAGTGGTCGGATGCAGTATGGACAAGTTATGTGGAAACGGCAGCTGCCACAAGAGGTTCTTATGATGAACTCAGTTTTGCAAGATATGAATATAATTCAGAAACCCAAAGTAATACTTACTTAGAGGAACAGTCGCAGGAGGCATTTAGTGCTGCCTTTGTTCCAGAACAATATGCCGGTGGAATTGCAGGATTAATTTATGGAACAGCCGATAACTGTTCTAATTATGGTACTGTTTCTGGTGCCAGCAATGTTGGTGGTATTGTCGGAACTGTTTTAGGCGGGGTGCAATATTGTATCAATAAGGGTAATCTGCTGAATACGGCTTGTGAAAATAAGCAGATTACAGTTAACTGTCTGGATGAACAGGGTGCCAGCATTATGGCTGATGGAAGCGAAAACCAGACGTATACCATATCTTTTGAAAATACTAATTTTGGTGGAATCGCAGGAAGTTTCCTCAAAGCAGATGAACTGGGGATGGAACAGGATAATTCAAATACAAAGATAGATTATTGTGGAAATACGGGAAATGTTTCAGGAACATCAGCATGTGGTGGTATTTTGGGAAATCAGAACGCTACGGCGAATACAACGACATCCGATAGTATTGTCTGCATTTCAAATTGTTACAACAAAGGTGTTGTATCAGAGGGAACACAAAAGAGTTATGCACTGGCAACAGATAACAATATTATAACGAAATCCTATTATCTTTCTGAGGAAGCAGGCACAGCAGAAAACCTGACGGCAATCAGCCAGAAGCAGTTTGAAAGTGGTGAGTTTTGCTATTTCCTTAACCAGCAGGAAAAAAATGTTGGCGATGCTACTGGTGATGCTACTGGTGATGCTACTGGTGACGCCACTGGTGAGACCGTTAGTGATGTTACTGCTGCTGTTGTCCAGCCGTGGAGACAGCAAATCGGCACAATGGATGCGCCGGTTATTTCGCTTTCGGATTCGGACAGTGATGATGAATACGTTGTCTGCAAAGTTATTTATCAGAATGAAGAAGATGAATCACAGGCAATCACAGCTTACCAGAATGAAGGCAGTGACCTCGAATATGATATGGAAGATGGATATGTTTATACATTCTATACAGAAGTGGAAGAAGATGGCGAGATAACAAAAGTGCCAGTGGAAACGATTACACGGGATATGACAATTCTGGTAAGAAAAACCGTGATAACGCAGGGGGATGACAAACCTCAGGATACGGATAAGAAACCGACTGCAACGCCATCAAATAACAATGGACAATCGACGACGGTAAAGAAGTCTTTAGCGAGTGGAGCAAAATTTGTAAGCCAGAATATCCAGTTTACGGTAAGAGCTGGTAATACTTTGGAAATAGGTGGTTTTTCAAAGAATGCATCGGTTGCAAAATTAGTGATTCCTGACAATATTGTTATTAATGTTGTTACATATGCTGTTACAACATTGAAAGCGTCAGCGTTTGAAAAGAACAATAAAATTACGCAAGTAAAGCTTGGAAAAAATATCAAGCTTATTAATAACAAAGCCTTTAAAAACTGTAAGAAATTAAAGAAAATTACATTTGCAAATAAGGTTTCCAACATTGGAAGCGAAAGCTTTTATAACTGCATCAAGATAAAGGATGTTACTTTGCCGGACAGCACCAAGAAAATTGGCAACAGGGCTTTTAAAAAGTGTAAGTCATTAAAGAAAATGAAAATCGGTAAAAAACGTTCTGACAAGAAAAAAGGTGCAATCAGCGCAAATGGGACTGTTACAAGTCAGACAGAGTATGTGGATGAATACAGTGCATTGAAATTAAAAATTTCTATCGGTAACAATGCGATGGAAAGCTGTAAAAACTTAAAATCAGTCGTTATCAACAGTGCTGTTAAGGTGATAGGAAATTCGGCGTTCAAGAATTGTGTGAAATTATCATCCATTATTGTGCGTTCCCTGATTTTGAAAACAGTTGGCAAGAAAGCACTGCTTGGTGTGAAAAAATGTAAAATTTCTGTACCAACGCAAAAATTCAAACCATATAAGAAATTGTTTAAAAATAAAGGACAGGGTAAGAAAGTTTTCGTGGCGAAAGCATAAATCATAAAGTAACAAGGAGGAAAATTAGTATGTGGTGTCCAAAATGCAAAATAGAGTACAGAGAGGGAATTACCGTCTGTGCTGATTGTGGGACAGAATTAGTAGAGGAGGAACAGACAGAAGAAGTAACTATCTGCGAAATCAGTGATGAAAAAACGGCTTGTGAACTGCTAGAGTTTTTGAATTATTCCGGAATCAAATCAGGCAGAAAAGAAGAAAATAAAGACGGTATCGGTTATAGCATTATTGTACCTGAGGCCGATGAAACAGCAGCTGATAAGGTGGTACATGGTTATCTGTTGGCGAAGGAAGAAGAAAAAGAAACAAAAGAAGCACACGCAGCGGATGAAAGTGATATTTCACAGTCTGATGAAATGGCTGAAGATGCCGATGATACTGATGAATCAGGCAGTCCGGAAGACGGTGAAACGGTAAGCGAAAAAGAAAATGCAGACAGTTCAGAAGATGATGACACACTTTTTGACGAGGAGGGAGAAGAAAATCTGCTCCTTGCTGATGAAGTAGATGAAGATACCGTAGATTTGCTTTATGCATCAAACAAGAAAGAATATGTGAAAAAAGCAGATTTATACCGTGATACGAAATTTTCTGGTATTACCTTCCTGATATTTGGAATTATCGGAGGCGTATATCTTGTGCTGTCAAAGACAAAAGTCATACCAATACATTATAATATTGTTGTCTTCTGTATTATTGCAGCACTTTTTGCAGCATTTATTGTTGCCGGTATTGTTTCAATGGTAAAATCAAAGAAGATAAAACTGCAGATACCGGAAGAAGAGGCCAAGATAAAAGAAATAAAAGAATGGTTAGATGAAAATATCAGCAAAGAACTGGTAGAAAGCTGGCTGGATAAGAGTGTATCAGAGATGGAAAATGATTTGGTAGTAACAGCGCATATCCGTTCGGAACTGATAAAAGAATATCCGGATTTGGAGAAAGAATATATCGAAATGATTGCAGATGAGTATTTCGAGGAACATTTCTTATCGGAAGAGTAATACAGAATGATTTACTGGCAGATTGATAAGAGGCAAATAAGAAAAAGCAAATAAGAACAAGTAAAAAGATAGCCTGAAACGTAAAAATACGGTCAGGCTATCTTTTTTGATTAAAGTGTAATGCCATTTTGCACTAATAAATTACGTGCACTTTCTATTGAGTCAACTCCGGTTTTATTTTTGATTGGTGCAAATTCCTGTTCACGGATAACTTCAAACGGAAGACAGGTATCTAACATTTGGATTAAATCCAGAATCAGGGTTTCAAACTTATAACCATTTGGTTCGTCCGGCTGAACCAGATTGCCGTCATCATCAAGGTATGGGATTTTCTTCTCTACAATGTGAAGTGGCAGTTCCTTTTTTGCAATCTGTTCTAAACTTTTGATTTCAAACAGATAGTTGAGGATGACACCAAAATTATATGCAGGTTCACCGTCAGGCGTTGTTGTATTTCTTAAATCATCTGTCAATTCATAATATTCAATAATGGAAGGATGGCCATTTTCAAGGCACATAACACCTACTTTTTCATCAGGATGTGTTTTGCGTACCACTTTTGCACCTACGTTATAATTTCCGTCTATCGTTGCACCGATAAAGCACGGGTCAGCAATACGCTGCAATACATTGTCAACCGAAAAAACATTCAGCCATTCAATCCCTTCCTTATGCATAAAGTCTATCAGACCGGCACGGTTGAGGGAAGTAAACCAGCCACCGTTTCCGTTAGGGGAAGTAGCCAGTTTTTCTTTTGCTTCAAGGTAAATTTTTCCCTGATAATCAGTGGCAGGTGCCATATTCTGCTTGAAAAAATGAATGTGGTCTTTATCATAACCAAAGTATTGATGTTCCTGAAAAAAGGATGTGGTATCAGCATGATTTTTCTCACTTGTCATAATAAAGAGGTGAATCCACGTTTTTGTATCATTGACAACAGTAAATAAGTTTTCAATAATTCTCTGGAAAATATAGACAGGTTTTGTCAGACCGATGTCATACATTCCTTTTGGATGAGAAGAACCAAGTCGGGTGCCCATACCACCGGCCAAAAGAACGGCACCGATTTTGCCGGCATGAATTGCCTGTGTGCCAATATCAGTAAAATGACCTTTTTTCTCGCTGATTTCATCAAGTGTCATAGCAGTAATCGGTGTGATATGGGATGGTCTATCTGTTGCATTTTCTTTTTTGATATGCTGTAGCATAGAAAAGTCTGTTTCCTCAATCTGAAGAAGTAATTTGTCCTGTTCTTCTTTTGTTAATGTATCATAATATTTTAATAAGTGTTCCTGCCCGAAATTTTTTAATTTGTTTTTAGCATCCATATAGTTCATTGCATACTTCTCCCTCTAAAATCAATTATTGTCTGTATTATAACCTAAATTATATTTTGAGTAAACAAATTTTGAGAAAATCCAGAATCTGACGCTTTGAGAAAATTTATAACACATCATTTTGAGAAAACCTAGGATATATCAGTAAGGAAAATGTTCTGGCAAAATACGGGATGTTCTCCGAAAAAGCAAAATTGACTTCCTTAGGAATTGTGTAGTAAGATAGATAAGAGAAGGGAGAGTTGCGTATGTTTGGAAGAGAAAAAAAGCAACAGGAATTTGAATTAGAAGAAAAATATGTCAATGCGCTCAAACAGCTGACAGTTCCTATCTTAACGCTGGACCCTAAATGGCATCAGTTATTTCCTGATTATCTCAAGACAAAGCGACTAAAAAAGTTAGAAAAGAAATTAAATAAATTGATAAAAAAACAGGGACAGACCAATAATGACCTGAAAGAATATGAAAAAGCAAGAAAAGTAATTATGGAAAATATTCTTAATAATATGACGGATGGCAGTGATATTGACAGTCCCATCCGGAATAAAAAACAGGATAAAAACCAGGAGTTACTGGAAGAATTGCAGGATAAGATAGAACAGGCAAATCAGGTAATTGACAAAATACCGGTTGAGATAAAGATGGCCAATCAGGAATTGCTGATTGAAAGTATGCGTATCTGTTATGAAACACTCATTACAAATACCGAACGGATTGAGGCAGAAGAAGAATGGATTGGCAAAGCAAGAGAGATTTTGAAGGAACATATTTTAGTGAAGCAGGAAATGGAAATCCGAAATACGGAAACATATAAATATATGCATGATTTGCTGGGAGCAAAGGTTTTAGAAGTGTTTGATAAAGACCAGAAAATCTGGAAGGGCGAAATTTCCAATGAACATTCCGATGCTGAAACAAAGAAATAGAGTTTTCAAGAGAGAAGGAAGAAAATGGAAAAAATAATTGGAATAGGAATAGACCATGTAGAAGTAGACCGGGTTTTGAAAGCGTGTGAAAAAGAACGTTTCGTAAATCGATTATTTTCGGAACGGGAACAGAGTCTGATTCAGCAGCGCAAAGAAAGTGCTGCAACCAATTTTGCAGGAAAAGAAGCTGTAGTAAAGTGTTTTGGTACCGGATTTAAACATATTTCACCAAAAGATGTTGAAATACTACGAAATGAAAATGGCGCACCTTATGTGGTATTAAACGGCAACGCAAAAAAGACAGCGGAGAGTCTTGGAATTTCTAAAATTCATATTTCATTAAGTGATACAGAAACAACGGCTGTTGCTTATGCCATTGCAGTAGGGCAGGAAGAAAAGAGGGATTTAGATGCAATATATTGCTGATGCACAGAAAGCAAAGAAAATTGATATGATTTCCATACAGGATGTCGGGATTCCGTCCTGTGTTCTGATGGAACGGGCATCTTTGAAAATTGCAGACTGTATCTGTGAAAATATAAAGTCTGTTTCTAAAAAAGTATTTGTTATCAGTGGAACGGGTAATAATGGTGGCGACGGGATTGCTGCCGGCAGGATTTTGGCCGAAAGAGGCTATCAGGTAACATTCTGTCTGATAGGAGATGAAAAAAAGGCGAGTGAAGAAATGAAATTGCAATTAGCAATTATACGAAAACTTGGTTTTTTGGTTGCAACAGACTTTTCAGAAAATGCTGTTTTGCCGGACCGTGATTCGATTATTATTGATGCTTTGTTTGGTATCGGGCTTTCCCGGGAGGTTACAGGCAGATATGCAGAATGCATTAACTGGATGAATCAGATGGAAAGTACCATAGTGTCCGTAGATATCCCGTCGGGAATTGATGCTTCTACAGCGAACGTATTGGGTGTCGCGGTAAAAGCCGATTATACGGTTACTTTTGGTGTAAACAAACTGGGACTGGTACTATTTCCGGGAATGCAATATGCAGGTAAAGTGCTGGTGGAAGATATCGGTTTTCCGAAAGACGTGATAAAAAGAGAGGCTTCTGGGATATGCTCTTACGAAATGTGTGATATCGTTGAAAAATTCCCAAAAAGAATCATACAGAGCAACAAAGGAAGTTATGGAAAGGTGCTGGTTATTGCAGGCTCAGAATATATTAGTGGAGCAGCGTTCTTTTCGGCAAAAGCAGCATATCTGATGGGTTGTGGTCTGGTACACGTTGTATCGCACAGGAATAACAGGGAAATGCTGCAGACAAAACTACCGGAAGCGTTATTTACTTTTTATCAGGAAAACGATATGCAAAAAGAAAATGTATCGTTATTTTTGGAGCAATTGCAGGAAAGTATGAAACAGGCATCTGCAATTGTTATTGGACCGGGGATTGGACAATCCGATTTTTCAAAGAAAATGTTAGAATGTGTGCTTGAACATTCGGAAGTGCCGACAGTTATTGATGCTGATGGGATTAATTTGTTGGCTGGAATGAGAGAATATTTTGACGAAGATGGCAGAATTAAGTTAGCAGAGCATTTTGTACTGACACCACATCTGAAAGAAATGAGCCGTTTACGGCAGTCATCTGTCGGTCTGATTCAGGAAAATTTAGTGCAATGTGCAAAAGAAAGTACAACTGGCTCCGTTATTGTATTAAAAGACGCAAGAACCGTTATTTCTGATGGCAGCCAGATGGTGCTTAACCAGTCTGGTAATAATGCATTGGCAAAAGGTGGTTCCGGTGATGTGTTAAGCGGGATGACAGGAGGCTTGCTGGCACGTGGAGTACGGCCTTTTGATGCTGCAGCGTTAAGTGTATATCTGCATGGGGTAACGGCAGAAAAATTTATCCGGGATAACAGCAGTTCCAGTATGCTTGCTTCGGACATTTTAGAAATGCTGCCAAAGGTGCTTCCGTGACTTGCATTTTGCTTTTGACAGGGCTAGAATAAGTTAGATGACAGAGAAAAGACGGGATTGCCTTTCTAAGGATTGGAATGGGCGATATGACAGAAGAAAGATGGTGGAAAAATGAAAGAATACTATAGAGTACAGGCGAATATCGATTTAAGTGCGATTCGCCAGAATGTAATCAATGCAAAAAAGCTTTTGACGGATAATACAAAAATGATGGCAATTGTAAAGGCAGATGCCTATGGCCATGGTGCTGTTGAAGTGGCAGGTGAAATTAATGACCTTGTGGATGCCTATGGTGTTGCTATTTTAGAGGAAGGAATCGAGTTAAGACAGGCAGGTTTTACAAAACCAATATTGATTCTTGGATTTACTTCCGAGCCACAGTATAAAGCTATGATTGATTTTGATATTGCTACAGCAGTTTTTCAAAAAGATATGGCAGAAAAAATGTCTGCGATTGCTGTCGATATGGGAAAAAAGGCAAGAGTCCACATCAAACTGGATACTGGTATGAGCCGGATTGGTTTTGCTTTAAATGACAAAAGTCTGGATGATATTGTGGCAATTGCGCAGTTGCCGGGTATTCAGATAGATGGCTGTTTTTCACATTTTGCCCGTATGGACGAAGTGGATAAAACGAAGGCGAAAAAGCAGTTTCAACTGTTTTGTGATTTTGTAAAACGGATAGAAGATGCAGGCGTTACACTTCCGATAAAGCACATTTCAAACAGTGCCGGAATCATTGAAGCACCGGAAGTTAATCTTGATATGGTAAGAAACGGGATTAGTCTGTATGGATTATATCCATCAGAGGAAGTTAATAAGGATAAACTGGATTTGACACCGGCAATGGAACTAAAAGCCAGGGTTTCTTATGTCAAAGAACTCGAAGCCGGCGTGGAAATTGGATATGGTGGAACGTATACAACAACGCGCCGTACAAAAGTTGCAACGATACCGGTTGGTTATGCAGATGGTTATCCGAGGTCTTTGTCAAACAGAGGACGTGTCCTAATTCACGGACAGAGCGCACCAATTATCGGACGTGTCTGTATGGACCAGTTTATGGTGGATGTAACAGATATCAATCAGGTAGAAGAAGGCGATATTGTTACGCTGTTCGGAAAAGATGGAGAGGAACAGATTAGTATAGAGGAAATTTCGGAAATGGCATATTCCTTTAATTATGAGTTTGTCTGCGATGTTGGAAAAAGGGTGCCACGTGTTTTCCTAAGAGATGGAAAAAAGATTGGAACAAGGGACTATTATCCCGAATATTAATAAGTAGAGAGCATTTTTATTGCAAAGTATGTGATGCAAAGTGTGCGATGTCAAATGTGCAATACAAAGTAGGCAATGTATACTTGGTATTGGAATCTTGATAGCAGAGTACTGTTTTTGGGACAGCACTTTGAGAATAGTTAAAAAATTAAAACGTTTACGAATACTTCTTTCAAAAATGGAAAAGATAGGAAAAGAGAAGAGAACTTACATAGTTCAGCAGGGAAAAGGTATCCCTGGTATGTATTGAAATGATACTGTGAGAATGAATCAGATGGGAGTGTGAACGTTTTGATAATCAGACGTGGAGATATTTATTTTGCAGATTTAAGACCGGTAGTTGGCTCAGAACAGGGTGGTGTGCGTCCTGTTTTGATTATACAGAATGATATGGGCAATCGTCACAGCCCTACGGTAATTTGTGCTGCCATTACATCCAAAATGAACAAGGCAAAACTGCCGACACATATTGCTTTGGAAGTCAGCAAATATGATATTATTAAAGATTCTGTTATATTATTAGAGCAAATCCGTACCATTGATAAATCGAGATTGCGTGAAAAAGTATGCCATCTGGATGATGAAATTATTGAGAGAATCAACCATGCGCTTTGTATTAGTCTTGCATTGGAAAATAAAATGATTTACTAAACGATTTAGAAATGAGGGTTAGTGTGAAAATTACGATATTGACAGTGGGAAAAATAAAAGAAAAATATTTTACGGATGCGATAAAGGAATACAGCAAACGATTGAGCCGATATTGCAAATTGGAGATGATTGAAGTAGCTGATGAGAAAACCCTGGAGGGTGCCAGCCAGCGAGAGGAAGAAATTATCCGGACAAGGGAAGGCGAGCGTTTGAAAAAGTACATAAAAGAGGACAGTTATGTTATTGCTTTGGCGATTGAAGGCAAGCAGTACTCCTCAGAAGATTTTTCAGAAAAAATACGACATCTTGGCGTGCAGGGCAAAAGCCATATTACTTTTATTATAGGAGGCTCTATCGGGTTGTCAGATGAAATTCTGAAAAATGCCAAGGAACTGCTGAGTTTTTCAAAAATGACGTTTCCACATCAGTTAATGCGCGTGGTGCTGCTGGAGCAGATTTACCGGGCGTATAGGATTATGAATGGGGAACCATACCATAAATAGGGTGGAAGGAAACCTCAGTATAGTTGATTTTAACGGAAAGAGTGGCTATTTTGGTCACTCTTTTAATCTTTAAAACTTTTTTTGGTTCTGGTGGATAGGAAAATAGGGCTAGGCTATACAGGATATGATCTGGGAGGGTGTTGGTGTATCTCTTTCCAGAGGGGCAGTTTTGATTATTTACGATACGGGTGAGTCCACTGAGGAAGTACATCAGGGAAGTGCTGAAATTCGTTTGTTTACTGAGGAAGTAACTCAGTGGACGGTCTATATTCTGTGGTTTGTGAAATCTAACTTATACTAAATATTGCGGTTCTCTGAGGTGTTTCCTCAGTCAGAATGAAGAAACCTCAGTGGAGGAGGTGGTGGGAGGCTAGGAAATATGGGGGTTGGGAGAATTATAGGAATTCGGCTATGGACTAGAGGAAAGGAGATATGTTATAATCAGTAAAGGGGATGGTTGGAATTAAATGAATTAGACAAATCGGAATTGACCGAACTGAAGGTGAAGAATGCTTCTTGTCTAAAGGGCAAGAAGATGGGGATTAGAAAGTGTTTTTTACAAGGAGATGATTAGGTGAATGATCAATTCATACAAGGAGTAATATTTGATTGGGATAAAATTGATA
>JAQYCU010000004.1 GCA_028724545.1 bacterium
GGTGTAGCGATGGAAAATGCGCAAAAACCTGTGAAAAAAGTGGCCGATTATATTACACGTTCCAATAATGAAGATGGAATAGCACATGTCATTCATAAGTTTGTGCTGTCGTAAAATAATGATATTCCAAATGCTCTCCTTTTCAACGAGGGCATTTTGTGGTACTATTATTATTTGAATATGTATCCTGTGTGGAAAAACATATAAAAAACAAATAAATGACAATATTTTGTGATAATGCTATGCATATCAGAAGGAGGAAAATATGAGAAAAAGTAAAATGCAATGGTTGGGAATTTTATTATCCGGTCTTATGGTGGCAGGTCTTGTATTGCCGTCATCAGCACAGGCAGCAAAAGAAGAAGTAGATTTAGATGGTACATATCACGCAGCATTAGGTGTTTCCACAGCTACGCAGAAGTGGATTAACCGGAATGCCTATTTCGACAAAAATGCCAATGAGTTTTTTGGAACAGAGAATGGTAACAAATTGATGTCAGAAGATTCTGCTACAGGCGATAAAGTGGCACATGATGGAACATTTACTGATGTAGAAATCAAAGGTAACGGAACCTATACCGTGAAATTGGAGGGAGCCAACTTTGAAGGCGAAACAACGATTTGTATGCTTCACGTGCCAACAGATATTCCGGTCACCGACAAAATTAAATTTACAGACGTTTCTGCCAAGATTAACGGCAAGACAGTTCTGGAATTTGATGAGGCATTTATGGAAGACGAAGAACCTTATCTGGGTGGTGGAATGGACGTTATTCTTTTGAATCACTGGCGTGAAGCACTTGTAAAACAGTTATCCGATAAGGGAATCAACGAAACAGGAACAAATGGTTATGATTTTCTGCTGGGAACCGGAAATGAATCGGTTGAAGTTACATTTACGGTCAGTGGTTTTAACTATGATAAAAAGCCGGACGCAACAAAGGCACCTGCAAAAGCAGATACACAGAAAGACCAAAAGAGCAACGGTACCAGTTCTGCAATGGTTGCAGTTGTTCTCATAGTTGTTGCTGTTGTAGCAATTGCAGGAGCAGTAGTTATTGTTTTCAGAAAGCGTAAAAAATAAAATACAGAGGAATTAGGATGGAAGCAGGCAGAAAAAAACGCATTGCCGGTAACATCCATAGAAAAGAAGGGGTTTACTTTATCTGAGTATTTTATATAATAAGGAATGGAAGATTTTTATAGAGGAAAAATCTGTAGATTCTGACAAAATATAGGGGAGAAAAAATTCATGAAGAAAGTATCAATCGTTATTGGCTTGTATAATTCCGAAAAAACGATAGGGGCAGTATTAAAAGAAATTGACGAGGCGTTTGTCGAAAGTGGAAAGTACAAATATGAAGTTGTGCTGGTAGATGATTACAGTCCTGACGGAGTGTATGATGTCGTAAAGAAAATTGCACAGCAGGACAAGCGTATCAAAGTGCTGCACCTTTCTAAAAATGCCGGACAGACTAATGCTGTTATTGAAGGGTATCATTATGCAGACGGCGATTATATCGTTGAGATGGATGATGATTTACAGATGCCGGCAAGAGAGATTATTCATATGCTTACCGTTTTGGAGGAAGGCGATTATGATGTCGTATTTGCAAAATACCAGCAGCAAAAAGAAAGTGCTTTTCGCAGACTGGGCAGCAAATTTAACAATAAAATGGCAGAATGGATGATAGGAAAACCGAAGGAGATTCGTGTAAACAGTTTCTTTATTATGCGCAAGTTTGTAAAGGATGAGTTTTTAAAATATTCCAATCACTATCCATATCTGTATGGTATTATTTTCAGTATTACCAAAAACGTTGCAAATGTCGATGTTGAACATAGAGAGAGAACAAACGGCAAGTCCAACTATACGTTCAAAAAACTGTTTGGACTGTGGCTGAACGGCTTTCTGAATTTTTCGGTACAGCCCTTGCGCGTCGCAACCAAGTTGGGATTTTTGATTACGTTTTTAAGTTTTATTGTAATCATATTACTGATTATCCAAAGAATGGTCGCACCGACACAGGCTATTGGATGGACGTCGATTATGATATCTGTTATTTTCTTCTCCGGAGTCCAGTTAATAGGAATCGGTCTTTTGGGAGAATATTTAGGAAGATTGTATCTTTCTACAAGTGGTCTGCCGAGAACAACGGTTAGGGAAACTATCAACTGCGAGAAGGAAGAAGAAACGAAGGAGGAATAAAATGGACAAGATATTAGTTACACGCTCTTCCATGCCACCAATGGAAGAATACATAGAAGAAATTGCACCGATTTGGGACAGTCATTGGCTGACAAATATGGGACAGAAACATGAAGAACTGACACATGCATTAGAGGACTATCTGGATGTGCCACATATTTCCCTGTTTTCTAATGGACATATGGCATTGGAATTAGCATTGCAGGCGTTGAGTCTTCAGGGAGGCGAAGTGATTACGACGCCATTTACGTTTGCTTCGACAACACATGCCATTGTGCGTAATGGACTGACACCTGTATTTTGTGATATCCGGGAAGATGATTATACAATCGATGCTGACAAAATCGAAAGCCTGATTACAGACCGTACCGTAGCGATTGTTCCGGTACACGTATATGGAAATGTCTGCCAGGTGGAAAAAATAGAAAAAATTGCAAAAAAATATGGCCTTAAAGTAATTTATGATGCTGCACATGCCTTTGGAGAAACATACAAAAACAAAGGTATCGGAAGCTTTGGTGATGCGTCAATGTTCAGTTTTCATGCCACAAAAGTATTTAATACAATAGAAGGTGGTGCTGTCTGCTTTCAGGATGAGGAATTCGGATTAAAATTATTCCGTTTAAAGAATTTCGGTATCCGGAATGAAGAAGTGGTAGACGGTGTTGGTGCAAATGCCAAAATGAACGAGTTTCAGGCAGCAATGGGTATCTGTAATTTAAGACATATTGATGAAGAAATTGCAAAAAGAGAAAAAGTTGTGATGCGATACCGTGAGAATTTAAAAGATGTTCCTGGTATCCGGTTAAATGTGCTACAGGAAGATGTTAAGTCAAATTATGCATATTTCCCGATTGTGATTGACGAAAAAGTATTTGGCGTTACCAGAAATGAAGTGAGCGAAGCATTAGGAAAAGAAAATATTTTCTCCAGAAAGTATTTCTATCCGTTAACCAATACGTTTGCATGCTATAATGGTCAGTTTGATGTCAATGATACACCGGTTGCATTAAAGATTTCAAAGCGTGTTCTGACATTGCCATTGTATGCAGATTTGGATATGGAATCTGTTGATAAAATTTGTAATATTATCCTTCAGTCAGGGAAAAACTAGGATACCGGAGGCAGAGGAATGGGTACAACAAGTTTTTATACAGAGGAAGAATTAGCACAGTTAGGATTAAAGTCCTATGGAAAAGATGTTATGATTAGCCGTAAATGTAGTATTTACGGAGCAGGAAATATCAGTCTGGGAAATCACGTCCGGATTGATGATTTCTGTATTCTGAGTGGAAATATAACGATTCACGATTATGTTCACATTTCTGCGTATGCTTCTATGTTTGCAGGGGAAAGCAGGATTGAAATTGGCGATTATGTTGCGATTTCTTCCAGAAATGCAATCTATGCAGAGAGTGATGACTATTCGGGAGAATCTATGGTTAATCCGCTCGTTCCGGAAAAATGCCGTAAAGTGCAAAAAGGTGATGTGTTTATTGGAAAGCACGTGATTATCGGTACAGGTGGTACGGTACTTCCGGGCGTCACTGTCGGAGAGGGCGCATCTGTCGGAGCGATGTCGCTGATTAACAAAGATATTGAGCCGTGGACCGTCAATGTCGGGATTCCATGCAAAAAGGTAAAAGAGCGCAGCAGGAAACTGTTGGAGTATGAAAAATATATTCCCGACAAAAATATAGAATAAGATAGAGAACAAATAGGATAACCATATATTTCCAACAAAAATAGAAAGTAAGAAAAAAGATAGAAATAGAATAGAGAATAATGGATACAATTAAGAAATTAACAGAACGAATTGCAAAAAGTATATTGCAAAAAATATTTGGTCTTTTTGGAAAAGAGTTAAGCGAGGCATTTTGGAATGTCTGCGTGCAGTTTATTGGATTTGCTGTGGTAGGAGTTGTAAACTTTCTGGTCAATTATGTGACATATGCCTTTTTCCTGTGGTTACATTGTAATTATCATGTAGCCAATATTGCAGCATTTATAGTCAGTGTGTTTAACTCTTTCTACTGGAATAATAAATATGTTTTTAAAGAGGGGGAAAACGGACAACGTTCCTGGTGGAAAACATTGCTGAAAACATATGCTTCCTATGCGTTTTCAGGCCTATTCCTTACAGAGATTTTATTGTATGTGGAAATCCACATTTTTGGACTGCCGGAACTGGCAGGACCTGCTATTAATTTATTCATTACAACGCCAATTAATTTTGTTATGAATAAGTTCTGGGCCTTTCGGGTGGAAAATAAAGACGAATAGACGGGAGAAAAGCAGTCAGGCGATTAGATTCGATTGTTCTTTTCCTTGCAATCTGAAAAGAAGTTATATATACTATAGATATAGTATATATAACTTCTTTTCGTTCATATATACAGAAAGAGAAGCGTATGTAAATTGTTGTTCTAGACTTCCCAGAGTGGCATTTGTATACCGGATACGGGAAAATCCGGCATATGGATAGGGGAAGATGGATTTTAGGGTTTTTGTAAATGGGGGTGTGAAAAATGAAGGCGAATCATATTGTAAGTGATATGGAGATTTCTTTCTCTGAAGATGCAACAGATGCTTTTGTTTCTTTGCACAATTCTTCCCGGGATTATTCAAGAACAGACATCTTAAATGCTCTTTCTGAAGTGGATGTTGTAACCGGAATTATCGAACAAAATATTGACGAAATGCTGGAGAAGAAAGTGATAGACAAACCTGTGTTGGTGGCACAAAGCCAGAAGCCGGTAAATGGCAAAGACGGCTGGTTTGAATTTCTTTTCGATACCAATGTCAATACAAAACCACGCATATTGCATGATGGTTCTGTTGATTATTCCTCTTTTGGAAATGTTCCATCCGTGGAAGCGGGGCAGAAATTAGTCATCTATCATCCGTCTGTGAAAGGGCAGGATGGTGTGAATTTCCGTGGTGAAATCCTTCTTGCAACAAAAGGAAAAGATTTGGCCCGGTTAAAAGGGAAAGGGTTTACGATATCAGAAGATGACAGAGAATATTTTGCACAGTTTGCAGGACGAGCTGTTTATGAAAATGAACGTCTTGTTGTTGAAAATGAACTGGTCATTGACGGAGATGTGTCATTGTCAACGGGAGATATTAATTTCTCTAATGACATTCATATCAGAGGCAATGTGCTTACCGGTGTTGTCGTGGCTTCTGCCAAAGGAAGCATCGTGGTAGACGGTTATGTGGAAGCCTGCGAACTTTATGCCGGCAAAGATGTTGTATTAAAAAACGGTATGCAGGGTAATGGCAAAGGCAAAATTATTTCCGGTGGTTCTGTATCAGGAAAGTTTTTTGAACAGGTCACGATACAGGCAAAAGGTGATGTTTGTGCAAATGCAATTATGAACAGTCATATTGCTGCCGGTCAGGATGTTGTCGTATCCGGACGGTTTGGCATTATTATTGGTGGTACGATTAGTGCAGAACGTTTTATCAGTGCAACCATTATCGGAAATATGGCAGAAGTAAAAACCAGATTATCTGCCGGATTGCAGGAAAGTCTGTTCCCACAGCTTACCAAAAAAGAGGAAGAGCAGAAGCAGTCAGAAGAAAAACTCAAAAAGATTGCTGACGGACTGGAACAGATTACGGCCTTGCTTGCAAAAAATGAAAAAGAAGAGTGGAAACTGCAAAAGGTAAAGTTAATCCGTGCAAAAATTGCAGCCGAAAAAGAGATTAACGATATTATCCGTGAAAAGCAGTTATTGTTAGAAAGAATGGGACGTGCCAATCAGGCAAAAATCAGCGTGCAGAAAACGGTTTATCCAAATACGCTTGTCAGTATAAATGGCGTAAATGCGACGATTACAGAAGAAACCGGGCATGTGGAAATTGTATCAAAGGGTTCTATGCTGGAAATTAAATAAAGAATCATAGGATATCGCGTCGAGAATTGCGTAAGAATAATAATTGATGATAAGATGGAGGTAGTGTAAGATGGATTTTGAAGCAGAATTAAAGAAGTTTCAGCCAAGTCTGGATATTGAACAGGCTGAGGATGCCATTTATGGCAACAATACAACGGATGTAACAGATTTATTGCAATCTATTCTGACAGGAACAAAGGATAGCAGCAAAAATAATACAATAGAATGGGTGGAGGAATCATGAACTGTCCAAGATGTAATGCAAAAGTAGCTTTTATGAAAAATCAATGTGATAATTGTGGACAGGACCTGAGAGATTACCGTAAGATTATCAGTCTGTCAAATATATATTACAACAAAGGGTTAGAGCAGGCGAAAGTCAGAGATTTATCGGGAGCAATCCGTTCTCTCAGACAGAGCCTGGAGTTTAACAAATACAATACAAACGCACGCAACCTCTTAGGATTGATTTTCTTTGAGGAAGGCGAAGTGGTTTCTGCACTGAGTGAGTGGGTTATCAGTAAGCATTTTCAAGACCAGAACAATGATGCAGACAGATATATTAATGTTGTACAGGCCAATCCAAACAAACTGGAAATGTACAACCAGACGATAAAAAAGTACAATGCAGCGTTATATGCAGCACAGCACGGCGATGAAGATATGGCGATTATCCAGTTGAAAAAAGTAGTCAACCTAAATCCAAAGTTTGTCCGTGCACATCAGCTGCTTGCATTATTGTATATGATGAGTGGCAAGAGAGATAACCGTGTCAGGGCAAAACGTCTGTTAAAGAGCATTATAAAAGTAGATGTTACCAATACAACTACGATTCGCTATCTGAATGAACTTTCCGATATCCATCTGAAGGGAGAAAATACAGCGAAGAGTACAGGCAGTGAACCACAAAAGGAAGTCCGTAAAACATTGCCAAGAGTGGAAGCAGATGCATATAAGACGATTACTCCATACAAAGAGGAAAAACCGTCGGTACTTCCATTTATCAATGTGATTGTCGGTGTCGTGATAGGAATGGCATTGATGGGCTTTTTGATTATGCCACATATTAATGCAAACAAATCAAATGATGCAAATTCTGAGTTTAAAAAATATAGTGAGCAAAAGGCTGCCAGTGAGAGTGACCTTTCCACATTGAAAAATGAAAACAAAGAATTGCAAAAAGAATTAGAAAAAGTAAAGAAGGAAAATGACGAGTTAAAGGGAGATACTTCCGGTACCGGAACGACAATGCAGGAATCATACGAATCCTTTATTGCAGCGATACAGTATTACGAGGAAAAGGATAATGCCAATGCAGCAAAGAGTCTTCTGAAAGTAAACAAAGACTCCATAGAGGACGAAAACATGCTTGCGTTATATAAAGAAATCAAGAAAACAGCATTTCCGGAAGCGTCCAAAGAATATTTTGAACGGGGAAGAAATGCTTATAACGGTCAGGGAGAATATGCAGGCAAAAAGGATTATGACAAAGCCATTAAATTGCTTGAAAAGTCATTGGAATTTGATGCGACAAATACAGATGCCATGTATTTTATGGGACGCTGCTATCAGCAGAAGTCTGAGGCAGAGGAAGCAAAGAAGTACTATAATCAGATATTGGAAGAATATCCGGATTCCACGCGCGTTTCCGAAGCACAGAGCCGTCTGCGTGAATTAGGAGAATAAAAGACGAAAAGCCTGATAAGATAATGGGAAAAACCTGTTAGAGTATACGAAATGTAATACTCTGACAGGTTTTTTGCGTTATAAAACGGAAATAATAGAATAAGGAGGACATACTATGCAGTATGAAGTGCAGAATCACTGTTTGATTTTTTATATTTCAGATGACCTGGACCATTATGCTGTTACCGGAATACGGGAGCAGTCAGATAAACTGATAGAAAGAGAACATATCAGACATATTATCTTTGATTTTTCGGGAGTTGGTTTTATGGACAGTTCCGGCATCGGTCTGATTATGGGACGATACAAAAAAGTGATGTTTTTGGGTGGAAAAGCAGCCGTTACAAATGTGGGAAAGACGGTTGACCGTATTTTTCAATTGTCCGGATTATACAAGATTATTGAAAAGTATCCTACAATTCCGGAGGCAATCGAGGGATTACAGGGAAAAGAAAAGGAAGGAGAAGTATAAAAACTATGAAATTAATTATGGAAAGTATTTCGGAAAATGAATCCTTTGCAAGAACAGTAGTGGCAGCATACATAACAAGGCTTGACCCGACACTGGAAGAACTGGCTGATGTAAAAACAGCTGTGTCAGAAGCTGTGACCAACAGCATTATTCACGGATATTGTGGGAAAAATGGCGAAATAGAAATCATCTGTGGCATCGAGGGAAAAGAGGTTACGATACAGGTTTCAGATAAAGGTGTGGGCATTCCTGATATTGAAAAAGCGATGGAGCCGTTATATACAACAAAACCGGAGTGGGAACGTTCCGGGATGGGTTTTGCCTTTATGGAGGCCTTTATGGATGTGTTAGAAGTTATTTCAGAGGTGGGCAAAGGGACAACGGTTCTTATGCGAAAAGAGATTGGAAAGGAGCAGGCAGAATAGGTCACGCGAAAGGTATGTGCAATGGAAGTAATGGAATTATTAAAAAGAGCACGTGCAGGAGATAGAGAGGCCAGAAACCGGATGGTAGAAGAAAATGTTGGATTAGTCTGGAATATTGTGAAACGTTTTACGGGAAGGGGATATGACAAAGAAGATATTTTCCAGATTGGATGCATTGGATTGATTAAGGCGATAGACCATTTTGATATGAATTACCAGGTTCGGTTTTCTACATACGCAGTACCTATGATAGCAGGCGAAATCAAACGTTTTTTACGGGATGACGGGATGATTAAGGTTAGCAGAACCCTGAAAGAAAATGGATGGAAAGTAAAACGGGTGGCAGAAAATTTAAGCCAGGAATTAGGAAGAAATGCAACGATAGATGAAATTGCAGCAGCAACGGAACTGAGTACCGAAGAAATTGTGCTGGCAATGGAAGCAAACAGCGAGGTGGATTCAATTTATCGCCCGGTATATCAGTCAGAAGGAAAAGATGTTATGATGGCCGACCAGGTCATTCGTCTGTCTGGCAGCAGTATCGGGTATGCCGGAACAAATCAGATGGAATATGGCAATATGATAAATCAAAATGGGGCACTGCTGGATACAGAGAAAGAAAAAGTGTTAGACCGGATGCTGTTAAAACAGCTGCTGGATGAATTGGGGGAAACAGAAAAAACATTGATTTCCTGCCGGTATTTTCAGGATATGACACAGACACAGGTTGCGAAACAACTTGGAATCAGTCAGGTGCAGGTCAGCCGTCTGGAAAAAAGGATATTACGGCAGATGAGGGAGAAAGCGCTAGGACAAAAGGAGGAGCAGCAATAGAAAAATAACGTCTGTAGTAAGAAAAAATAACAGGTAGTAATAGGAAAATAGTGTCTGTAGTAAGAAAAAATGACAGGCAGTATTAGAAAAAAATATTTTTTAGAATAAAACAAAGGGGAAAAGCCATACTATTTTAAGGAGTAAAAATTGCAGATTCGTATGATGCCAAAGGAGGTAAGAAAATGCAAATGGTAAAAAATAAAAAGGTATGGCTTTTTCTGGTACTCGGCGTAGCCGTTCTGACGGTTTTCTGTTTTATGACATCAGGAAAAAAGCAGAAGAAGACATATATGAATGGCAGAATTGTGGAAAATGAGCAGCAGGGCGAAAATACGATAGAAATCTGTTGGGGCGAAGAAAAATAATGAAAACAAATGTAGTATATGTCAAATTTCCACAAAGTGCGCAGGTCGTTAACAAAAATATTTATATTCAGGATGTAGCAGAAGTTTTTTCTTTTGACAGTATGATTGCAAAAGTGGTTGGAGAAATTCTTCTGTATAAAGTAAAAGGAGATAAAAACGAGAAAATTATTTTTTCTGTGATGAAAGTGATAAACCTGATACAGAAAGAATATCCGGGCATATGGGTAGAAGTGATAGGCGAAACGGATTTTGTGGTGGAATACAAAATGCCACTCAAGCCAAAAAAAATGACAGAGTATGTCAAACTTTTTTTTATGGCTCTTATTGTTTTTATCGGTGCAGCATTTACCATTATGACGTTCAATACGGATGTCAGTGTGGGCGAAGTTTTTCATAATTTGTATTTTCTGATTACCGGTTCCAAAAAAACAGACGGCTCCGTTCTGGAGGTGTTTTACAGCATCGGATTGCTGGTTGGTATTTTGGGATTTTATAATCATTTTAAGGGAAGCAAGCTGCATGATGACCCGACGCCGATTCATATAGAAATGAGCAATTATGAGGAAGAGATGAACAAGGCAATCATTAAAGACGCTGACAGAGAAGGAAAAACAATTAAGCAATAGCAATGAAGTAAAAATAATTCAGCAATAACCAGAAGAAGATGAAACAGACAGGAGAGAAAATGATTAAATAATAGGCAAAAAAAGAAACAGACGGGAGGCGAAAGGATGTCAGGTTGGCTTCAGAATATTGTGCTGGCATTTATTGGATTTGCTGGAGGAATTAGTGTGGCAGGTGGTGTATTTGCGTTTATTTCAATATTGGGAATTGTGCCGAGAATGGCAGACCGGCTGGGAATCGCCAGTCATATTTATCAGATGGAAACACTGATTGCTGTCGGTGGTGTAACCGGGTGCATTATTTCTGTTTTTGAGGTTCCTTTTGCTGTTGGCATTACCGGGATGATACTGATTGGCTTTTTTGCCGGCATTTTTGTTGGTACGCTTGCAATGGCTCTGGCAGAAACACTAAAAGTAATACCGGTGTTATGCCAGCGAACCAGTCTGCGTATGGGGCTGCCTGTTATTATCACGGCTATGGCTTTGGGAAAAGCACTGGGCAGTCTGTACCAGTTATGTTTTTGTGCAGGCAGATGATTTTGCCATCATATCAGGCAACGCACATTTTGGCAGCATATATTTGGCAGCATACACTAGGCAACATATATTTGACAGTGCATAGGTAATGGCTTTGAAAAAGTGCAAGGACAGCACCGGAAAGGAAAGAAGTATGAACGAAAAGAATAGTATCGAACCATCATTGGAAGAAGTTTTGCAGGAAAAAGACGAACAGGAGAGAAAGGAAAAATATAACCGTTATGTAAAAAATATGACGCCAAAGAGCAACCCGGTATTAAACTGCCTGAAAGCATTTGTGACAGGTGGGGCAATCTGTGCATTGGGCGAAGCGTTTAGCAGTTTTTATCAGTATTTAGGAGTCGGGGAAGAACTGGCAGGGCTTTACGGCAGTATGTCTTTGATTGTGCTGAGCATTCTGCTGACAGGCCTTAATGTTTATCAAAAATTAGGGCAGTTTGGTGGTGCCGGAAGCATCGTGCCAATTACGGGATTTGCAAATTCTGTCGTTGCACCGGCAATAGAATTTCAGGCAGAGGGACAGGTTTTTGGTGTAGGGTGTAAGATTTTTACGATAGCTGGTCCGGTTATTTTGTATGGAATTGTTTCCAGCTGGTTTCTGGGAGTACTATACTGGTTGTGGGGAATTTTTTTCTGACGGGAACTGGAAAAAGCATATGGCTATAACAGGCAAAATCTATTTTTACCCCGAAAAATGGGCACTTTCCTGCGAATAGCAGCATTGAATAATAACACAGAATATGGTATCATATAGTTATTGAAGTGTGATGCGTTTTGTGGTGTACCGACACTGCAAAACGCTTTTTTTATAAAACAATAGTATAGTTTTGTTTTTTGTTTGGGAGAGTGAAGCCTGTGGAAAAGAAATGGATTACAAGAATCAGAATGTTAATTATTGCAGTAGCAATTCTCGTTACTTTTGTATCGATTATTATATTCACCAGAGCAATCGGGCGCGAAGTAAATAATCAGACAAAACAGACATTACGTGATGTGGGAAATCAGAATGCACTGACGGTAGAGAGGGAGATTACAGAACGTCAGAATTTCCTGCAGGGTATGGCAAAAGAACTGCAGGAGCATGCCGGTGTTTCGGTAGAAGAAATGCTGAATATTTTTGAACCATATGTGGAAAAATATCATTTTAAGCGAATGGGCTATATTCATAAAGATGGTATTGCCTATACAACAGACGGCTATTGTCGTGATTTGTCATATCGTGACTTTTACATCAGGGGTATGAAAGGGGAATCTGTTATTACGGATGTTATGCAGGATGCATTAGGAGAACCGGAAAATATTAACGTTCTTAGTGTTCCTGTTTACCGGAAAAGTACGCAGAAAATTGCAGGCGTTCTCTTTGCAACATACAGAACCTCAAGCTTTGAGGAATTGTTAAATGTAGAATGCTTTGAGGGCGATGGCTACAGTATGATTATTAAACAGAATGGCTCTATTGTGGCAGACTCGTCCAAGTCCATCTTTTATGGAAAAGACAACTATTTCAATGCTTTAATCGCACGAAATGGAAGCAAAAATAATAAAAACGAAATCAAGGCAATGAAAGCTGCTATGAAAAAGGACAAGAGTGGCACGGCAGATTTTTCGTATAAGAGTGAGCAGTATTTATATTATACGCCGATAGATAATAAGATGGAGGAACAGTGGTATATGATTACGATTGTTCCGGCAAAGACATTCCAGTCAAGAGTCAGTCCGCTGTTACATAATATCTGGGTATTGCTGGCTATCATTATCGTCGTATTGCTGTTAGTAACCATTATCTTTTCTTATTCCTACGGAAAAGATAAAAAGACACTGATTCGTTTAGCCTATATGGACCCTTTGACAGAAGGGGATAACTATGCATATTTTATTGAGAAGATGTATGCCAGAAATGAAACGGGAAAGCTGGAATTTATCGTAGCACTCGATTTTAACGAGTTTAAAGTTATCAATAGCACGTGTGGTATCGCAAAAGGCGATGAAACGCTGCAGGCTATCTGGCGTGTCATTGACAATAGTTTAAACCGGTATGAACTGGCTGCCCATATCAATGCAGACCACTATATCTTATATCTGCTGGCAGGCAGCAAAAAAGAAGTCACATACCGTATTGAAAAGCTTACAAGAGATTTTATGTCACTGCCGGAATCTTTGCAGATTCCTGACTTGTTGCCATATTATGGTATTTATCAGATTGAAGAGAATGACGGTGTAGAAAAAGGATATAATAAAGCAAATCAGGCAAAACATTTTGTCAAAGGAAGCCGTACAGATAATTTTGCTTTCTTTGAAGATGTTGATTATGCGCAGGAAGTGGAAAATAAAAGGCTGGCTGACGGTTTTGAGGAAGCGATTGCCAATCACCGTTTTGAAGTATGGTATCAGCCAAAATACAGCACAGACGGTACAAAAGCAGTGGGTGCAGAAGCTTTGGTTCGTTGGCGTGAGAAAGACGGTTCTTTGATTCCACCGTTCAAATTTATACCATTGTTTGAAAAGAATGGTATGATTGCCCGTTTGGATGAATATGTCTTTGAAGAAGTCTGCCGTCAGCAGAAAGAGTGGCTGGACACCAACAGAACAGTATTGCCGGTATCCATTAACATATCGCGTGCGAGTCTGTATTATTCCAGTATTGTTGAAAAATATGTCAAGATTGTAAAAGAACATAGTGTGCCGATTGAATATATCCAGTTAGAAATTACGGAAAGTGCAATGATAGAAAATTCGGAAGTGAAAGAATTGCTGGACCGTTTTCATGCAGCAGGATTCCAGTTATTACTGGATGATTTTGGCAACGGTTATTCTTCTCTTGCCACCTTGAATACATTGCATTTTGATGTGTTAAAAGTGGATAAGAGCCTGATTGATTATATCGGAAATGAAGATGGCGAGAAATTGTTAAAATGTATCGTGGAACTTGCTAAAAGTCTTGGACTCAGGACAACAGCAGAGGGTGTTGAATCCATTGAGCAGGTTCGCTTTTTACAGAATTTGCAATGTAATGATATTCAGGGATACTATTTCTCAAAGCCTCTTCCATTAGCTGATTATGAAGAACTGATATCAAAATAATAGTGAAAAAACTGCATACTGCTGCTTTTTTGCAGTACGGTATCAAGAACGATGCCGGAATAAATAGTTTGCAATAAGATAAGGAGATTGTTATGATACTGCGTTATCCGGAATATTATGAACAGTTTTCCTGCATCGCTGACAAATGCGAAGATACCTGTTGCGCAGGCTGGGAGATTGATATTGACGACGAGAGTTATGCCTATTATATGGGCATTGAAGGAGAATATGGCGATTTGATACGAAGCCGGATTAAGGAATATGACCTTGATGAGGAAGATGGCTACGAATCACACGGATTTATTTTAAAAGAGGGAAAAAGGTGTCCTTTCTTAAATAAAAATAATCTTTGTGATATGATTCTGACGTTGGGAGAAGATGCGATTTGTGATGTATGTACTTATACGCCACGCAACTTTCTGGAGTATGGTAATGCAAGAGAAATCGCAATCAGTCCAAGTTGTGCCGAGGCTGGCAGACTGATTTTTGGGAACCGGGAAAAGGTAAAATTTATTGAAAAAGAAATAGAGGAATCACTTGATTTTGAAGAGAGTCAGGAAGACTTGGAACTGGCAGAAATCATACTGGCTGCCAGAAATTTTGCGATTGCAATATTGCAGAACAGAGAGCAGGATATTTACCAGAGAATGTGTGAGTTTCTGGATTTTGCAAAAGAAGTGCAACAGTGTCTGAATGAAAATGCGTTTTGCAAAGTTTATGAACGAATCAATGCGTGGGAATCCCCAAAAAGCGAAACAAAACAGAATAAAAATGCGATGGATGCCGGTTCAGTGCAAGACTCTGAACGCTATTTTTATTTTCAGAAGAGAATGGAGTCTTTTTTGGGGATGGAAAGTATTAATGAAGAATGGCATCACTATATGGAACAGATGAAAAATCATTTTCTGACAAACGGCACCCCTTTAGAATATGCTGGAACGTTACAGAGATTTACGCAATATCTCAAAGAAAATGACAGGGAATATGAATATGAACAGCTGGCAGTATATTATGCTTTTCTTATGTTGTCGCGTTGTGTGGATGACTTGAATTTCTGGGGAAAAGCACAATTTGTTGCTGTTAATTTTCTGATGATACGGGATATGGATATGGAACGTTTTGCACAAAATCAGGAAATCTTTACGCCGGAAGACAGGGTGGATATTGCCAGAATTTATGCGAAGGAAGTAGAGCATTCCGAAGAAAATCTGGAATATCTGGAAGATGAGTTTTTATTTGAAACGATATATCAAAAAGAAGATTTAGTTAAGCAAATTATGACAGACAGACTGTAAGGACGGCAGACGCAAGTCGGATAGCTGTACCATTTTTATACAGACTGCTTAGAAAAGAGGAGAATATGTTTTATATTGGAAATCATTTATCAGCATCAAAAGGATATGAAGCGATGGGAAAACAGGCAATTACTCTGGGAGGTAACGTGTTTGCATTTTTCACACGAAACCCACGTGGAGGAAAGGCAAAAGAAATCAATCCGGAGGATGTGGCAAAGTTTTTGAAAATTGCAAAAGAAAATTCTTTTGGAAAATTAGTCGCACATGCGCCATATACAATGAATCTTTGCGCAGCAAAAGAAAGTATCCGTGATTTTTCACGGGAAATGGTAGCAGATGATATGAAACGCATGGAATATACGCCGGATAATTATTATAATTTTCATCCAGGTTCCCATGTCGGTCAGGGAGCAGAAGCAGGCATAGAGATGATTGCTGATGCATTAAATGCGATTTTAACAAAGGAGCAGACGACAACTGTTTTACTGGAAACGATGGCAGGCAAAGGAAGCGAAGTCGGAAGAAGTTTTGAAGAACTTCGTGAAATCATTGACCGTGTTACCCTGAAAGAAAAACTGGGTGTCTGTTTTGATACCTGTCATGTATGGGATGCCGGATATGATATTGTAAATGATTTGGATGGCGTCCTGACACAGTTTGACAAAGTAATCGGATTAGAGCGTCTTTGCGCAGTTCATTTCAATGACAGTATGAATGTGTGTGGCTCTCACAAAGATCGTCACCAGAAGATTGGACAGGGTGAGATTGGTCTGGAGGCTATGAAGCGTGTGGCACTTCATCCGGTACTGGCAGGCAAGCCATTTATTCTGGAAACGCCGAATGATGATGAAGGCTATGCTGCAGAAATTGCGATGATTAAGGAGTGGACAAAGGAGATATAAGATGCAGCGTCATGTAGATATCAATGAAATCAGCGATGGAAAAAAGTATCGCAGTAATGATATGGTAAGATTGGGATGTAATGACTGTGAAGGATGCAGTGAATGTTGCAGGAATACAGGAAACAGCATTATTCTGGACCCGTGGGATGTATATATGCTGACAACGAATTTAAAATGCAGTTTTGAAGCGATGATGGGAACATATGTGGAATTGAATGTGATAGACGGATTGATTCTGCCCAACTTAAAAATCGAAGAAAACCATGCAGGATGTCATTTCCTGAATCAAGAAGGAAAATGCAGTATCCATTCTTTTCGCCCGGGACTGTGCAGACTGTTTCCACTGGGACGTTTGTATGAAGATGATTCCTTTACTTATTTTTTGCAGACACAGGAGTGCAAAAAAGAACGCCGTACAAAAATGAAAATCAGCAAATGGCTGGGAATACCAGACCTTGCAAGATATGAAAAATATATTAATGAATGGCATTATTTTATCAAGGACCTTCAGCAAAGATATCAGGAGGTATCGGAAGAAGAATTGAAAAAATGGAATTTGCTCCTGTTACAGACATTTTTTATGAATGCGTATCAGGAAGGAAATTTTTATGAACAGTTTGAGCAGAGATTAGAACAGTGTAAGAAAGGAATTGGCGTATGAGAATACCAGAATTTTTGCAGGAAAAAGATTGTCTTGGCTTTATCGCTCCTTCCTATGGCTGCAATATAGAGCCTTACCGAAGTGGTTTTATCAATGCGCAGAAAAAATTCAGTCAGATGGGATTTGCCTGTGATATCGGACCGAACTGTTACGAAGGCAAAGGAATTGGCATTAGCAATACGCCGCAAAAATGTGGAGAAGAAGTAAACCAGTATTTTTCTAAAAAAGAAGTAAGTGCGATTATCTCCTGTGGTGGTGGCGAATTGATGTGTGAAATTTTGGATGACATTGATTTCGATTTGCTGGCAGCCCAAAAGCCGAAGTGGTATATGGGTTTTTCAGATAATACCAACCTGACGTATTTGCTGGCAACGATTTGTGATACAGCATCTGTTTACGGACCTTGTGCAGCAGCATTTGGTATGGAGCCGTGGCATGAGTCACTTTCGGATGCTATGCTTTTGCTACAGGGAAAGAAGACAACAATAACGGGGTATCCTTTGTGGGAAAAAGAATCCAAAAAAGATGAGGAACATCCGTTAGAGCCATACAATGTAACAGAACAGAGAAGGATGAAACGGTATCCGGATGAGGACAGTGTGATAACAGGACGTTTGCTTGGAGGATGCCTGGATTGTCTGGGACGCCTGGTGGGCACAAAATATGACCAGACCAGACAATTTATAGAAAAGTACCAGAATGATGGAATTATCTGGTATCTGGAAGCGTGTGATTTGAATGTGATGGATATCAGGCGCGCACTCTGGCAGTTAGACCATGCCGGCTGGTTTCAGTATACAAAAGGTTTTCTGATAGGCCGTCCACTCTGTTTCGGAGAGGAAATGTTCGGACTGAATCACTATCAGGCAGTTGCGGATGTTTTGGCAAAATATCAGGTTCCGATTCTGATGGATTTGGATATTGGACATATTCCACCAATGATGCCGATGGTCAATGGCGCATTGGCTACGGTCACAGCAAACGGCAATGATATTATGATAGCGTATGATTTTAGTGAAAAATAGTAATGTTATAAGGCATTAATAGTGCATAAGTTAGCAAAATACGCCACAGAAAAGGCGATAGAATCGTTATTTTCTGTGGTGTTTTTTTGCATAAAATGGAAAATGGAAAGCCATAATAAATGTGAAATAGAGATGTTATTATGTCATGCAGATTTATTGTAAGTTGTAAATTTATCGTAGATTGTAGATTTTTATATGATAGCAGACAGTGATTGATACCGGCAATTTGCAAAAACAGCAAAACGCCGGAGAAATGGAGTGATTATGGCAAACAGACAAATGGGAAAACAAAGTATTCGTTTTGAGAACCCACCCATTATTAGTGGTGCTGCTTCGGTGGTGGGAGAAAAGGAAGGACAGGGACCGTATGGAGAGTATTTTGACGTGATAGAAAAAGACCCAAAAGTAGGTGCAGACAGCTGGGAAGAGGCAGAAGGAAAATTGCAGGAAAAAGCAGCGATGCTCGCCATTCGTCATGCTAAATTAACCAAAAAAGATATTCGTTATATGGTAGCAGGTGATTTGTTAGGACAGTTGATGGCTTCTTCCTTTGGACTTATTTCTATGGATATTCCTCTGTTCGGAATTTATGGTGCCTGCTCAACGATGGGCGAGTCGTTGGGAATCGCAGCTATGATTGTGGACGGTGGTTTTGCCGAGCACGCAATAGCCATTACATCCAGTCATTTTGCCAGTGCAGAAAAGCAGTTTCGTTTTCCTCTTGGTTATGGAAATCAGCGGCCAAAAGCAGCAACCTGGACCGTGACGGGAAGTGGTGCTGTTGTTTTGACAAAATCTGTCCGGAAAGAAGAAATGCAGCAAAAGGGAGAATGGGAAGAAATCTCTAAACGGGCGAAAGAAGAGAAAGGGAAAGTCAAAGTAAAAGGAATTACAACAGGGAAAATTGTAGATTATGGTGTAAAAGATTCTATGAATATGGGCGCATGTATGGCTCCGGCAGCAGGAGAGGTGATAGTCCAGAATTTTATCGATTTTGGTTATCAGCCGGAGCATTATGACAAAATTATTACCGGCGATTTGGGAAAGGTCGGAAAAGACATTGTCATTGATTATGTCAAGGCAAAAGGTTATGACATAACAAAACAATATATGGATTGTGGAATTGAAATTTATGGCGAAGAACAGAATACACAGGCAGGTGGAAGTGGCTGTGGCTGTAGTGCCGTTATGCTGGCAGGTTATATTTTGAAACAACTGGAAAACGGAGATTGGAAACGTGTGCTATTTGTTCCGACAGGAGCATTGTTATCGCAGGTAAGTTTTAATGAAGGGAACAGTGTGCCCGGCATAGCGCATGGTGTTATTCTGGAGAAAATGTAAGCAAAAAATAAACAGAAAATGTAAGCAAAAAATAAACAGAAAAGTAAGTGAAAAATATGCGGAAAAACGAGTCGGAAAATAAGTAGAAAAGTAAGCGAAAAATAAGCAGAAAAAACAAGCGAAAATAGAACAAAAACCAGTAGAAAAAGGCAAGCAAAAAATAAGACCAAAATTACCAGAAAAAGTAAATCAAAACAGAACAAATAAATATCGAAAAAGCAAAATAAAAAAATGTAGAAAAATACAGGCGAAAATAATGTGAAAAATAAATTAAAAAGACAGAAACAGAATGCAAAAAAGGAGGTCTGAAAAATGAATTATTTGATTGCTTTTTTAGTGGGAGGATTTATCTGTGTTCTGGTGCAGATTTTGATGGACAATACAAAATTACTGCCAGGACGAATTATGGTAATTCTGGTATGCACCGGTGCATTGCTGGGCGCACTGGGAGTTTATGAGCCATTTGAAAAATGGGCTGGTGCAGGAGCAACCGTCCCATTGCTTGGTTTCGGAAACACGCTTTTTGAAGGAGTAAAAAAAGCGATAGACAGTGAAGGATTTATTGGACTCTATAAGGGAGGTTTTTCTGCCTGTGCAGTAGGAGTATCGACAGCATTAATATTTGGATATCTTGCCTCCTTAATTTTTAAACCAAAAATGAAATAAAAAAACGGAAATTAAAACAATAAACAAAAACAATAAATTTGCTGTTTTTTGAAAAATTGTATGGCAATTTTAATAATTTTTTTTGAAATGAGAAGATGAAGTGTACAATTTTTACAAAATTGTTTTTACCCTCTTGAAAGTTTTAGGATTACGCTATACACTTGCAATAGTAGTAAATGTAGTTTTTTTATATTTTATGGTGGGTAAAGGAGAAAAAATTATGGCAAATTTAAAAAACAAAAAAACAGCAGTAAAACCTGTAGCAACAACGGCAAAGACAACTCCGGTTGCAACAGCACAGTCAGCAGTTGCAGCAGCAAAGACAGCGAAGCCTGTAGCAAAAGAAGAACCTGTAGCAAAAGAAGAACCTGTAGCAGCAAAAACTCCTGTTAAAGCAGAAGTAAAAGAAACACCTGCAGCAGCAAAGACACCTGCTAAAGCAGAAGGAAAAGAAACAGCAAAAGCAGTTGCACCTAAGGCAGCAGCAAAGAAAGCTCCGGCAAAAAAAGCAGCAAAGAAACCGGCAGCAAAGAAGGTTGTAAAAGAAGCAGTAGAAGAAGTATTTTTCGAGTACAATGGAGAGCAGCTTCTTACGAAAGAAATTGTAGAACGTGTAAAAGAAGCATACAAGAACGAAGGTCATCGTGTTGGTGCAATTAAGTCTTTACGCATTTACATCAATCCGGATGAGAGAAAAGCATACTATGTAATTAACGATAAAGCAGAGGGAAAATTCGTAGAATTTTAAGAAGCAACGAAAAGAAAAGTGAAGCAGTATGATAAAAGCATCATATGGTAACAATATGGCAGGATATGATTACTGCAAAATAATTACATAAAAAGAATATAAAATAAGGGCAGTTTTCTGATAATCAGGATACTGCCCTTACTGCATTACCGAAACCGGTAATTGGTTAATGCCTATCTGCCAGACATTTCTTCTTCCTGACGCTTAATCATCTGACGAACCATTTCGCCACCGATAGAACCAGCCTGGGAAGATGTTAAGTCACCATTGTAACCCTTGTTTTTAAGAGGTACACCAAGTTCGCTTGCTACCTCCATTTTGAATTTGTCCATAGCTTCTTTCGCCTGTGGAACTTCCATTTTTGAAGTCTGATTGCTAGTCATAATTTTTTCCTCCTTTTTTGTTTTACGGTTTGATTTTATTCTCAACATATAGACCATGAAAGAGATTGATATCAATTCCGTGTAAAGATAAGCAATTACTTATCGTGTTATTAGTATGTGAAGGAATCTGGAAAATATGTTGGTAGTTTTTGGACACATTGCAATTTATTGTGGCTCCGAAAAAAAGAAAATTATTCTTTGACAGAGTGTCGAAAATCATTCTTTACCATATTGAAAACAATTCTTTGCCAGAAAAGGTTGTAATTTTTGAAAAGTGTGGTAAAATATAGAATATTAGAGATAAAAGAGTTTGCGTCGTGCAGATTCCTTTTGTTTCAAAAGCAGTGATTAAAACAATGGAGGAAAATAAAATGAAACATATCAAAACAATAAACAAAGCAAATTTAAGTGCAACAGCAAAAAAAGGTGGATGTGGTAAATGTCAGGCTTCTTGTCAGTCTGCATGCAAGACTTCTTGTACAGTAGGTAACCAGAAGTGTGCAAATGAAGAGAATAAATAATTGACATTTCATAAAAAAATAAGTATGGCTGTTATGTGTGTTCTCATAGCAGCCATTCCTATGTAAAAAAGAATGTAAAAATGTGCCTTTTGTGCATGGAGTAATATCTGCCCGACAGGCAGAAAGAAATGAGGATAGCGATGATACACAAATTTAAAGCGAAAGATATGAATATTCTGCTGGACGTTAACAGTGGTGGCGTGCATATTGTAGACGATATCACATATGACTTATTAGATGAAGTGAAACCACCATTTGCAAAAGAATGTCCTAAGGAAGCAGTGGAAAAACTTTCCCCAAAATATAAAACAGAAGACATTGAGGAATCCTATGAAGAGATTCTCACATTATATGAAGAAAAGACACTTTACAGTGAAGATATTTACAGAGGTTTTGCAAATACAGCAGTAGAATCTCCTATTAAAGCGATGTGTCTTCATATTGCGCACGACTGTAACCTGCGTTGTAAATATTGTTTTGCTTCTACCGGAGATTTCGGAACAGGACGTAAATTAATGCCTTTTGAAATCGGAAAAGCAGCGATTGATTTTTTACTTGAAAAATCAGTGGGCCGTGAAAATTTAGAGGTGGACTTTTTTGGTGGAGAGCCATTGATGAATTTTGAAGTTGTCAAGCAGATTGTTGCTTATGCCAGAAGCAAGGAAGAAGAGTACGGCAAACACTTCAGTTTTACCATTACAACAAATGGCATGCTGTTAAATGATGATAATATTGATTTCATCAACAAAGAAATGCATAATGTTGTCCTTTCCATTGATGGACGCCGTGAAGTAAATGACCGGATGCGTGTGCGTGCAGACGGTACGGGATGTTATGATAAAATCGTGCCGAATTTCCAGAAATTAGTAGAGAAACGTGGCGATAAAGAATATTATGTAAGAGGAACTTATACAAAATATAATCTTGATTTTTCGGAAGATGTGATGCATCTGTACGAAGCAGGTTTCGATGAGATTTCCGTAGAGCCTGTAATGGAAGACCCGTCTGTTGAGTATGCGATAACGGAAGAAGATTTGGATACAATTTATGCAGAATATGACAGATTAGTGGAACGCATAGAAGAAGTGAAGAAAAGTGGAAAACATATCAATTTCTTCCATTTTATGATTGATTTGAATCAGGGACCTTGTGTGGTAAAACGTCTTCGTGGATGTGGCAGTGGAAATGAATATGTTTCAATTACACCGGATGGAGATATTTATCCTTGTCATCAGTTTGTCGGACATGAAGAATACAAAATGGGAAATCTTTGCGAAGGTACTTTCAATGAGAAAATCAAGAAAGAATTTGCAGGAGCACATGTCTATTCCAAACCTGCCTGTCAGGATTGCTGGGCGAAATTCTATTGCAGTGGTGGATGTAATGCAAACAATTATATTTATAATGGCGATATTCACAAGGCATATGAATTGTCTTGCAAAATCCAGAGAAAACGTCTGGAGTGCGCTATCTTAATGAAGGTATGTGAAATGTTAGAGGAGTGATAAAAGATGGTGACATTATTAAGCAAAATTTTCATCAAAGATGCAACGGATTATCACAAGCCGGAAGTGCACAAAATGTATGGTATTGTGTGTAGTGTCTTTGGAATTTTCTTAAATGTTGTTCTTTTTGGAATAAAATTATTTGCCGGTGCCCTTACGGGTTCTGTGGCGATTACGGCAGATGCGTTTAATAACCTTTCTGATGCAGGCTCATCGCTGATTACGCTGGTGGGATTTAAGTTTGCAGATATGAAGCCGGATAAGGAGCATCCTTTCGGACATGGCAGGATAGAATATATCGCAGGTCTTCTGGTATCTATCCTGATTATTCTGATGGGTGTGGAACTGGCGCAGTCTTCTATCCAGAAAATTATTCATCCGGAAGAGATAGCAGTCAGCACGGTGGCAGTTGTAATATTAGTCATATCGATTCTGGTAAAATTATATATGGCATTATACAACTACCGGATTGGCAATAAGATTGATTCTACAACAATGAAAGCAACAGCAACTGACAGTTTGAGTGATTCTGTTGCAACAACCGTTGTTTTGATTGCAATGGGCGTTATGAAACTGACAAATGTTAATATCGATGGTTATTGTGGTATTTTAGTATCCGTATTCATTCTGTTTGCCGGATGCAGCGCAGCGAAAGAAACCGTTAGTCCGTTGCTGGGAAGCACGCCGAAGCCGGAATTTATTGACAAAATTCATGAGATAGTAATGGCACATAATGAAATTGTCGGAATGCATGATGTAATTGTGCATGATTATGGTCCTGGGCGGGTGATGATTTCGCTTCACGCAGAAGTGCCGGGAGATGAGGACATCTTCTTACTTCATGACTTGATAGATAATATAGAGGCAGAGCTGGATACAGCGTTGCATTGCGAAAGTGTAATACATATGGACCCGGTAGAGTCCAACAATGAAGTTGTAATGAAAATGAAAGACAATGTGGCAGAGTTGGTAAAAGAAATAGACAGCTGCCTGACTATTCATGATTTCAGAATGGTAACGGGAAATACACATACAAATCTGATTTTTGACGTTGTGATTCCACAGGAGTTTCATATGACAGAAGCGCAGGTCAAAGCAGAGATACAAAAACGTGTGCTGGAACGCTATCCGAATCATTATTCGGTAATAAAAGTAGATAAAGCATATGTATAAAGAAAATCTGATAAAATAAAGCAGATAAACATATCAGGAAAATCCGGTTGTAGAAGCAGCCGGATTTTTTCTATATCGCAACAGAGTGTCCCTGTTTTTGGTGTTCCTGCCGTCACCGGCTACCTTTTCTATCGATGGCACGCTCTCGCTGCGCAAACTACGCAGCAGTACATAGTATCCTGTAAAACAGGATACAAGTACTGGCGAGTTTGTAAGCACCATCTTATAGAAAAGGTAGCCGGTGACGGCAGGCAATTCAGGGTGTTGGAGAACTATTTGTCTAAGTGTATGGAAACAATTAACAGAACAGTTGGTTTGTAAGAAGAGTGTGCTGTCAGGCAATTTGGATTATGGATTTTAAGAATTGTAATTATTATGGCTTCGGATAATTAAGTCAGCATATAAACTTTGCATTTAAATATATAGTGATAAGTAATCACTGAGTGAAACTTTTATCACATGCCCTTTCTACAAGCCTGCTGCAAAAAAAAGCGTGACAAAAGCAGTGAAAAATAGGATAATAAATGAGAGAATAAAGTGACAAGAAAGGAAGAAGGAAGTATGGCAGACAGGGAAAAACCAGTCAGTGGAGAATTTTACAGACATTTCAAAGGAAATCTGTATCAGATAAAAATGCTGGCATATGACAGCGAAAATTGCAATCCTGTCGTTGTTTATCAGGCGATGTATCCACCATATCAATGCTGGGTAAGAGAATTGGAAGAGTTTATGTCAGTCGTAGATTCGGACAAATATCCGGATGCCGGACAGAAATATCGTTTTGAAAAAGTAGAAATAGAATGCTTGGGGCAGGAAACAATATTCCCAAAAGAAGTAATATCAGAAAAAGAAGAGGTATCCTCAAAAGAAGTCACCTGTCCTGAAAAAGGGACAGCAACATCGGATAAGAAAGACAATCAGACGAAAGAGCCGGCATCTGAAATTGCAATGAAAGGTTTTCTTAAACTTCTGGACGCGCCTACCTTTCACGAAAAACGTCAGATTTTCGTTGGATTGCGTCAGTATTTAGACAAACATATGCTGAGTAATATTGCCGTGGCACTGGATATTGCATTAGAAGAAGGAACGCAGGAACAACAATACGATTCTATTCTGAAATGTCTGGAAACATTTGAACATTATGAAGGAGGGAGGCTTCGGTAGTGATAGAAAAAATCATCAATAGTTTTTTCTACGGGAATCTAAAAACAAAATTGTTTTTATGGACCGTGCTGCTATTTGCATTAGGTGCCATCTTTCTACTGCTGGCAGGCATCGTTCTCGGACTTCCGGTTTTGGGGGCTTCCGGCATTGCAGTGGGGCTGGTTGGATTTGTGATTTCACAGTCCGTATCGCTAAATGATTTGCAAAAAGAAAAGAAACAAAAAAATGAAAAAAAACGGAAAAAAGACAGTGCTGTAGGACAATATGCCTCTGGCAAAGGCAAAGAAACAGAAGAGGAACAGAATGCAACGAAGAATACAAAAAAAGAAAAAGAGAAAGCAAAGGCACAGTATCTGGCCTCAATGGATGAGAAAAAGTTAAAAAAGACAATGAAAGAGCACAAAGTCAATCAGATTCACGTTAAAGTAATGATTGATTCCTATCCGGAGAAACAAATTGAGCAGGCACCTGCGTTTATGTGGAGAACGGACACAATGCTGCATTTTATGGTACTTTCGGATGGTGCTTATGAATTTGAAGTTCCCCTCAATGAAATCACGGGATTTCTGCTGGTAAAAAATGTACCGGCAGACAAAGAGAGAGATTATGCTTCTTTCAAAATTTCTAATTATATTACAAAAATGTTCCAACCGTATCTGCCGGAATATTTTGAAAGTACAAAAGATGGACAGCTGCAAATCAGCAAAAACACATTCCGGATTGAACCGGGGATTTATCTGACGAATGCATCTGTTTCAAATCTGAGAAAAGTTTTGCTTCCGGGAGTTGCATTTTTGGTTGATGACCAGGTTATTGCATCTAGGCGTTTTAACGAATATTTCAAGGAACTGTATCGTGAAAGCCTGTTGTGCAAAAATATGGTCATAACTCTGGAGGAATACAAAAAAGAAGTAGAAAAAACATTAGACGCTCTTGTTGTGGCACCGATTCCCGGCTCGGAATTTGTAAATACATTATATGACCTGAGCCATTATCATTTGATTACAAAGGAGTATGTGGCTGTGTATACACAGAAATACCGGGAGTTGCATTTAGACAAAAAGTAGCATCAAAAATTGTGCAATATTCACATTGACATATGTAACGTAAAATGATACCGTTTAGGTATCATTTTTGGCCTTTGCAATTTTGTCATACGCGATGGTTGGTGTATGGCAGAAATCACTGATTTGGATATGGATGGTCTGGGATGGGAGAGAGTACCAGGTCTTCATCAGATACAGGAGCACAGGAAAAAATAGTGTTGACAGACAGGAAAAAGTAGTTTATGATACATTTAGAACATTTGTTCGTGATAAGGTAAGATATCAGAACACAGGAATGAGCAGAAAGGAAAAGATTATGGCAAAAGAAATCAAGATGGATGAAAATAAGAAAAAAGCATTAGAAGCTGCTATGGCACAGATAGAGAAGCAATATGGTAAAGGTTCTATTATGAAACTGGGAGATAATGCACATCTGAGTGTGGAAACGGTGCCTTCCGGTTCTCTCGGACTTGACCTTGCACTTGGAGTAGGTGGTATTCCGAAGGGAAGAATTATCGAAATTTATGGACCAGAGTCAGGTGGTAAGACAACAGTTGCACTTCATATGGTGGCAGAAGTCCAGAAACAGGGTGGCATTGCCGGATTTATTGATGCTGAGCATGCGTTAGACCCGGTTTATGCAAAGGCAATCGGTGTTGATATTGACAACTTATATATTTCACAGCCGGATACAGGAGAGCAGGCATTAGAGATTGCTGAAACAATGGTTCGCTCTACGGCGATTGACATCGTTATTGTGGATTCGGTTGCTGCCTTAGTACCAAAAGCAGAAATCGAGGGAGATATGGGAGACAGCCATGTTGGTCTGCAGGCAAGACTGATGTCTCAGGCATTGCGTAAACTGACTGGCATCATAGGAAAGACCAGTTGTAGCGTTGTATTTATTAACCAGTTGCGTGAAAAAGTAGGCGTTATGTTTGGTAATCCGGAAACAACAACGGGTGGCCGTGCATTGAAATATTATTCATCTGTTCGCCTGGAAGTTCGTCGTGGAGAGCAAATCAAAAAAGATGGTGAGGCAATCGGTAACCGAACAAAGATTAAAGTTGTAAAGAATAAAGTGGCACCACCATTCCGTTCTGCCGAAGTGGATATTATTTATGGCGAAGGAATTTCGACAGAAGGCGAGATACTGGATTTGGCAGCTGAAGAGGGCATTATTGTAAAGAGTGGTGCATGGTATGCTTATGAAGGAAATAAGATTGGTCAGGGAAGAGAAAATGCAAAAACGTATCTGAAGGAACATCCGGAAGTATTAGAAGAAGTAGAACAAAAAGTCCGTGACAAATATTTTAATAAACCAGAAGAGGAAAGCACACAAGAAGAGGCTGGAGAAACTCCGGCAAAAGAAAAGGAAGCAGATGAGTAATGATGTCAGCAGAAAAGCAGGAGCAGACTGAGGAACGTTTTCTGGCAGGACGAAAAAAAGCAATGGCATTGCTGAATCATAATGACCGTACCGAGTGGGAACTACGTGACCGTATGAAACGGAGTGGTTATGAAGAAGATGTTATTGAAGATGCGATAGCTTACGTAGAAAGTTTTCATTATATTGATGATAAACGATATGCGATGCGGTTTGCCGAAATTTATTGCGAAAGCAGAAGCATTCAACGGATTCGTCAGGATTTACAAAAACGCCACGTAAGTGAAGAGTATATTACACTGGCACTTGAAAACATTAACTGGGATGACTCGGCAGCACTGCAAAAGGAAATTCATAAATTAGTAAAAAAAGAAATGACAGCAGATGATTCCATTTCCTATGAAGAAAAGCAAAAAATAGCAGCAAAACTATATCGCAAAGGGTTCCGGACAGAAGACATATTTCGTGAATTGGATAGCCTGTCCTGAAAAATAGCAGGACAACCAACCTGTAACCTGTGGTGTTCAGTTTAGAACGAATATCTGAAAATAGCAGAACAGCCAACCTGTAAATGGGCTGTGAGATAGACAGATTTCCTAAAAGCAGCAAAGCGCGAGCGTGCTGCTATAGGAAATCTGTTTTTATCACATACCCCTTAAAAGTCTACAGCGAAAATGATTCTAGTGGTTTACTTGACAGATTCGTATATAAAGTATAAAATTATAGTGTTGTATTTGTGCAATGAATATAATATAAGGAGGTGCTCCTGTTCGATGTTACCAGTGGCTATTAAAATTATATTGGCCATTGTGGTTATGCTTGTTGTTATTGTTGTAACAGCTCTGATTGCGAAAAAAGTTTCCATTCAGAACTATAAAGAGCGCGAAGAATCAAAACTTGGCGATGCTGAAACAAAAGCAAGAGTTATTATTGATGAAGCTTTAAAAACAGCAGAAACAAAGAAGCGTGAAGCACTGCTCGAAGCAAAAGAAGAAGCAATCAAAAACAAAAAAGAAATTGAGCGCGAATCAAAAGAGCGAAGAGCAGAATTACAGCAGTATGAAAAACGAGTATTATCGAAAGAGGAAGCTCTGGATAAGAAATCGGAAGTATTAGAAAAGAGAGAATCCAAGTTAAATGAAAAGAATGCTGATTTGGACAAACAAAAACAAGAGTTGGCAAAGATTAAAGAAAGTCATTTAAGAGAACTTGAGAAAATTTCTGGACTGACTACCGAGGAAGCAAAGGAATATCTGTTAAGATCTGTTGAAGAAGATGTAAAGCATGAAAAAGCAGTTCTGATTAAAGAACTGGAAAGACAAGCAAAAGAAGAAGCTGATAAGAAAGCAAAAGATTATGTAGTTACAGCCATTCAGCGTTGTGCTGCAGACCATGTGGCTGAAACAACGATTACTGTTGTACAGTTACCAAATGATGAAATGAAGGGAAGAATTATCGGACGTGAAGGTCGAAATATTCGTACCCTGGAAACTATGACAGGTGTCAATCTTATTATAGATGACACACCGGAAGCAGTCGTTTTGTCAAGTTTTGACGGTGTTCGACGAGAAGTAGCGAGAATCGCGCTTGAAAAACTTATTGTAGATGGAAGAATTCATCCGGCGAGAATAGAGGAAACGGTAGAGAAGGCTCAGAAAGAAGTTGAGTCGATGATTCGTGAGGAGGGTGAAGCTGCTACGTTAGAAGTTGGCGTACATGGCATCAACCCAGAACTTATTCGTTTGTTAGGAAGAATGAAATTTAGAACCAGTTACGGTCAGAATGCATTAAAGCATTCTATTGAAGTGGCACATTTATCTGGTTTGCTGGCAGGTGAAATCGGTGCTGATGTGCGACTGGCAAAAAGAGCTGGTTTATTGCATGATATAGGTAAGTCTATCGATCAGGATATGGAAGGTACTCATGTTCAGATTGGTGCAGAACTTTGTCGAAAGTACAAGGAATCTGCTACTGTAATCAATGCAGTTGAAGCTCATCATGGCGATGTAGAACCGGAAACGATGATTGCTTGTATTGTACAGGCAGCAGATACCATTTCTGCGGCACGTCCAGGTGCACGTAGAGAAACATTAGAAACATATACAAACAGATTGAAACAATTAGAAGACATTTCAAATGGTTTTCAGGGAGTTGAGAAATCATTTGCAATTCAGGCAGGCCGTGAACTTCGTGTTATGGTTGTTCCTGAAAAGATTTCAGATGATGAAATGGTTCTTCTGGCAAGAGATATTTCAAAACAGATTGAAAGCGAATTAAAATATCCGGGACAGATTAAGGTTAATGTAATTCGTGAATCCAGAGTAACTGATTATGCGAAATAATCACAATGTCTTAACATGAGCAAAGGGAGTTGTCGGATGACAACTCCTTTTTTGTACCATAGATTTTGGATGGCAGGGCAGAAAATGAATGGAGCAAAGGGGATTTAAATGGTTATTTTACGCAGACAAGAGAATCAAAATACAACGAAAAAAAGTTTTATAGAAGAGTTTTCACAAAAAAACATATATGGCAGTGAGTATTCTGTCGGATTTGCTGTCGATATCGGAACAACTACAATTGCAATTTATGCGATAGATTTCGCGAAGGGAACAATGATTGGCAGCTTATCGGAGATAAATCAGCAGACCACTTTGGGAGCTGATGTTATGATGCGGATTATGCATGCTGTTTCTGGAAAAGCAGAGCAATTGCATCAGATGGTAGTTGCCCAGGTAGAGCAAATGGCAGCTGAGATTTTGTCATCACGGCAAATCAATCTGTCGGATAGCAGCAAGGTATGTTTTTGTGTGGTTGGAAATACAACGATGTGCCACCTGTTTTTAGGAAAAGATGTAACAGGACTGGCCGGATATCCATTTTCACCGGCATATCAGGGAAGTGAGGAATGCCACGGAAAAGAACTGGGAATGAAACGGTTTAGAGATTCCAAAGTAAAAGTTCTGGCAGGAATTGCAGGACACGTTGGGAGTGATGCATTGGCAGTGATTGGTGCAAAGTCGCTATTTCAGGCAGGAAAAATACAGTTAGCAATAGATTTGGGTACCAACGCTGAAATTATATTAAACAAAAAAGGAAAGGTTTTTGTCTGTTCAACAGCAGCCGGACCGGCTTTTGAAGGGAAAGGAATATGCTGTGGTATGGCAGCAAAAACGGGTGCCGTGAATGGTGTCCGTATTTTGAAAAATGGTAATATTGTTCTGGATGTGATAGACAGCGTTGAACCGTCGGGGATTTGTGGTTCGGGTTTGGTTGATTTGTTAGCACAACTGGCTGGCTGTGGCATCATACAAAAGGATGGCTACTTGCTGTCAAAAGAAGAGGCACAGGAGGCAGGTGTTTTGCCGGAACTTTGCAGTCAACTGGCAAAAAGAGATGAAAAAAATGCTTTTGTACTATATTCTGGGGGAAAAGGAAAAAAAGAAGTCTTTCTGACACAGCAGGATATTCGTAATCTGCAATTGGCAAAGAGTGCCATCCAGGCAGGAGTACAGTGTCTGTTGCAGACTGGAGGGGTAACTTTGGAAGAAACAGATGAAATAATCATAGCAGGCGTGCTTGGCAGCTGCCTGCATCCGGCAAACGCTGTTCAAATCGGATTACTGCCCAAGGCAGACGGGGATAAAATGTGCTTTGCAGGAAATGCAGCAGGACAGGGAGCAGTAGCAGTCATGCTGGATGAAAAGTTTGCAGAAAAGCTGGAAAAACTTGCAAGAAAAATACAACATATCGAATTAGCACAGGAACCGGATTTCCAAGAGAAATTATTGAATGCCATGAATTTTGAGGGTTGGTTCTAAAACGGAAAAGTGGTAAGATTACTATAGATTATATGCATAAAAATGACAACAGGAGGCAGACAGATGCAATTAGGATTTATTGGTGCAGGAAATATGGCACAGGCTATGATAGGTGGGGTGCTGGAATCAGGATTGATTGGTGCAGATAACATCATAGCATCAGCAGCTACAAAAGCGACCACGGAACGTGTGAAAGAGCAGTTTCACATTCATACGACATTGGACAATCGGGAAGTTGCACAGGCAGATATTATTGTGCTTGCAGTAAAACCGGTATATTGCGAACAGGTGCTGGAAGAAATCAAATCAGAAGTCAGTGATAAACAGATTGTGATTTCGATTGCTGCAGGTAAGAGTATGTCATGGCTGGAAGATATGCTTGGTGTGGACAAAAAAATTGTCAGAACGATGCCAAATACACCGGCATTAGTAGGCGAAGGTATTACTGCTGTTTGTCCAAACCGGAACATTACAGAGGACGATTTGAAAAAAGTCTGCGATATATTAGAGAGTTTTGGTAAAGCAGAAGTGATTTCAGAATCTATGATGGATGCTGTTATTGCTGTCAGTGGCAGCTCGCCGGCCTATGTTTTTATGTTTATAGAAGCGATGGCAGATGCTGCAGTCGCTGAAGGTATGCCAAGAGCGCAGGCCTACCGTTTTGCTGCACAGTCTGTTTTGGGCAGTGCCAGGATGGTATTGGAAACGCAGAAACATCCGGGTGAATTAAAAGATATGGTATGCTCACCGGCAGGTACAACAATAGAGGCTGTCCGTGCTTTGGAAGAAACAGGGTTCCGGGGAAGCGTAATGACAGCGATGAAAGCATGCGCAGACAAATCAAGAAATATGTAGCGATATCAGGAAAACAGACATTTTTTGAATGGATGAAAGAATCAATACATAAGATAAAGCAAACAGAAAAAGCGAATGGAAAGAAAAATGATTTCTGTCAAAGATTTTTTGCAAAAATGGTTTGTTTCATATGATAAAAAGAAGCAAAAACATATTCGGAATAGTATTTATGGCATATTCTGCTTTTTTGTTTTTGGCAGTGTTATGATGCAGATAGAACTGGTACGCACGATGCAGATGCAGGTGCAGGTTTGTGAAAAAATGCAAAAAGACTGCACAGGACAGGAGATACGTGTGCTGCTGCAGGAGATAACGTGTTTTCCGGTTCGTCAGGATGCAATGGGAGAAGAAACGTATTTTTATGAAAATAGTTATGGGCAGGCAAGGACATATGGAGGCAAACGCCGGCATGAAGGAATCGATATTATGACATCAAATAATCAGCCCGGGTATTTTCAGATTCAGACTGTTTGTGACGGTGTTGTAGAAAAAACAGGGTGGCTTCCCCTGGGTGGATACCGTGTTGGTATCAGAAGCAAAGCCGGGTATTATTACTACTATGCACATCTGGACAGATATGCAAAGGGAATTGTTCCCGGAAAAAAGGTTTCGGCAGGAGAATTAATAGGGTATATGGGGAATACAGGATATGGCGCAGAAGGAACAAAAGGGAAGTTTGCTGTACATCTTCATTTTGGAATTTATGCTCCGGGAGAAAAATCCATAAATCCTTATTATATGTTACAATATATTACGAAAATGCAGAATAGTTAAAAGAAAAGAGCCATTGCAGGATTGGAGGTTTCTATGGAAATACAGCTTTGGAGAGAATTGCTGGCACCCTATCAGCTGGCAGTAGACGAATTAGTTGTTAAATTTAATCACATAAAACAGGAATACTATGACGGAAGAATGTATTCGCCAATTGAAGAAGTGAGTGGAAGAGTGAAACGGGTATCCAGTATTCTGGAAAAGATGCAGCGAAAAGGTGTTGCATTTGAAGAATTGGAAGAAAAAATCGAGGATATTGCCGGGATTCGCCTGATATGCCAGTTTGTAGAAGATATTGATACAGTAGTGGAGATTATCCGGAACCGTCAGGATTTGGAAGTGAAACTGGAAAAAGATTATATCAGCCAGAGCAAGCCGAGTGGTTACCGGAGTTACCATATTATTGCATATTATACGGTGCATACCATCAATGGTCCTAAAAAACTGGAAGTGGAAATTCAGATTCGGACACTGGCAATGAACTTCTGGTCAACGATTGAACATTCTTTACAATATAAATATAAGGAGCATATGCCGGAAGAACTCCGTCTGCGCCTGCTTCGTGCAGCAGATGCCGTTGACGCATTGGATAATGAAATGGCATCCGTGCGTGATGAAATTATGGACGCACAAAATTCCAACCGTCAGAAGGCAAATATTATTTCTGATATTTTAAGCAATATTGAGAATTTGTATTATGTTGCAAATGAGAGGGAAGTAGAAAAAATACAGAATGAATTTTTCAAAATATACCAGAAGGATGATATGGAAATTCTGATGCGTTTCAACAAGCAGTTAGATATTATGGCAGAAACATATCGCGCGCAGAGTGTGCTAAACCGTAAAGGAATGTAGAAAAAATATAAAAAATACAGTAAAAGAGTAATAGAAAACGGGTAGTGACACAAGAAACGCAGAAAAAACGCTGTGCGTCTGGTCAGAAAATGGTACAGGAGAGAATAAAAATATGTTGCCAAAGCGTTATTGCGAAAGTATGAAGGAACTTCTGGGAGAAGAATATAGCGATTATATCGACAGTTTCTCACAAAGTTCCCATACGGCATTTCGCGTCAATACAGGAAAAATATCTTTAGAAGAATGGGAAGCTATCAATCCTTTTGAAACAGAAAAGGTTTTCTGGACGGAAAAAGGGTATTATTATGATGCAAAAAAGACAGTTCCGGCTAAGCATCCGTATTATTATGCCGGACTTTATTATATTCAGGAAGCCAGTGCAATGATTCCGGCAAGCATTTTGCCAATAGAAGCCGGTGACAAAGTGCTGGATTTATGTGCGGCACCGGGAGGAAAAGCAACAGAACTTGGTGCAAAACTGGGACAGACAGGTGTGCTGATAGCAAATGATATCAGTGTTTCAAGAGCAGCTATTTTGGCGAAAAATCTGCAATTTGCCGGTATAACGAATGCAATTGTAACAGCAGAAACACCACAGAGGCTGTGGGAGCATTTTGGACAGTTCTTCGATAAAATACTGATTGATGCTCCGTGCTCAGGAGAAGGAATGTTCCGGCGTGAACCACGTATGATAAAAGACTGGGAAGAAAAAGGACCGGAATATTATGCACCGATACAGAAAGAAATTCTGCAAAATGCCTATGAAATGCTAAAGCCGGGAGGAATGATGGTATATTCTACCTGCACATTTTCACCAAAGGAAGATGAAGAAACCGTGCAATGGCTGTTGGATACCTATCCGGATATGCAGATTTGTGAAGTGCAGCAGAAAGAAGGTTTTTCACAGGGAAGACCAAATTGGATTGACAATGGTAGCGAAAGTTTGAAAAAATGTATTCGCATTTTTCCGCATCGTGCGAAAGGGGAAGGTCATTTTGCTGTTCTTATGCAAAAAAAGGATATGGCAAAAACAGATAGCAGAGAAGTTGTTGAAGCAGAGAAAAGCAGTGTAACAGACAGCAAGGAAGTTGTTAAAACAGAGAAAAGCAGTGTAACAGACAGTAAAATTAGTATTGAAACAGAAAAAAACAGCAAAAAGAAAAATGGCAAAAAAGGCAGAGGTGGTAAAAATGCAAAAAATGTCTGTGGTGGCAAGGGGCAGGAAGATGTAAAAAATATGTCTGAAGAAGTTCTGGCACATTTGCCATTAAAAGAGTGGGATGAATCACGCAAGATAACAGACGAAAAAGGAAAAATAATCTGGGAACCACCGGTGGCAGCTGACAGGGCATTGCGTACACTTTACCGGGGACTTCCGGTTTGTGAATATCGTCATAAGATAAGTATGGCACCTCAGATGGCACTTGCATTAACGAAAAAAGATTATGCACAGGTGCTGGATTTGTCGGCAGCAGATGACAGGGTGATTCGTTATTTGAAAGGGGAAACAATACAGTCAGACGAACCTTTTAAGGGCAACGTCTTAATTTGTGTTGACGGATATGGATTAGGATGGTGCCAGGGAAATGGACAGGGTATGTTAAAAAACAAGTATTATCCGGGATGGCGTTACCAATAGACAAAAAAAAACAGCCAGATACAGCAAAGACATCCCATGGCAGTGAAAACAAAATCGCAGAGGAAGAGAGGAAAAAAGTATGAAAGCAAAACGTGGAGAGTTTGGTTATATTAAAAGAAAAAAGAAATCAGCATTACTGACAACACTTCTTATGGTATTATTAGGAATTATAGTATTTGTAACAGGACTTTTGCTGAACAAAATGTCAAACCGGAATATTTTTACTGTAATAGCAGTATTGTTTGTATTACCGGGAGCAAAGTCATTAGTTGCCTATATCGTGACATTCCCATACCAGTCTGTTTCAAAAGAGCGTTATGACAGAGTGCGCGAAGTATTGCCGGAACAGACAGAATTGTATGCTGATATGGTTATTACATCAGCTGAAAAAGTGATGCATCTGGATTTTGCCGTTGTAGGAAACGGACAGGTGATAGGCCTTCTTGGAAATGGCAAACAGGAAATTTCCTATGTGCGCAAATATCTGACAGATGGTGTCCACAATTGGGGACCGGATTACAAAGTAAAAATCGTAGACAGCGAAAAGACATTTTTAAATGAAGTAAAGAATATCACACCACAGGAAGTAGATGAAAAAGAAGAAGAACAGGTAAAATCCTATCTGCTTGCCCTGATTGTCTGAGAAGAACAGGATGAAGACGCACTTTATGCTATAGGGCGATGCTATAAAACAAAAACAGGAGAACAGAATGCAGGTTATTAGAGTCACAAAACAGGAAGAGGGACAGAGGTTAGACCGTTATCTGGGAAAATATCTCAGTCAGGCACCGATGAGTTTTTTCTATAAAATGCTGCGCAAGAAAAATATTACGCTGAATGGGAAAAAGGCAGCAGGAAAAGAAAAACTTCAGGAAGGAGATGAGATTACATTCTTCTTATCTGATGATACCATTCAGAAATTCCGTGGAGTCGAAAATATAGGACAAAGGGCAGATAACAGGACTGCATCATCGGGTCAGCCCACTGTGAAAAAGCAAAAGGACACATCACCAGAAAGAAAGAAACAAAAAGATACCGTAACGTCAGGACAGCAGATTACATTGGATGTTGTTTATGAAGATGAAGAAATCCTGGTGATTAATAAACCGGTTGGTATGTTGTCGCAAAAAGCAGGCAAAGAGGACATTTCTCTGGTAGAATATGTAACGGATTATCTGATGACGCGCGAAGAGCAAAATAATACAACATTTCGCCCCGGTATCTGCAATCGTCTGGACAGGAACACGACAGGCCTGATAGTAGCAGGAAAAACGATAAAGAGTTTGCAATATATGAACCGTCTTTTTCGGGAACGGGCACTTCAGAAGTATTATCTTTGTCTGGTAAAGGGCAGGGTTGCAGGGAGTGCTTATATTGACGGTTATCTCAAAAAAGATGAAAAACATAACAGAGTGACCGTTACCCGTCAGAAACAGCCGGGAGCCGTGCGAATTGTTACGGCATACGAACCACTTTCCGTTGCCGGCTGGAAAGGTGAAGAGTATACTTTGCTAAAAGTGCATCTGATTACTGGAAAATCGCATCAGATTCGTGCCCATTTAAAGAGCATTGGGCATCCGATAGTTGGTGATACCAAATATGGTGAGAAAAGTTTATACCATTTGTTTAAAAAAGAGTTTGGTGTACGTTACCAGTTACTGCATGCGTGGAAATTGTGTCTGGATGCTGCAGATTATCTTCCGGAAAAGTATCATGGAAAGGTATTTACGGCTCCGTTGCCGGAATGTTTTTACCGTGTCATTCAGGAATTGGGTTTAACAACAGAGGAAGAAAAATAGGATAAGAGGGAGTGAGAAAATGCCGTCATGGAACTCACGGGGCCTTCGTGGTTCCGTATTGGAAGAAATGCTAAATGTGACAAATGAAAAATACCGTCAGGAGAAACTGGCACTGGTGCAGAAAATTCCAACGCCAATTACACCGATGGAAATAGACAGAGAGAAGCATCACATAACATTGGCATATTTTGAACAGAAAAGTACAGTAGATTACATAGGAAATGTACAGGGAGTTCCCGTCTGCTTTGATGCAAAGGAATGTGCGACAGATACTTTTCCGTTACAGAACATTCACGAACATCAGATGAAATTTATGTCTGAGTTTGAGCAGCAGCAGGGAATCGCTTTTTTGATTATTTATTTTTCAAGTGCAGATGAATATTATTATGTGCCATACAAAGATGTGTCCTTTTTTTGGGACAGGGCCGAAAAGGGTGGCAGAAAGAGTTTTCGTCGGGAAGAACTGGATATGTCTTATCGGATTCGCTTTAGCAACCAGACATACATTCACTATTTGGAAATGCTTTCAAAAGATTTACAGAGCAGAGAGGAGTAAAGAGAAAAAATGATTTTAGGTGTTCCAATAGATTATGTTTTAATGGATTTTTTCTTATTTAGTTTCGCCGGCTGGATTTATGAATCGGCATTTGTATCCATCCGAAACCGTAAATTAGTCAACAGAGGATTTTTCGTAGGTCCGGTCATTCCATTATATGGATTTGGCGCAGTCAGTGTCTATCTTTTACTGCGTCCGTTTGCAGACATACCGAGTCTTCTGTATGTTATGGGAATGATTGTGGCAACAATATTAGAATATGTCACTTCACTTGCGCTGGAAAAAATATTTCATACGAGATGGTGGGATTACTCTGATGAGCAATATAATTTTCAAGGAAGAATTGCTTTGATTCCGTCGATGTTCTGGGGAATTTTGTCCCTGTTTATGTTTGATTTTCTGCAACCGGCAGCAGACTTTGTTATTCAGGCGATTCCAGAGAAAGCAGGTCATATTGGTCTGATGATTGCACTGGTTCTTTTTGGAATGGATGCCGGTTACAGTATTATTGCAGCAACGAACTTCCGGAAACAGCTGGAAAATCTTTATGAATTTAAAAAAGAACTGGAAAATCTGTTCGCAGATATCCGTCAGTTATCCCTGAGCGATTTGCTGTCTGTCAATGTGAAAGGAAAGTCAGGACGTTCGATTTTAAATGCTTATAATGAAATGAAGGAATCATTCTATGAGAAGTTAAGCAGCTGGCGTCAGGAGATGGAAGCGAAGGGAAGCAATTCATCATGGCAGACGACAGAGGAACGCTTAAAATCCTATTGGGAAAACAGAAGCAGGATTTTAAAGAAAAATCCACTTTTTGGCAATCAGCGTCTGTTTGATGCATTCCCGACAATGAAACTGACTTCCAAAAAACATTCTGCCGTAGATATTAAAGAGTTATTGCTCAATGGCAAGCAAAGTGCAAAGAATAGTAAAAAGGACAAATAAAAAAGTTCACAATATTTAGTACCATATCTTGAAAATAAATACAAGATATGGTACTATTGTTTTTGCACAGACAAAAACGGAGTCTTTCTGTAACAGAGAAATCATTTCTCTGCCAGAAAAGCAGACTATTTGCAACAGGCAGTTTCTTTGTCGGAAAAGCAGACTATTTGCAACAGACAAGCAGTTTCTTTATTAGAAAAACAGAAAAACTCCATCACAATAAAAGAAAGCTGGTATGGTATGAAAATTATTAAACGAAGTGGTTCTGAAGTGAATTTTGACGAAAACAAAATTTCAGCAGCAATTACAAAGGCAAATTACGAGGTGCCGGTCAAGGAGCGTCTGTCAAAAGAGCAGATTGCTGATATTACGGCATCCGTTGTCAATATTTGTCTGGACATCAACCGTTCCCTGAGCGTGGAAGAAATCCAGGATTTGGTTGAGGAACAGATTATGGATAAGCGTGCGTTCAGCGTAGCCAGAAAATATATTACCTATCGCTATAACCGTGCGCTTGTGCGTAAATCCAACTCTACAGACAAGCAGATTCTGAGTCTTCTGGAATGTAATAATGAGGAAGTAAAGCAGGAAAATTCTAACAAAAATCCTACGGTAAACAGTGTACAGCGTGATTATATGGCAGGTGAGGTCAGCAAAGATATCACAAAGCGTTTCCTTTTGCCTAGCGAAGTAATCAGGGCACATGAGCAGGGAATTATTCATTTTCACGATTCCGATTATTTTGCCCAGCATATGCATAACTGCTGTCTGGTCAATCTGGAAGATATGTTGCAGAATGGTACGGTTATCAGTGAAACTATGATTGAGCCGCCAAAGAGTTTTTCAACGGCTTGTAATATCGCAACACAAAGCATCGCACAGATTGCAAGTTCGCAGTATGGAGGACAGAGCATTACCCTGACACATCTGGCACCGTTTGTTGATGTCAGCCGTCAGAAATATCGTAAACAGGTAGAGGAAGAGTTTAAGGATGCCGGAATGGAATACACCAGTGAGCAGGTTGATAAAGTTGCCGAACTTCGTGTGAGGGACGAAATTAAACGTGGTGTGCAGATGATTCAGTATCAGGTTATTACTCTGATGACCACCAACGGGCAGGCACCATTTGTCAGTGTATTTATGTATCTGAATGAAGCACCGGAGGGAAGACTGCGGGATGACCTGGCATTGATTATGGAGGAAGTGCTGCGCCAGAGAATACAGGGCGTCAAAAATGAAAAGGGTGTTTATATTACACCGGCATTTCCAAAACTTCTCTATGTGCTGGAAGAAAATAATATTCACGAAGACAGCAAATACTGGTATCTGACAGAACTTGCAGCAAAATGTACAGCGAAGAGAATGGTACCGGATTATATTTCCGAAAAAATTATGAAAGAGTTAAAGCAGGGAAACTGCTATCCGTGTATGGGATGCCGTTCCTTCTTAACAGTATACAATGACGAAAATGACCGTCCAAAGTTCTACGGCAGATTTAATCAGGGCGTTGTAACACTGAATCTGGTAGATGTAGCATGTTCTTCAGATGGAGATGAAGAGGTTTTCTGGAAGATTCTGGATAAGCGTTTGGAACTTTGCAAGGAAGCATTAATGTGCCGTCATAACCGTCTGAAAGGAACACCGTCTGATGTAGCACCGATTTTGTGGCAGCACGGTGCACTGGCACGTCTGAAGAAAGGAGAAACAATTGACAAACTCCTTTATGGTGGATATTCTACGATTTCACTCGGCTATGCCGGACTTTGTGAATGTACACGTTATATGACGGGCAAATCGCATACTAATCCGGAGGCAACACCGTTTGCATTGAAAGTGATGCAGCGCCTGAATGATGCCTGCAACAGATGGAGAGAAGAGGAAAATATCGACTTTAGTCTGTATGGAACGCCTCTGGAATCCACGACTTACAAATTTGCAAAATGTCTGCAAAAACGTTTTGGCATTATAGAAGGCGTGACGGATAAAAATTATATTACGAACAGTTATCATGTGCACGTAACGGAAGAAATCAATGCATTTGACAAGTTGAAATTCGAGGCACAGTTCCAAAATCTATCGCCGGGTGGTGCTGTCAGCTATGTAGAAGTGCCAAATATGGAAAATAATATAGATGCCGTTCTGGAAGTCATCAAATTTATTTATGACAATATTATGTATGCAGAATTAAATACAAAAAGTGATTATTGTCAGGTCTGCAGTTACAGTGGACAGATTCAGATTGAAACAGATGAGGATGGAAAATTAATCTGGAAGTGCCCGAACTGTGGCAATACAGACCAGAATAAGATGAATGTGGCAAGAAGAACCTGTGGTTATATTGGTACACAGTTCTGGAATCAGGGAAGAACGCAGGAAATCAAAGAAAGAGTTCTACATTTGTAGAATATTAGGATTTCAGGGGAAATTCAAAAAAGGTCTTTTCAAATGAGATAAAATGTGTTATAGTCTGTTTTAGAAAAACGAAGAAGAGGAATAGTAGTTGCAGCGTGGAACACAGAAAGCTGTTGGTTGATGCGAAACAGCAGAAGCAAAGCAATGAACTCGCCTTGGAGTTGCCGGTTGAAAGAAAGAGTAGACTTGGACGGAGTCCCACCGTTATTCGGGAAGGGTATTGATAGGAATTGATGTACCTGTGAGAGCATGATGATTCATGAATTAGAGTGGTACCGCGTAAGAATATATTACGTCTCTATAGTTATCTATAGGGACGTTTTCTTTTTCGGATAGACGCAAGTTGTTCTCAAGGGCATGAAAAGTAAGAAAGAGTTTGAAGAATGGAGGTTACATAATGAAAGGATTTGACAAGTATCAAAAGAGTTATTTTATGCCACCGGTTCCGTGTTATGACTGGGTAAAGAAGGATTGTATTACAAAGGCACCCGTATGGTGCAGTGTAGACCTTCGTGATGGCAATCAGGCTTTGATTGAGCCAATGAGTCTGGAGGAGAAAGTTGAATATTTTCAGATGCTTGTAAAGATTGGTTTTAAGGAAATTGAAGTCGGTTTTCCGGCAGCATCCGAAACAGAATACAATTTTCTGCGTACATTGATTGAGAGAAATCTGATTCCGGAAGATGTAACGGTTCAGGTTCTGACACAGGCAAGAGAACATATTATCCGTAAGACATTTGAGGCAGTGGATGGCGCGCCAAATGCAATTGTCCACGTCTACAATTCAACATCTGTTGCACAGCGTGAGCAGGTGTTTAGAAAATCAAAAGAAGAGATTAAGCAGATTGCCGTTGATGGTGCAAAACTGTTAAAAACATTAGCAAGTGAAGTAAAAGGAAATATTCGTTTTGAATACAGTCCGGAAAGTTTCCACGGAACAGAAGTTGACTATGCCGTGGAAGTCTGCAATGCCGTATTGGATGTATGGCAGCCGACAGCAGAGGCAAAAGCCATTATTAATATTCCTTCTACTGTTGAAAATGCAATGCCTCACGTATTTGCAAGCCAGGTAGAATATGTCAGCAAAAACTTAAAATATCGTGATAATGTAGTATTATCGCTTCATCCTCACAATGACCGTGGTTGTGGTGTGGCAACAGCAGAACTGGGAGTTCTTGCAGGCGCAGACCGTCTGGAAGGAACTTTATTTGGAAATGGCGAGCGTACCGGTAACCTTGATATTGTAACGGTTGCAATGAATCTGCACGCACACGGTGTTGATTCGGAACTGAATTTTGAGAATATGCAGGAAATTAAAGAAACATATGAAAGATTGACGGATATGCAGGTATCTATGCGTGAGCCATATGCAGGCGAGTTAGTATTTACGGCATTCTCCGGCTCACATCAGGATGCGATTTCAAAAGGAATGACGCATAGAGAGAATACGGGCGAATATACCTGGACGGTTCCTTATCTGCCAATTGACCCGAAAGATGTCGGCAGAACGTATGATTCGGATGTAATCCGTATTAACAGCCAGTCCGGCAAGGGTGGAGTTGCCTATGTATTAAAGCAGAACTTTGGCATTGTACTTCCGGATAAGATGCGTGAAGAGGTAGGTTATCTGATGAAAGGTGTATCGGACCATGCGCATGCAGAATTAAGTCCTGAGCAGATGCTGGATGTATTCAAAAAAGAGTATGCCGAACCGAAGAGAACATTCCAGATTGTGGAATGTCATTTCGTACAGGACGACGGCATTATTGCAAAAGTAACGATTTCACAGGATGGCGAAACAGAAACCGTAGAAGCCAGAGGAAATGGACGTTTGAATGCAGTAAACAATGCAGTTAAGAAATATTTTGATATTAGTTACACGTTGGATGAATATGAGGAGCATGCATTGTCAAGAAATTCATCGGCAAGAGCTATGGCCTATGTCGGCATTACACAGGATGAAAAGAAATTATATTGGGGTATTGGCAGTGATGAGGATATCATCAAGGCATCCATTGAAGCGTTAGAAAATGCAGTTAATCATATGATAGAAGTAAAGAAGGATAAGATTCGCTAAAAAGGAGAACTGTTATGCAGAAAATTGGAAATTTAATTACGCAGCTGGTTCGTTATGGAGAAAAAACGGGACTTGTGGCAGCAGAAGACAGGATATACACAATTAACCGTCTGTTAGAAATTTTCCACCTGGATGAATATACAGAAGAAGTGCCAGAGGAGGAAATGGAATTAGAAGATATTTTAGACGGTATGCTTGACTGGGCATATGAAAACGGTGTCACAGAGGAAAACAGCATTGTTTACCGTGACCTGTTTGATACCAGAATTATGAGTGCATTAGTGCCTGCGCCAAGTGTTGTAATTCAGAAATTCCGTGAGCTGTATCAGGAATCTCCGGAAAAGGCAACGGCATATTATTACAAATTTAGCTGTGACACAAACTATATCAGAAGATATCGTATCAAAAAGGACAAAAAATGGACGGCAGATACAGAGTATGGAACGCTGGATATTACTATCAATCTGTCAAAGCCGGAGAAAGACCCGAAGGCGATAGCAGCAGCGAAAAATGCAAAGCAGAGTGCGTATCCAAAATGCCTTTTGTGCAAAGAAAATGAAGGATATGCCGGAAGAGTTAACCATCCTGCCAGACAGACGCATCGTATTATTCCGGTAACGATAGACGGAAAGCAGTGGGGATTCCAGTATTCTCCATATGTATATTATAATGAGCATTGTATCCTTTTTAATAGTGAACATACGCCAATGAAAATTGATGAATCAGCATTTCGTAAACTCTTAGATTTTATTAAGCAGTTTCCACATTATTTTATTGGTTCCAATGCAGACCTGCCAATCGTAGGAGGTTCTATACTGGCACATGAACATTTTCAGGGTGGCCATTATGAATTTGCTATGGAGCGTGCCGGCATTCGCAAAGAAATTACGATTCCGGGATTTGAACAGATTCAGGCAGGCATTGTAAACTGGCCGATGTCGGTGATTCGTATTCGTCACGAGGATGCAGACCTGCTTGTTAAGGCAGCAGCACACATTTTGGAAAGCTGGCGCAAATACACGGATGAAGAAGCTTTCATTTTCGCCGAAACAGATGGGGAACCACATAATACCATTACGCCTATTGCCAGAATGCGTGATGGAAAATATGAATTTGATTTGGTACTTCGTAATAACATTACAACGAAGGAGCATCCACTGGGTGTTTATCATCCACATCAGGAATTGCACCATATTAAAAAAGAAAATATTGGCTTGATTGAAGTTATGGGGCTTGCTGTACTTCCGGCACGCCTGAAAGATGAAATGGCAAAACTGGGCGAGTATATTGTAGAAGGCAAAGATATCCGTAGCGATGAAACGCTGGAAAAACACGCAGACTGGGTAGATGAGTTTATAGGAAAATATGATGTTGTTACAGCAGAAAATGTAGAAGAAATTTTACAGAAAGAAATCGGTATTGTGTTTAAAAAAGTCCTGGAGCATGCAGGTGTTTACAAAAATACAGAAGAAGGTATGAAGGGATTTATGCGCTTTATCGAAAGCCTGTAATAAATTACGGCAGATGATAACCGGCATAGGTATAAAATCGAATAGAAAAAGGAAAGGGTGTCCTGACAATGATAACGTCGGGACACCTTTTTGCGTCATACCCTTAATTTACGCTGTTTTTTGTTCTGTGCCATTTCTTTACAGCAGTTCATCAAAATGAAAATTTGTATGAAAAATCCGTATTACTGGAAACTGGACTGAAATTTTTGTCTGGTTTCCATCACTTTTTTTTCTTCTGCAGCAGGAGTAGGATAGTATCCTTTTGCTGATGTCATATGAAAAATGTCGTCCTGAATGTCGTGTTCTTCTGCAAGAATGTGCAGCATTGCGTTGCGCACGTTTTCGTGTGTGCATTCATTTGAAAATGTATTATAATGTTCCGTGCTGTGCTTGGCTGTTTCTAAACCGTCACGTAAAATCTCTTTTTCTGTAAATGAAGTATCCATGCAATTGCCTCCTAACCTAATAATGCATACAATTCGTTAAAATGTTTCTGATGTCTGTCAGCGACTTCTTTAAATTTGGCAGTCACTTCGCTGTCCTGAGACTGGCTGGAAAGCATCTGGTATTTTTTGACGAGAAGTTCTTCTTCGGCCAGTGATTCATTAATACAGGAAAGTTCTTTTTCAGATAACTGTGACATATTTTCTCCTTTCCGGTGCCGTAAACCGTGCATCTGCTTTTAATTTGCCGGCAGAGTTTCCTAAAGTCATTGCTGAAATAGCAAGAGAGTTCCTAAAAAACGCTAATGCGATAGCAATGGAGTTTCTGGAAAAATCCACCACGGCATACAGTTAGTATGGTTTTGTTTAGAAAAAATATACTGTTTTTGTTTTTTTGACAAAAATGCTTAAGATGGCGTAGTATAGAAAGGAAAGTTCAGACGACAGAAGAGATAGGAGAAGCAGAATGAAATTTTTAGAAGCAGAATTTGTAAAAGGGTTTATCCGGATGGCAAATGACGGATGGGAGCAGGGCTGGCACGAAAGAAACGGGGGAAATCTGTCCTACCGTGTGAAAGAAGAGGAAGTGCAGCTGGTGCGTGAAAATTTTGCGCCGGGAGAATGGCAGGAAATTGGTACGACAGTGAAAGGGCTTGCAGGAGAATATTTTCTGGTAACCGGCAGTGGAAAATATTTTCGTAATGTGGCAATTGCTCCGGAAGAGTCTATCTGTATGATTGAATTAGACGAGAGTGGCGAAAAATACAGAATTGTATGGGGCTTGATAAATGGTGGGCGTCCGACTTCTGAACTGCCGTCCCATCTGATGAATCTGGAAGTGGTCAAGAAGAAATCAGACGGCAGATATCGCGTGGTATACCATGCGCATACAACCAATATCATTGCATTAACATTTGTATTGCCGTTATCAGATGAAGTCTTTACAAGAGAATTGTGGGAAATGGCAACAGAATGTCCGGTAGTTTTCCCGGATGGCATTGGAGTTATTCCGTGGATGGTGCCGGGAGGCAAAGAAATTGCTGTGGCTACCAGTGAAAAAATGAAGCAATATGATGTGGCAGTCTGGGCACATCACGGAATGTTTGCCACAGGAGAAGATTTTGACCTTACTTTCGGTCTGATGCATACCGTAGAAAAGGCAGCCGAGATACTGGTAAAAATGCTGTCTATGCGTTCCGATAAATTGCAGACGATTACACCGGATAATTTCCGTGACCTGGCAAAAGACTTCGGGGTAACATTGCCGGAGAGATTTTTACAGGAAAAATAAAGCATTGTAATTTCCATATAGGGCTTGCAGGAAATGTATTGTAGCGTCCATATGGCAGAAGTTTTCATCAAAAAAAGCATCTGTAAGAGTTCACAAAATCTTCACAAAAATTATTAGCACTCACTATTGACGAGTGCTAATAAAAGTGATATAACAGTATTTAGAAACAAAGAAGAGGAAATGATAAGGAACCAGCATTTCCAGAATGTTTCAAAAAATAATATTTGAATGATGATATGCAGTAAGCATAAATCAAAATGAATAATAAAAGGAGAGATGCTTTATGATGACACCTAGTATTTTTGGAAATGATTTGTTTGATGACTTTTTTGGATATCCGTTTGGCAATGTAAAACATTCTACAAGCGAAGTTATGAAGACAGATATCAAGGATACCGACCAGGGCTATGAGATTATTATGAACCTGCCGGGTGTGAAGAAAGAAGATGTCAAAGCTGAATTGAAAGACGGCTACATGACAATTCATGCAACCTCCAGTTCAAGTAATGACGAAAAGGATGATAACGGGAAATATATCCGTAAAGAACGTTATAGTGGTTCCTGCCGCCGTAGCTTTTATGTTGGCGAGGATTTGACGGAAGAAGATATCAAAGCGAAGTTTGAGAACGGAACAGTGAAACTCTTTGTACCAAAGAAAGAAGCACTGCCGAAAAATGACAATAAGAGATATATTGCTATTGAGGGCTGCTAAATTTGCATAAAGAAAGCTGTTTATGTTATAATGCCAAAAAGGGAATGAAGTTCTCCCGTGGCATAACCAGAACCGCTATTTAGCTGATGACTTCTGTTTTTACGCAGAAGTTGTCAGCTTTTTTCTTGTATAAAAAGCAGAAAAAAGTCTGCCAGTCAGAAAACAGCGATGGGGATGCAAAAAAAGCCTGCCTGTCAGAAAGTAAAGTCTGATATGCAAAAAAAATAAAGCAAAGTCTGGTATGAAAAATTACAGTAGGAGGAATGAATTTATGTTAACAAGTATTGCTTTGATTTTTTTGATGGGTTTATTGCTGTCAGGAATATTTCAGAAAATAAAACTGCCCGGACTTCTGGGAATGATTCTGACAGGGATGATTTTAAGTCCCCATGCCCTGAATCTGCTGGACGATTCGCTTCTGAATATTTCTGCTGATTTACGGCAGATTGCATTAGTTATCATTCTGACGAGGGCAGGTCTTTCTCTGGATATTTCATCCCTCAAAAAAGTGGGAAGACCGGCTGTTCTGATGTGTTTTGTCCCGGCGTGTGCTGAAATAGCTGGCACAGTTCTGTTGGCACCACCACTTCTGGGGGTGTCCGTGCTGGAAGCAGCTGTAATCGGAAGTGTTATTGCAGCTGTGTCGCCGGCAGTTATTGTGCCACGAATGATAAAACTGATAGAGGAAGGATATGGACAGGAGCACAGCATTCCACAGTTGATACTGGCAGGAGCATCCGTAGATGATGTATTCGTTATTGTTGTATTTACGGCATTCGTATCGCTTTTATCAACCGGCAACATCGCCGTGTCCGGTTTTTTGCAGATACCGGTTTCTATTGTTTTAGGGATTCTTCTGGGCGTTGTAACAGGGATGGTACTCATTTTTCTGTTTCAGAAAATCCATATGCGTGATTCTGTCAAGCTGCTGATTCTGCTCAGTATTTCTTTTCTGTTGCTGGCAGCAGAAGATGCTTTGGAAAATATAGTGCCTGTTTCCGGCTTGCTGGCTATTATGAGCCTCGGAATTGTTATCAGACAGAAATATGAAATTCTGGCAGTGCGTTTATCATCAAAATATAACAAATTGTGGGTGGCAGCAGAAATTATGCTGTTTGTCCTGGTAGGAGCAACGGTAGATTTGCAATATGCAGTTTCTGCCGGCATTGCCGTTGTTGTGTTGGTCTGTCTGGCAATGGTTTTTCGTATGGCAGGTGTTTTCCTGTGTCTGCTCAAGACAAAATTCTCCAAAAAAGAAAAGGTTTTTTGCATGCTTGCATATACACCAAAGGCAACGGTTCAGGCAGCGATAGGTGCCGTACCTCTGACGATGGGACTTGCATGTGGACAGACGGTATTAACGGTAGCTGTACTGGCGATTTTGGTGACGGCACCATTTGGAGCAATCTGTATTGACAAAACATATGCAAAACTTCTGGAAAAAAGCAGTAGCAGAAAAGAAAGAGAAAAAGAGTAATTTAGAAATAATAATTCAGAAAGAGTCAAAGAGTAATTCAGCAGTGATTTTTTCACGGAAACATCAAAATAGTGTTAAAAAATGCCTTGATTGTTCTTGAACTATCAAGTTGGGTAGTGTATGATAGAATTTGTGGAAAGAATGGCAGTATGCTCAGTGAGAGCCAGACTGCTTTGAGTATATTTTTATTAAGAGGAGGATATTATTCATGAATTATGGTTACTTTGATGAAGAAAACAGAGAGTATGTCATCACAAAACCTAACACACCGGCACCGTGGTGTAACTATTTAGGTTCACCGGAGTATGGAGCAATTATTTCTAATAATGCAGGTGGATACAGTTTTGTTAAGAGTGGTGCGAACGGACGTATTCTTCGTTATCATTTCAACAGCGATGACACACCGGGACGCTATATCTATTTAAGAGATGATGAGAATGGCGATTTCTGGTCAGCATCATGGCAGCCTGTAGGCAAAGACTTAAATGAGTACAAAAGCGAAGTACATCACGGTACTGCTTACACAAAGATGTTTGCAGAATATGCAGGTATCAAATCAGAGGCAATGTACTATGTTCCTTTAAATAAGGTTTATGAAGTATGGTGCTGTAAGGTAACAAATATGTCTGACAAGCCTAGAAAGATTTCTGTATTTGGTTATGCAGAGCTTTCTAATGATGATAATTACAATCAGGACCAGGTAAATTTACAGTATTCTCTTTGCACAACGAATACAAGTTTCCGTAAGAATAAGATTTACCAGCAGATTAACTTAAACTGGTACAAAGGTCCGGACGGAAGCAATGGAAAAGAGCGTTTCTTCGGATTGGCAGGACAGCCTGTTACTTCTTATAATGGTGATAAGGAAGCATTTATTGGTATGTATCATGACTATGGCAATCCAATTGCCGTAGAGCGTGGTAAATGTGACGGCGTATGCAACTACAATGAAAACAGTTGTGGTGCGTTACATACAGCTTTGGAACTTGCTCCGGGCGAAACAAAGACAATGGCATTTGTACTTGGTAAATATAAAGAGTCTGATGCAGATAAAATTCTTGCTGCTTACGAGGACGTTTCCGTATGTGACAAGGAAATCGAAGAGTTAAAGAATTACTGGCATGCAAAGTTAGAAAACTTCAACATCCAGACGCCAAGTGCTGCATTTAACAGTATGGTAAATACATGGAATGCTTATCAGTGTTTCCTGACATTCACATGGTCAAGAGCAGCTTCTTTCATTTACTGTGGTGAACGTAATGGTTATGGATACCGTGATACCGTTCAGGATATCCAGGGTGTTATTCATACAGACCCAGAAGCAGCATTAGAGAAGATTCGTTTTATGTTATCTGCACAGGTAGACAATGGTGGCGGACTTCCATTGGTTCGTTTTGACCATGATGAGCGTGCCGGTCACGAAGGAACACCAGATGACCCGGATTATGTTCGTGAAACAGGCCATCCGGCATACCGTGCTGATGATGCATTATGGTTATTCCCAACTGTTTATAAATATATTGCAGAAACAGGTAATCTTGATTTTATTGATGAAGAAATTACATGGTCAAACAAGCCGGAGAAAGCAACGGTATATGAGCATTTACAGAGAGCAATCAATTTCTCTATGGAGCATCTAGGACCTCACGGACTTCCTGCAGGACTTCACGCTGACTGGAATGATTGTCTGCGTCTTGGTAAAGATGGTGAGTCTTCCTTCGTGGCATTGCAGTTATATTATGCATTTACGATTATGCGTAAATTTGCAGAGAAAAAGAATGACACAGAATATATTGCATACTTAGACAAGACTCAGAAAGAAGTTGGCGATAAAATCAACGAACTCTGGTGGGAGGGTGACCGTTTCAACCGTGGTTTCAAAGAAACTGGAGAATTAATCGGTTCTAAAAATGACCCAGAAGCAAGTATGTGGTTAAATCCTCAGACATGGGCTGTTATTTCCGGACTTGCTACACCAGAGCAGGCAGAACTTGCTATGGGTTCTGTAGAAAGAGAATTGAATACAGCATATGGTGCTAAAGTAATGGCTCCATCTTATGTAGACCATTATTTCGATGGCGCATTAGCTGGTTTGTTCCCACCTTCAACAAAAGAAAATGGTGGTATCTTCTCTCAGACACAGGGCTGGCTGATTCTTGCAGAAGCACTGATGGGACATGGAAACAAAGCCTTTATGTATTTTGAGGAAAGTTCACCATCTTCACAGAATGACAAGGCAGAAATCCGTAAACTGGAGCCGTATGTACACGGTCAGTATACAGAAGGTGATGAAAGCCCATTCCACGGACGTTCTCATGTACATTGGCTGACAGGTACAGCATCTACCTGTATGGTAGGCTGTGTAGAGGGTATCTGTGGTATCCGTCCTGACTTAGACGGCCTTCGTGTTGCACCGGCTGTTCCAAGTGATTGGAAAGCGTTTAAGATGGAAAAGAATTTCCGTGGCAAGAAGGTTATCATCAATGTAGAAAATCCAAATGGTGCTGAGTCTGGTTTCAAAGAGTTTTATATCAACGGCGAGAAGCAGGATGACAATTACATTCCGGCAGAAAAACTTACCGATGTAACAGAAGTCAGAATGGTAATGTAATCTGCGCCAAATGAGAAACATAATAATAAATGTATTACTTATAATGTCCTGACACAAAAGGTTCTTCCTGATGCGAAGGCATGCTATCGTAAAAATATTACATTGTTTTCTTTACGTTCCATGCATTTTGCGTGGAACGTATTTTTTTGCGAAATACAAAGCAGGGCAGTCTGTATGGCTGCAAATCAGAGGATGAAAATGGAGGCATTATGGAAAAAAGAATTGCTATTCTGGGAATTATAATAGAAGAGATGGAAAGTGCACCGGCTGTCAATGACTTGCTGCATGAATACCGGGATTTTATCATAGGGCGTATGGGAATGCCTTACAAGGAAAAGCAGATTTCGGTAATCAGTGTTGTGTTGGATGCACCGAATGAGATTATCAGTGCATTGTCCGGAAAACTGGGGATGCTTTCCGGTGTCAGTGCAAAAGCTGTATACTCTAAGAAGTAAGGGTGGCAGTATTCCAGGCAGTAAGAGAAGAAGTATATTCTAAGCAGTAAAGACAGAAGTATATTCTAAGAATAAAAGTAAGAATAGAAGTGAGGAAAGGAGAAAAAGAAAATGGGTTATAATCCAAAATCGTTAAAGGCAGAAGAGTTTATTAATCATGAGGAAATTATGGATTCTCTGGCTTATGCCGAAAAAAATAAGAATAACCGTAAAGTTGTTTTTGATATTTTAAACAAAGCCAAGGAAGCAAAAGGTATTTCACACAGGGAGGCAGCTGTTTTGCTGGAATGTGAGATTCCGGAAGCAAATGAAGAAATCAAAAAACTTGCTATGGAGATTAAGGAAAAATTTTATGGCAAGAGAATTGTTATGTTTGCACCACTGTATTTGTCAAATTATTGTGTAAATGGCTGCACCTATTGCCCATATCATCACAAAAACAAGCATATCCGCCGTATTAAACTGACACAGGAGGAAATACGCAAAGAAGTAATTGCATTGCAGGATATGGGACATAAGCGTCTGGCGATAGAGGCAGGTGAAGACCCGGTAAACAACCCGTTAGAATATATTTTGGAGAGTATTGATACGATTTACAGTATCAAACACAAAAACGGTGCCATCCGTCGTGTTAACGTAAATATTGCAGCCACTACAGTAGAGAATTATGCAAAGTTAAAAGACGCAGGAATCGGAACCTATATCTTGTTTCAGGAAACATATAATAAGGAATCTTATGAAAAACTGCATCCAACAGGACCAAAGCATGATTATGCTTATCATACAGAAGCAATGGACCGTGCTATGCAGGGTGGCATTGATGACGTAGGACTTGGTGTTTTGTTTGGTCTGGAAATGTACCGTTATGAACTGGTGGGTATCTTAATGCACGCAGAGCATCTTGAGGCAGCACAGGGAGTTGGTCCACATACCATCAGCGTGCCACGTATCTGTCCGGCAGATGACATTGATACGGCAGATTTCTCAAATGCCGTTCCGGATGAAATATTTGAAAAAATCATTTCCATTATCCGTATCGCCGTACCATACACAGGTATGATTATTTCTACACGTGAATCACAGAAAACAAGAGAAAAAGTATTGCAATTGGGAATTTCCCAGATTAGTGGTGGTTCCAGAACAAGTGTAGGTGGCTATACAGAACCGGTCAGAGATGACAGTTCAGCCCAGTTTGATGTCAGTGATACCCGTTCCCTGGATGAAGTTGTAAACTGGCTGATGCGCCTGGGATATATTCCAAGTTTTTGTACAGCGTGCTATCGTGCCGGCAGAACGGGAGACCGTTTTATGACATTATTAAAGTCCGGTCAGATTGTAAACTGCTGTCAGCCGAATGCGCTGATGACATTAAAAGAGTATCTGGAAGATTATGCTTCAGAAGATACGAAAAAGATAGGCGAGGAGTTAATTGCAAAAGAAATCTTAAATGTGCCGGATGAAAAGGTACGCAAAAAAGCAATGGAATATTTGCAGGAATTAAATGACGGAAAACGGGATTTTAGATTCTAGAACGAAAGGGCAAAACAGCAAAAAGGGCAAAACGCTGGTTTTGCCCTTTTTAAGACAGAAAATTAAATGCCAATAAATAACAGAACGAAAGCAAGAATTTTCGGAGAAAATTCTTGTAGGGCAAAACGCTGGTTTTGCCCTTTTTAAGACAGAAAATTAAATGCCAATAAGTAACAGAACGAAAGCAAGAATTTTCGGAGAAAATTCTTGTAGGGCAAAACGCTGGTTTTGCCCTTTTTTACAAAAATTTTACGAAGAATTGATAGTGGATTTTACAGTGATGTTGTATCTTCTAAATATAGAAAAGAGTAAGATTATGTATTGTGGCAGAAAAAGGACTCTGCCTGTTTTGGAGGATAAAATGTCAGCAGAAAAAGATGAAAAAAGAATCAAAGAACAGTTATTCAAAATTATCGCAGAAAAAAGAATCAAACCAGTATATCAGCCGATTGTTTCTTTGCGTGATGGCGAAGTCATAGGATACGAGGCACTTTCCAGAATTGAATTGGATGACTGTGTCTTTTCCGTAGAAGAGATGTTTGAATATGCCACAAAATACGAATGTCTGTGGACGTTAGAATATATCTGCCGTAAGAAAGCGATAAAGGAAGCAAGAGCAGAACTTGGCCATAAAAAATTATTTCTCAATGTAGAGCCATACATTTTTAATGATGAAAGATTCAAAGCCGGTATGACCAAAAATTATTTGAAACGATATGGCATTTCTCCAGATAATATTGTATTTGAAATATCAGAAAGAACGGATATCACGGAGGTAGAGTCCTTTCAGCAGACGGTTAAGCATTACGAAGAGCAGGAGTATGAAATTGCGATTGATGATTTTGGAAAAGGGTACGCCGGCTTTAACCGGATTTTTTTCCTGCAGCCCAGATTTGTAAAAATTGATATTTCCCTGATAAAAGATATTGATAAGGATTCTGTAAAAGCATCTATGGTAGCTGGATTTGCAAAATATTGCAAAGATGATGGCATTTTTTTGATAGCAGAAGGTGTAGAAACAAAAGCAGAGTTAGAAAAATTAGTACAGATTGGCGTAGATTATGCACAGGGATATTTTTTAGGAAAGCCTAAGGCAAACATGCAGAAAATTCCACGAAAAATACAGGAAATCATTATCAATGAAAACCGTGCGACAACCAGAATCCAAAGCGCACCGTCATTTTTTGGCAATATTGGTGCAATTTGTCATAGGGTTGGAACAACAACCTGCGACACAAAAGCCATTGCTGTGTTTGAATATATGCAGAAAAATCCCGAAGTAACAGAGATTTGTGTTGTGGATAATGAAAAGAAAGTGCATGGACTTTTGACAAAGCAGTATATTGATGAGTGTTTCGGTGGCAGGTATGGCTACAATTTATATAGCAGAAAAAAGGTAATAGAAATGCTGGAGCCGAATTTTCTGGAAGTTGACAGCCGTATGCCGATTGAAAAAGTGGCAAAACTCGCATTAATCCGTCCACGGCATATGCTGTATGATGCCATTGTTGTTTCGGACAATGGCAGATATGATGGACTGGTAACGGTAAAAGATTTGCTGGAGGCGTCCATTACCATTCAGGTAGAGCGGGCGATGGATACGAACCCTCTGACGCATTTGCCGGGAAATTTGCAGATAGAAAAGCAGATTGAAAGCCATCTCTTTACCAAAAAGAAATATTCGATTATGTATCTGGATTTGGACAATTTCAAAGCATATAATGATGCCTACGGTTTTGAAAATGGGGATTTAATGCTCAAAGCAGTAGCCAGATGTATGAAAGAGGCGTGCAAGGGCAATGAATTTATGGGACATATCGGTGGCGATGATTTTGTTATCATTTCAGAAGAATATAATTTAAGTGATATATTTCAAAAAGTAATTGAAAGCTTTCATCTTTGTCTGGAAGAATTGTATTCCAAAGAAGATTATGCCAAAAAAGAAATTTATTCTAAAAACCGTCACGGTGAGGCAGAAGTATTTCCTCTGGCATCGATTTCCGGAGCATTATTGACAAATGAAAAGGCAGTCGTGCAGAGTATGGAAGACTTTTCTGCCAAAATAGCAAGAACCAAAAAAGCAAGTAAACAGGTGTCGGGTGACAGCCTTATGATTTATGGTGAGGATGTCAGTTAAAAAAAGAAAAGGCTGCCAGAATTACGGTTTCCTTTGCCTTACAGACAGAACCGAAATTTTTAGCAGTCTTTTCTTTTAACATTATGTAAGTTATTTTATTAAATTGTCTATTCGCTCTCTTTTTGCGATTCATCAAACAACGCAGTAAGGCGTTCGATAGACTTTGTAACTTCATCAACTGATTTTTCAATATCGCCGTAAATAGCAGCAGACTGTGAAGATAAATCTCCCATACTCTTAGCAACTACGGCAAATCCAACACCCGCTTCGCCACTTCTTGCAGCTTCAATAGAAGCGTTTAAGGAAAGCATTTTCTGCTTGTTGGCAATTGATTTCAAAGAATGTGTATTGTTATTGATTGTGTCGATGATTTCGGTAGCGTGTGTAATTTCCTGACTCAGACTGTCTAACTTGCCGGAACTGAGAGAACGAGAATATTCCAGATTCACTAACTGGTTTACAATAAGTCCCAGTAAGGAAGCAGACGCACGAATGGTTTTTTCGTCGCTGACAGGAACTTTTCTAACAGCCTGTACATAAGCGTCCGGATTGATACCCAGTTCCTCGGCAGTAGCACGGAATTTTTCTTCGTCCGGCTTTTCCGGAAGAACCTGTCCACCAATGATGGCACCAAGTTTTTCACCATTTACAATAATATCGTATGAAAAATCCATCAGACCGGCATGGCAAAAATAAGTACCGGTGCATTCGGTATCACATTTGACACAACGCTTATTTCCTTCAGCCGAACCACGTGTATATTTCATACAAAAATCCGTAAAATTACTTCCTTCTGTTAAGTATTCTCCCTTGTTATCCACAGCAATAGCAGCTAACCCCGTTGCATTAGAAAAACTGTCCTGAATTTCCTGCAATTTGCTAAGGTCCATAAAATCCCTAATATCCATAAATACCTCCTCGAAAACTACGTTTTCCAACTATTATTCTCTAATTAAATATTATACAATAACACAGGTGAAAAAGCAAGCATGGAATGGGGTAGCAGCAACATATTGTACCTGCCAGCATAGGCTTCCTTTTTGTCAAGGACACACTTTTTAAGGGCATGTGATAAAGGCAGACTTCCTACAGCAGCACGCTCTCGCTTGGAAAAAAGCACAGTGGTGCATAAGTTGACAAAAAACGTCAACTAAGCACCCGTGCTTTTTTAACAGCTGCCTTTAGGAAATCTGCCTTTATCACATGCCCATTTATAGACTGGCTGTTGTACTGCTTATTCAAGTTTATGGCTGTTAAGAAAGTTTTTTACAGAGAACCAAAAAATGAATTGCCTGCCGGCATAGCTGCTCTCCTCTATACAAGGGTGCTTTCAAACTCGCCAGTACTTGTATCCTGTTTTTTAGGATACTATGTACTGCTGCGTAGTTTGTGCAGCGAGAGCGTGCCCTTAATAGAGGAGAGCAGCTATGTCGGCAGGTACACTTTCAAGAGGTTCGCCTTTATCATATGCCCTTCAAAACCGTGCAGTGCTTGTAATAAAAGGGAGAGTATGCTATAATCGTTTCATTATGGGCAGTTTGTGCCTTTTATAGAAAATGGGTGTAACTATGATGAAGAAGACAGATGTAGTGATTGTTGGAACAGGGGCAGCAGGTTTGTTTTGCGCCCTGCACTTTCCAAAAGAAACACAGATATTAATGATTTCAAAATCAGATGTAGATGAAAGCGATTCTTTCCTGGCACAGGGAGGCATGTGTATGCTTCGTGGCATGGAAGATTATGATGGTTACTTTGAAGATACGATGCGTGCCGGTCATTATGAAAACCGTAAAGAATCTGTTGATGTTATGATTCGTTCTTCGGCAGAAATAGCGCAGGAACTTGTCGGTTTTGGCGTTGATTTTGAACGGGATGGGGACGATTTTGCATTTACCAGAGAGGGTGGACACGGCAGACCCCGTATTTTATTTCATGAAGATACAACAGGAAAAGAGATAACCAGCAAATTATTAGAAAATGTACAGCAGCGTGAGAATATTACGATTTTAGAGCATACAGAAATGCTGGATATTATTACAGATACAGAAAATCAGTTGTGTTATGGTATTGTGATGCGTGATTCAACAGGAAATATTCAGCTGGTACAGGCAAAGTACACAGTGCTGGCTTGTGGTGGATTAGGTGGTTTATATCAGCATTCGACCAATTTCCGTCATATTACGGGCGACGCACTTGCAATTGCAAAACGTCATAATGTGACATTGGAACATATTGATTACATACAGATTCATCCGACTACGCTTTATTCAGAAAAGCCGGGCAGACGTTTCCTGATTTCTGAATCCGTGCGTGGCGAGGGAGCAATTTTATTAAATAAAAACAAAGAACGTTTTTGTGACGAACTGCTTCCACGTGATGTTGTGACGGCAGCGATTAAAAAGCAGATGGAAATAGATGATATGCCATATGTATGGCTGTCGATGGAAAAGATTCCAAAAGAAGAAATCACATCGCATTTTCCGAACATTCTGCGTCAGTGCCTGGAAGAAGGCTATGACCCGACAAAAGAGTGCATTCCGGTAGTGCCGGCTCAGCATTATTTTATGGGTGGTATTCAGGTGGATTTGTCCAGCAAAACATCAATGGAATGTCTTTATGCAGTTGGCGAAACGTCCTGCAACGGTGTACACGGGAAAAACCGTCTGGCAAGTAATTCCCTGCTGGAGTCTATGGTATTTGCCAAAAGAGCTGCCCTGGCAATTACAGAGCAGTTGCCGAAAGCAGAATTTTCGGATATTACCGGTATGGTTGATATGACATTATATGAAGATGTGGACAAGCTAAAAGAAAACTATAAGAAAATCATATTAGATGAAATAGAAAAGGAGCGAAAAAGTCATGAATGACCCGATTACGTTAAAAGTCAATGTTGATAAACTCATTATGCAGGCATTGGAAGAAGATATTACCAGTGAAGATATTTCTACAAATGCAGTGATGCCGGAGTATCAAAAAGGGCAGGTTGAACTGATTTGCAAGCAGGATGGCATTATTGCCGGACTTCCTGTATTTAAAAGAGTCTTTGAACTGCTGGATGATACCGTGACTTTTCAGATGTACGCAAATGACGGTGATGCCGTAAAAAAAGGAGATTTGATGGCAGTGGTAACAGGCGACATCCGTGCACTGCTTTCCGGAGAAAGAACGGCACTGAACTATTTGCAGCGTATGAGTGGTATTGCAACTTATACCAATTCGATTGTGAAATTGTTAGAGGGCAGCAAGACCACACTGTTAGATACAAGAAAAACAACACCGAATATGCGTGTGTTTGAAAAATACGCTGTCAAAGTTGGTGGAGGCAGCAATCACCGCTTTAATTTGTCAGACGGGGTTATGTTAAAGGACAATCATATTGGTGCAGCAGGCAGCATTACAAAGGCCGTGAAAATGGCAAAAGAGTATGCTTCTTTCGTACATAAAATCGAAGTGGAAGTTGAAAATCTGGATATGGTGAAGGAAGCAGTTGAAGCAGGGGCAGACATTATAATGCTGGATAATATGTCACAGGAAGAAATGAAAGAGGCTGTTGCCCTTATCGATGGACGTGCCCTGACAGAATGCTCCGGTAATGTAACAAAAGAAAATATCCAGAATATTCTGGACGTTGGTGTAGATTATGTTTCCAGTGGAGCACTGACACATTCAGCTCCGATTATGGATATTTCTTTGAAAAACCTGCATACCATTTAAGAGGACGCAAGAAAGTGTGTAAATAAGTGGGGAGGAGAAGAAATGAAAAATAGAAAAAAGATTACTTTATGGAAAATAGCAAGTGCCTTATGTATTCTCTTTATTGTCTGCGTGGGGGCAAAAACAACCGTGAAGGCATCACCTGTTTCGGCAAATGGACAGTTACAGGTAAAAGGCTCTAAGATTGTGAACCAGAAGGGAAAAACTTTTGTGATAAAGGGCGTTTCGACGCATGGTATTGCCTGGTATCCACAATATGTACAAAAAAAGAGTTTTGCATCTTTGAAGAAACAGGGCGTGAATACAATCCGTCTTGCAATGTACACAGAAGAATATGGCGGATATTGCAGTGGTGGAGATAAAAAACAACTCAAAAAGACGCTGGACAAAGGCGTAAAAGCAGCAACTGAGTTAGGAATGTATGTTATCATTGACTGGCACATTCTGCAGGACGGAAATCCCTTGCAGCACAAGAATCAGGCCAAGAAGTTTTTTAAAGAGATTGCTAAAAAATATGCAAAACATAATAATGTACTCTTTGAAATCTGCAACGAGCCAAATGGCAACGGTGGCAGTCTGAAAAATATCCGGAAATATGCAAATGCAGTTATCAAGACAATCCGGAGTGTCAATAAAAAAGCGATTATTATTGTGGGAACGCCAACCTGGAGCCAGGATGTTGATTTGGCTGCCAAAAATCCAATCAAAGGCAAGAATATCGCATATGCCTTTCATTTTTATGCAGCAACACACAAGCAGTACCTGCGTGATAAGCTAAAGACAGCAGTTAAGGCAGGACTTCCTGTTATTGTTACCGAATTTGGAATCACAGAAGCCAGTGGCAGTGGCAAAGTAGATACCAAGGAAGGAAACAAGTGGATGAAATTGCTGAACCAGTACAAAATCGGAAGAGTCTGTTGGAATTTATCCAATAAAGCAGAGAAAAGTTCTTTGTTGAAACCATCCTGCAAGAAGACGAGTGGATGGAAAAAGAGTGACTGGAGCAAGCAGGGAAAATGGCTGTTAAAAGCATATTCCTAGAAAAATCTTATGCTGACAGGCAGGAAGCAAATACGGACAGATAGAAAGAATATAGATGAAATAAATACTGATAAAAATAAATATCGATAACGTTAATAAAAAGCAACTGCCGTCCGGCTTATCAGTGAAATATCTGATAAGAAACGAACGGCAGTTGCTTTTTGTTTTTGTATATTTTCCCAACTGAAAAAATATCAGTTTTTCAGTTTTATAATTCAGCCATTGCCTTATACTGGTCTTTTAATGCACCATAAAGGTTTTTGTAAATCTGGTGGAATTTGTCATATTCCTTTGTATGTTCTGGGATTGGCTTACATTCTTTTGCAGGATCCTTGTGAATCATCTTACGGCAGGCATCTTCTACGCTGTCATAAAGACCGGCACCAACACCGGCAAGGATTGCAACACCAAGTGCAGGTCCTTCGGTTGCAGTAACCGTATTGACATCACAGTTATACATATCGGCCATCATCTGACGCTGTACTGCATTGGTTGCTCCACCACCACATGCCATCATATCATCTACTTCTACACCCATTTCTGATAAGATGTCTTTACAGTCTGTCAGAGAATAACTGATTCCTTCCAGTACGGCACGTGCCAGGTCGTTTTTGGTATGCATGCTGGAAAGTCCGAAGAAGACACCACGGCAGTTTGCATCCAAATGAGGAGTACGCTCTCCGTTCAGGTATGGAAGATAAATCAGACGATTTGCACCGATAGGAGTTGCTTCTACGGCTTCGTTAATCAACTGGTATACGCTGCATCCTTTTTCTTTTGCTTCCTGACGGAACGCAGCTCCCATATTGTCAAGATACCAGGCAAGAGAATAACCGGCAGCCTGTGTAACGCCCATTACATGCCATGCGCCGGGTACGGCACAGCAGAAAGTATGTACACGGCCTTTTGGGTCGATGGAAATTTTGCTGGAATGTGCAAATACAACACCACTGGTACCAATGGTAGTAAATGCCTTACCATCTTCAACAACGCCGGTACCTACGGCAGCTGCTGCATTATCGCCGGCACCACCGACAACGACAGTAGAAGTAGAAAGTCCGGTTTTTTCGGCAATTTCCGGTAAAATTGTTCCTGTTACTTCTGGTGACTCATAAACTTTAGCAAGAAGACTCTTGTCGATATCTAATTTTTCTAAGATTTCATCAGACCACTGACGTTTTGGAACATCTAACAGCTGCATACCGGAAGCATCCGATACTTCCGTAGCAAATTCGCCGGTTAAGATATAACGGACATAATCCTTTGGAAGAAGGATATGCTTACATTTTGCATAATTCTCCGGCTCGTTATTGCGTACCCAGAGAATTTTAGAAGCAGTAAATCCTGTTAAAGCAGGGTTTGCTGTGATTTCAATCAGACGCTCTGCGCCGACTTTTTCTGTGATTTCTTCACATTCTTTTTCCGTACGCTGGTCACACCAGATGATGGAAGGACGGATAACTTCGCCTGCTTCATCCAGCATAACAAGGCCGTGCATCTGGCCGGAGATACCAAGACCTTTGATATCTTCTTTGTCAACGCCAGACTCTTTTACTACTTTGGCAATGGTTTCCAAAGCAGCATCGCGCCAGTCTTCCGGTTTCTGTTCTGCCCATCCGTTGTTTGGTGTATACAGTGGATAGTCTTTGCTGGCAGAAGTAATAACTTCGCCATTTTCGTCGAAGAGAACTGTCTTTGTAGAAGAAGTTCCTAAATCAATACCAATTAAATAATTCATTTTAATCCTCCTGATTTTTTGATAAAGGATAACCGGTATAAGAAAAACAGTTTCCTTTTCGTTAAAAAGGGCAATGGCGCCTGCGCCATCGCCCGTAAAATGCTTTTTTAAAATTAAGCAAATGGATTTTCTGTCTTGTAGAGCATTCCCTTTGGCTGGTTGAAGCCGATTTCCTCTACATCAACACCGATGTATTTGAATACTTCGTAAATTGCTTTTCCATAATGACCGAATGCAACAGCACCGTGATGAGGATAGTTGCCCTCGATTAATACATGGCGATAGAAACGTCCCATTTCTGGAATAGCAAAGATTCCGATAGCACCGAAGGAACGTGTTGCAACAGGAAGAACTTCACCCTGTGCAATGTATCCGCGAAGTTTTGCATCTGATGTGCTCTGCAGACGGAAGAATGTGATATCTCCAGGGATGATATCGCCTTCGAGCGTTCCGTTTGTAACTTCGATAGGAAGGGAACGTGCCATAATCATCTGGTATTTCATTTCGCAGAATGACAGCTTGTTAGAAGCTGTATTTCCACAATGGAATCCCATAAAAGTATCCTTTAATGTGTAATCGAATTTGCCCTTGATATCTTCTTCGTAGATATCAGGAGTAACTGTGTTGTTGATGTCAAGAAGTGTAACAGTATCCTGGCTGACAACAGTTCCGATAAATTCACTTAAGCATCCGTAAATATCTACCTCACAGGAAACAGGAATACCCATCTTTGTAAGACGGCTGTTTACATAGCAAGGAACAAATCCAAACTGTGTCTGGAATGCAGGCCAGCACTTGCCGGCGATTGCAACAAATTCACGATATCCTCTGTGTTCTTCTACCCAGTCTAAAAGTGTTAATTCGTACTGGGCAAGTTTTTCAAGGATTTCAGGTTTCTTATTTCCGGCACCCAGTTCATTTTCCATATCTTTTACGACATCAGGGATTCTCTTATCACCGGCATGTTTGTTGAATGCTTCAAATAAGTCAAGCTCTGAGTTTTCCTCGATTTCAACACCTAAGTTGTAAAGCTGCTTGATAGGAGCATTACAAGCAAGGAAGTTTAATGGGCGAGGACCGAAACTAATAATCTTTAAATGATTCAATCCATATACGGCACGTGCGACAGGAAGAAATTCGTGAATCATATCAGCACATTCCTCAGCAGAACCAACAGGATACTCTGGGATATATGCTTTGATATTACGAAGCTTTAAGTTATAGCTTGCGTTCAGCATACCACAGTATGCATCACCACGTCCCTGAATCAGACCACCGTCTTTTGAAGTTTCTTCTGCAGCTGCAACGAACATTTTTGGTCCGTCGAAATGCTTAGCAAGAAGTGTTTCTGAAATTTCAGGACCGAAGTTTCCTAAGTATACGCAAAGTGCGTTACAACCTGCTTTCTTGATATCCTCTAAAGCCTGTACCATGTGGATTTCACTTTCCACGATACAAACAGGACATTCATAAATGTCATTGGCATCATATTTGTCTGTATATGCCTTCACTAAATTTTGTCTGCGTGTTACAGAAAGAGATTCTGGGAAACAGTCCCTGCTTACTGCAACAATACCGATTTTGATCTTTGGCATGTTTTCCATGATTTGACCGTCCTTTCTTTTTAAAAATATTAATTCTTATTTTTACCAGAAATGCAGGATTTGTAATGAAACAAAAGTGGCATTTCTGATGCTTTCTTTTTTGTGCAGGAGATTTTCACTACAACAATACTATTCTATTATATTTTTGGTTATTTTGCAATAAAAAAGCAAATCTGACTTTCATTTTTTGGATAAAGTTATTGTACTTCGGATTGGTAATCTGTCAGAAAGGGGAAAGAAAGCAGCAGATGCGAGAGGTTTCTTTTCTGGAAAAATGGTAAATAAAGTGAAAAAAGAGAAAAATCCGTGTTATTTTTCGTGCATTTTTCACAATAGTATTGTATAATAGAAACAGTGCGATGAAAAAATCGTTCCATAAAAATGTACTATATTAATAGTGAATGAATTTTTATAAAGAAAGGATGGAGAAGTAATGGCAAAAAGCAGATTGATTGGTGATTATCCGGTAATTGGAATACGCCCTACGATTGATGGAAGAAGGGGACCTCTTAAAGTACGTGAATCCCTGGAAGAGCAGACGATGAATATGGCAAAGAGTGCAGCAGAACTCTTCCGTCAGAATTTAAAATATTCCAACGGAGAACCGGTAAAGGTTATTATTGCCGATACTACGATTGGACGTGTAGCTGAGGCAGCTGCCTGTGCTGACAAGTTCAAAAAAGAGGGCGTTGATATTACGCTTACGGTAACACCTTGCTGGTGTTATGGTTCTGAAACAATGGATATGGATAAGAACACGATTAAAGGCGTATGGGGATTTAATGGTACAGAAAGACCGGGTGCTGTTTATCTGGCAGCAGTTCTGGCAGCACATGCACAGAAAGGACTTCCGGCTTTTGGTATTTATGGAAAAGATGTGCAGGAAGCTGATGCAACAGATATTCCGGAAGATGTACAGGAAAAACTGCTTCGTTTTGGTCGTGCAGCAGTAGCAGCAGCTACGATGCGTGGCAAGTCTTATTTGCAGATTGGTTCTATCTGCATGGGTATTGCAGGTTCTATCGTGGACCCTTCTTTTATGGAAGAATATCTTGGTATGCGTGTGGAGTCTGTTGACGAGGTCGAAATCATACGCCGAATGACAGAAGGTATTTATGATGAGGCTGAGTATCAGAAAGCATTGTCCTGGACCAAATCACATTGTAAAGAAGGCTGGGATAAGAATCCGGAATCTGTTAAGAGAAGTGATGAGCAGAAAGACCGTGACTGGGAATTTGTTGTTAAGATGATGTGTATTATCAAGGATTTGATGAATGGAAATGACAATCTTCCGGAAGGAAGAGAAGAAGAGGCTGTTGGTCACAATGCGATTGCAGCCGGTTTCCAGGGACAAAGACAGTGGACAGATTTCTATCCAAACGGAGATTTTGCAGAAGCTATGTTAAATTCGTCATTTGATTGGAATGGCGCAAGAGAACCATATATTCTGGCTACAGAAAATGATACGTTAAACGGCATTGGCATGCTCTTTATGAAACTGCTGACAGGCCGTGCACAGATATTCGCAGATGTGCGTACTTATTGGAGCCCTGAGGCTGTTAAGAAAGCAACAGGATATGAAATAGAAGGTGTTGCAAAAGAAGCAGGTGGATTCCTGCACTTAATCAATTCAGGAGCAGCTTGTCTGGATGCCTGTGGTGAGGTGAAAGACGAAAATGGCAATGGCGTAATGAAACCATTCTGGGAGATGACAGAAGAAGACCAGAAGGCATGTCTGGAAGCAACAGAATGGTGCGAAGCCGACAACGGTTACTTCCGGGGTGGTGGATTCTCTTCACGTTATGTAACAAGAGCAGAAATGCCTGTTACTATGATACGTCTGAATCTTGTTAAGGGCTTAGGACCGGTTCTTCAGATTTGTGAAGGCTATACGGTACAGCTTCCTGATGAAGTATCCGACAAACTCTGGAAGCGCACGGATTATACATGGCCTTGTACCTGGTTTGCACCACGTATTACAGGCGAAGGTGCTTTCAAATCTGCATATGATGTTATGAACAACTGGGGAGCAAATCATGGTGCTATCAGTTACGGACACATTGGTGCTGATTTGATTACACTGGCATCGATTCTTCGTATTCCGGTATGTATGCACAATGTACCGGAAGAGGATATCTTCCGTCCGGCAGCATGGAATGCATTTGGTATGGATAAAGAAGGTCAGGATTATCGTGCCTGTGCAGCATATGGACCAATGTATAAATAATCGTAAACAATCCGATTTAAAAACATAAAAACCGAAGGGCATAGCAAAGAACTATCCTGTAAGCCGGAGAAAAAGTCCGGTGAAAGGATGCCGGTTCTTTGCCGGTGCCCTTTTTATTTTTCGGAAAAAGAGCAAAGCGTAAACAGTCAAATCTTTTGGTGCTTGTCAATAGAAATAAAATCCCTTAGAATAGGAAATAGAGGTATAGGAAGGAGTATGAAAAATTTGTGGAAGAAGTAGTAGGAATTGCAGATATGAAAATCATAAAAGGTGAGGGTGTTCTGGCAACATATGCGCTGGGCTCCTGCGTGGGAATTTGTCTTTATGACGAAGTGACGAAAATAGGAGGTCTGCTGCATGCCATGTTGCCGGATTCTTCTATGGCGCAGCCGTTGATAAATCCACAGAAATATGTTGACACAGGAATTGAGCAGTTATACAGAACGATGTGTCACATGGGAGCTGTGCCGGGGTTTCTCCGTGCTAAAATTATTGGTGGCGCCAAAATGTTTGAATATAAGACATCGATGGAAGTGGCTGATATTGGAACTGCAAATGTAGTGAAGGCAAAGCACTGCCTTGCAGCACTGGGTATTCCTATTATCAGTGAACTGACTGGTGGGGAAGTAGGAAGGACAATCCGGTTTAACCCGGTAAATAAAGATGTGATAGTGCATTCTACCGATGGGAAAATAGAAGTGATATAGAAAAACAGACAGGGTGTGAAAACAGATGTGACATACAATGTGAAAAAACGTGAAAACCGGATGGAAAAGTGAGAAAGAAAATAGTGAATTCTATTTTAAAATATGCTATAATAATATTATATTTATCGAAGGAGGATAACTATGTTCGAAAAAGAGATTGAAAGTATTGCATCAAAGGGAAGCAATGAAGAAATTTATACCGGTCTGCTGCAGTTAACAAAAGAAATGATGCAGCAAAAAGGGCGTATACAGGGTAAGAAAAAAATATATTATATTTCAGCAGAGTTTCTGATTGGAAAACTTCTGTCAAACAATCTGATTAATTTAGGCATTTATGATCAGGTCGCAGAGGCTTTGAAGCGTCATGGCAAGTCTATGGCAGAAATCGAAGAGATTGAGAATGAGCCATCTTTAGGTAACGGTGGTCTTGGCCGTCTTGCAGCCTGCTTTCTGGATTCTATTGCCACACTTGGACTTCCGGGAGATGGTATTGGCTTAAATTATCATCTGGGACTCTTTAAACAGGAGTTTGTTCAGAATCTGCAAAGAGAAGTTCCTAATCCGTGGATGACAGACAAAAGCTGGCTTCGCCGTACAGATGTCAGTTATCCGGTAATATTAGGAGGCAAAACAGTACAGTCTGTTATGTATGAAATAGACGTAACCGGTTATGATAATAAGTGTAATACATTGAAATTATTTGATTTGGATTCTGTAGATGAGTCCATTGTTTCAGGCGACAGCATTTATTTTGATAAAGAAAATATTGCGAAAAACCTGACATTATTCTTATATCCGGATGACAGTGATTATCAGGGACAGCTTCTTCGTATCTATCAGCAGTACTTTATGGTAAGTAATGCAGCACAGCTGATTATTGACGAGGCAGTAGCAAAGGGAAGCAATCTTTATGACCTTCCGGAGTATGCTGTAATTCAGATTAATGATACACATCCGACGATGGTGATTCCAGAGATGATTCGTCTGCTGATGCTTCGGGGAATTGAGATTGATGATGCCATTAAGATTGTATCTTCTATGTGTGCTTATACCAATCATACAATTCTGGCAGAAGCATTGGAAAAATGGCCACTCTGGTTCTTAGAGCGTGTCGTTCCACAGCTGATTCCAATTATCAAAATGCTGGATGTCAAGGTAAAAGAAAAGTATCAGGACGAAAGAGTATATATTATTGATAAAGAAGAACGTGTACATATGGCACATATTGATATCCATTACGGATTCAGTGTCAATGGTGTGGCTGCACTTCATACACAGATTCTGGAAGACAGCGAATTAAAGCCGTTTAAAGATATTTATCCAAATAAATTCAATAATAAGACAAATGGTATTACATTCAGAAGATGGTTATTGCATTGTAACCACGAATTATCTGATTTTATCAGCGAAAAGATTGGACAGGGCTACAAAAAAGATGCAGCTATGCTGGAAGAACTTCTGAAAGTGGCAGATAATCCGTCAGATTTAGAAAAACTGCTTGCCATTAAAAAGGAGAAAAAAGTGCAGTTTAAGGAATATCTGCAGCAAAAAGAAGGCATTACAATTGATGAAAATTCCATCTATGATGTGCAGGTAAAACGTCTTCATGAATATAAAAGACAGCAGATGAATGCATTGTATATTATTTATAAATATATGCAGATTAAAGCAGGCAACAAGCCGAAAACACCGATTACCATGATTTTTGGTGCGAAGGCAGCTCCGGCTTATACAATTGCAAAGGATATTATCCATTTGATTCTCTGCCTGTCCGAAGTGATTCAGAAAGACCCGGAAGTCAGCCCGTATCTGAAAGTGGTTATGCTTGAAAATTATAACGTAACATATGCAGAAAAAGTGATTCCGGCAGCAGATATTTCTGAACAGATTTCACTGGCGTCAAAAGAAGCAAGTGGTACCGGAAATATGAAGTTTATGTTAAATGGTGCCATAACACTTGGAACAGAAGACGGTGCAAATGTAGAAATCCATCAGTTTGTGGGAGATGACAATATCTACATCTTTGGTGAGTCCAGTGATGAAGTAATTGCACACTATAATAAGGCAGATTATTCTTCAGAAAAAATATATGACGAAGATAAGGAAATTGCAAAATTAGTTGATTTCATTATCAGCAAGGAAATGTTTGCAGTAGGCAACAAAAAGAGCCTGATTCGTCTTTATATGGAACTGGTAACAAAAGACTGGTTTATGACATTACTTGATATTAAGGATTACATCAGGGTAAAAGAACAGGCATTTGCAGATTATGAAAATCGCGAAGCCTGGGCAAAGAAGATGCTTGTCAATATCAGCAAGGCAGGATTTTTCTCATCTGACCGTACCATTGCCCAGTACAATGAAGATATCTGGAAATTAAATCAGTAAATAATGTATTAGTAAATACAGTAGGTATCCCACCAATGCTTGTTGGTGGGATACCTTTGTCTTATGGAAGAAAGGTGTGAAAGTATGCAGTGCTTGGCAGCAGGCAGGATGGTGGCATCGCCGGAAGCTATTCTTATTATTGTCATTATTGCAGTAATTGGATATGGTATCGTTTCCTTTGTGGCAAACAAAAAATGGGGATACAGCAGAAAAAGAGAAGAGGAATTGGAGGAGGAAACGGATATTTCTATGCAAAGGAAGAAAGAATTGTGATTTGCGCAATGGTGTAGAATATGGTAAAATTATGTCGTAATTGAATTTGAAATGTTGGACATGCAGAAAGGCAGGTTATACATGAAAAGAATTGGATTTTTGACGAGTGGTGGCGATTGCCAGAGTTTAAATGCAACAATGCGTGGGGTTGCAAAAACCCTGTATCAAACCTATCCTGATGTTGAGATATATGGAATTTTAGAAGGATATAAAGGCTTGATTTATGGAAATTACCGTGTAATGGAACCAAAAGATTTTTCCGGTATTCTGACGGAAGGTGGTACAATTATTGGTACTTCCCGTCAGCCGTTCAAGCATATGCGTACACCGGATGAAAATGGTCTGGACAAGGTTGAGGCTATGAAGAGCAATTACAAAAAATGGGGATTGGATTGTCTTGTGATTCTTGGTGGAAATGGAACCCATAAAACAGCAAATTTACTTCGTGAGGAAGGCTGCAATGTGGTAACGCTTCCTAAGACAATTGATAATGACATTTGGGGTACCGATATTACATTTGGTTTCCAGAGTGCAGTCAATATCGCAACCAATGCAATTGATTGTATTCATACGACAGCTGCTTCACACGGACGTGTGTTTATTGTTGAGGTAATGGGACACAAAGTGGGTTGGCTGACACTTCATGCCGGTATTGCAGGTGGTGCTGATATTATTCTTCTGCCGGAGATACCGTATGACATTGATTCGGTAGTAAGGGCGTTGGACAAGAGAACAAAAGAAGGAAAGCGTTTCTCTATTCTTGCCGTAGCAGAAGGTGCGATTTCAAAAGAAGACGCAGCCCTGACGAAAAAAGAATTAAAAGCAAAACGAAAAGCAAACCCATTCCCTTCCATTTCTTATCAGATTGGAAAGGAAATCGAAGAGAAGACGGGACAGGAAGTTCGGATTACGGTTCCGGGACATACCCAGAGAGGTGGGGAACCGTGCCCTTACGACAGAGTGATTTCCAGCCGTCTGGGTGCTGCAGCAGCAAGGCTGATTATTGAAGAAAAATATGGTTATATGGTTGGCTTCCGTGATGGCGAAGTTGTACCGGTACCTTTGGAAGAAGTAGCAGGAAAATTAAAAATGGTAGACCCAGAGTCCACGATTATCAAAGAAGCAAAAGGACTTGGAATCTGCTTTGGTGATTAATATCAGGAGGTAATAAGCATGTCATATACAGCGTTGTATCGGAAGTTTAGACCCGGAGAATTTGATGAAGTAAAGGGACAGGAGCATATAGTCACAACACTTCGCAATCAGATTCAGACAGAACGCATTGGACATGCTTATCTTTTTTGTGGAACAAGAGGAACAGGAAAGACAACGGTAGCGAAGATTCTGGCAAAGGCAGTTAACTGCCAGCATCCGGTCAATGGCAATCCCTGCAATGAGTGTGAGATTTGTAAGAAGATTAATAACCAGACCTCTATGAATGTAATCGAGATTGATGCAGCTTCAAACAATGGTGTTGGAAATATCCGCGATATTATTGAAGAAGTACAATATTCACCGGCAGAGGGAAAATACAAAGTCTACATTATTGATGAGGTGCATATGTTGTCTACAGGAGCATTTAATGCACTGTTAAAGACATTAGAAGAGCCACCGTCTTATGTGATTTTTATTCTCGCTACGACAGAGCCGCATAAGATTCCGATTACCATTCATTCCAGATGCCAGCGTTATGATTTTCGTCGGATTTCCATTGATACGATAGAGGCGAGATTACGGGAATTGGTTGATAAGGAGCAGGTACAGGCAGAGGAAAAGGCACTTCGCTATATTGCCAAAACAGCAGATGGTTCCCTGCGTGATGCGCTGAGCCTGTTAGACCAGTGTATCGCTTTTTATCTGGGACAAGAACTGACATACGAAAGAGCATTGGAAGTGCTTGGAGCAGTTGATACGGCTGTATACAGCAGGATGTTTCAGTATATCACAGTGCAGAATGTAATTGGATGCGTAGAACTGCTTGATGAGATGATGGCAATGGGACGTGATTTGGAACAGTTTATCAGTGAATTTATCTGGTATCTGCGTGGACTGATGTTAGTGGATGCTTCGGAGCAGGGAGGCGACCTGCTGGATGTATCGCAGGAACAGTTACAGCAGATGAAAGAAGAAGGAAAGATGACAGATGTAAATACGCTGATACGTTATATCCGTATTTTGTCAGAACTGTCGAACCAGCTTCGTTATGCTTCCCAAAAAAGAGTGCTGTTTGAAGTGACACTGATTAAACTGTGCAGGCCACAAATGGACCAGCCACAGGATGTCACAACCCTGTCAAACCGTCTGACAGCACTGGAAAATAAGATAGAACGGGGTGAGTTGACTGTAAAACAAGGCAATTCGTCACCGGCAGGGGGAGAATCACAGCAGGAAGCACCACGAAAGGAAGAGCCTAAAATATTGCCGAAAGCATTGCCGGAAGATATCAGGGAAGTGCTTAACCGTTGGAATGAAATACTGGTTGCTTATGGACAGCCGGGAGAAAATATGCTTTCGCAGGCAAAGCGTATTCTTTCAGACAGAGGGACTTTGTTACTCCAGTTTACGGACGAAGTGGCAGAGGGCTTTTTCATACAGAATAGTGGGCAGGAATTGCAATGCCTGAAAAATGTGATTCAGGGGATTATCGGAAAAGAAATTGTTATTGAAACGCGCACAGTTGACGGGCGTGTAAATGACAAATACGAGGATATTGCCCAAATGATTCATTTTGATGGGATAGAGTATGTTTAGAAGAAAAATAAAACTTTTGCAAAAAAGCAGAAGATAGATATAATAAAGAATAGAAAGTTAGTAATGGAGGATTTAATATTATGGCAAAAAGAGGTGGTTTTCCGGGTGGAGCAATGCCGGGAAATATGAACAATTTGATGAAGCAGGCACAGAGAATGCAGCGTCAGATGGAAGAAAAATCAAAAGAAATGGAAGAAAAAGAGTGGGAGGCAACAGCTGGTGGTGGAGCCGTTACGGTTCGTGTATCCGGCAAAAAAGAAGTACTTTCTGTAAAACTTTCTGAAGAAGTTGTGGACCCGGATGATATTGAAATGTTAGAAGATTTAATTGTTGCAGCAACAAATGAGGCTCTCCGTAAGATGGAAGAAGAGAATGCTGCCATGATGGAACAGTTAACTGGTGGTTTAGGTGGTTTATTCTAAATACATTCGGAAATTGGAGTGTAAGAGATGGATTTTTATAGTACGCAGATTAGTAATCTGGTAGAACAGCTGGCACATTTGCCGGGGATTGGTCAAAAGTCTGCACAGCGTCTGGCATTTCATATATTAAATATGCCGGAAGAACAGGTAAATGGTCTGTCTTCTGCGATTGTCAGTGCGAAAAAGAATGTACGGTACTGCAAAGAGTGCTGTACCTATACGGATGAGGAGATTTGTCCGATTTGTGCAAATCCCAAACGGAATCATAAGCAGATTATGGTCGTTGAAAATCCACGTGACCTGGCAGCTTATGAAAAGACAGGAAAATTCGAGGGAGTTTACCACGTACTGCATGGAGCAATTTCTCCGATGGCAGGTATAGGTCCGCAGGATATTCGCCTGAGCGAATTGATGTGCCGTCTGCAGCAGGATGTGGATGAGGTGATTGTGGCCACAAATAAGAATCTGGAAGGAGATACAACAGCCACATATATCAGCAAATTAGTAAAACCGTTAGGAATCAAAGTGAGCCGTATTGCCAGTGGTGTTCCGGCAGGTGGTGACTTAGAGTACATTGACGAAGTGACACTGTATCGTGCATTTGAAGGCAGGGTGGATATGTGATTCCCTGTATAACGCGATATCGTTTGCTTTTGTAAGCATAACGGTAATACATTTTATACAAAATAATATTTTTACTTTCTGCATAAAAAATTACAAAAACACTTTCAGAATCCCTTCTGTTGTAAAATCAGATAGCTCTACAACGGTAGAAAGATGAGTGGTTTGTAATGTGGAATGACAATTTTTGCCTGAAATATTGACGATACCCGTAATGGAGGCATCGCCGATTTCGGGCAATTTTTTTTGCACACCGATTCCCGGCAGTAATGGAACATTGCCAAGTGTAATATAGCCAACGTGCTGCCGGATGCCGAGAGAAGCATCAATGGCTATAATAAAAGGGGAATAAAATAGTTTTTTGATATTATAAACCGTTTTTTCTAAATTCATTGCGTGTACTGGCTCTGCCAGAGTGCCAAAAACCGAAGGCATGGCAGAGGGGGAATGACTTTTTGAAAATTCTGTCAGCAAATTTGTTCCTATTAATGGCCCGAAACAATCTCCGGTTGCACGGTCTGAGCCGATACACAGAAAGACAATATGCTGCTTTTTTTGTGCTGCCAGTTTTTTGAGCTGGCGCATTTGTTTTGTAAAGGCAGAAAGTGCTTTTTTCTGGTGCACATTATAATAGCAGATATCGCCTGCTATCTCTGTCAGTGATTCGTTTAATAGCTGATTCATAAATATTCTCCGTTTCTTTTTTTGTCAGATAAATTCATATGGAGTATGTCCGGTTTCCAAAGGATTTAAACACGCTATGGAAGGATATGGCAGAAAGTCGAATCATTTCGATAAATAGGGGGAGAAAGTTTGTCCGTTCGACAAAATATGAAGGGACGGGGTGTTACAATCGCAATAGCAAGTGACAGATAGGAGGGTGCAAAACAGAATGGCAAAAAGAGAATATGGAAAACCAAAGGAAAAAAGTGCATACCGGTTTTATGAATTGCCGGAGAATATTCGCCAGATGGGGGAACAACCGGAACAAAAACGTGTTTATATTGAAGATTATGTCATTACCTATATGCATCAGATTTTTCAGACAAAACAGCAGGAAGCAGTTGTGATTTTTGTGGGACAAAAAGGAGAGGAACAGGCAAAAGACTGCAGTTTTATTTATGGGGCAGTCGGGATAGAACTGGATTTGCCGGAAGGGACAAAAGCATTTACGGATGATACGTGGGATGAAATCTATGAAAAAGTATGTGGCAGTTTTCCGGGAGCACAGGTGCTTGGCTGGGGCTGTGGTGTCAGTATGTGGAACAGCCAGATTGATAAAAGTGTACAAATGATTCAGGAAAAATATTTTTCACAGGAAGAAAAAGTACTTTTTTTGGAGGATTTAGGGGAGAAAGAAGAAAAAATTTATCATTGGCATAATGGAAAATTAGTAGAAATGCCGGGATATGTCATTTATTACGACAAAAATCCTTTGATGCAGGAGTATATGCTGCAGGGACAGCCAAAGAAAAGTTTTGAAGCAGAATATAAAGATGACGTAACGGCAGATGTACGAAAAGTGATACAGCAAAAAGAAGAAAAGGAAGAAACAAAGAAGTTTGCTTTTTATAGTGTGACAGCTGCTGCAATTTTGCTGGCAGTGCTGGGTGCCAATCTGTTAGTGCAGAGTAATCAGAAGATAGAAAGTCTGGAAAAAACATTAGAAACTTTGTCGCATGCGACGGCAGATGTAACAAGTAAGCCGACAGAAGAAGATGCGACAACGGATGTAACAAGTAAGCCGAAAGAAGAAGGTGCGACAACGGATGTGACAAGTGCGCCGGCAGAAGAAACACAGGAAGCATTTCTTCCTGATGCCTCAGTTCTTCCAGAGCAGACGGTGCCACCTGTTTTGTCAAAAGAGCAGGCAGCAGCCAATAGCAAAGCAGATAAAAGCAAGGCAACAGCAAGCAGCAAGTCAAACAAGAGCAAGTCGGAGGAAAGCAAGGCAACAGCAAGCAGCAAGTCAGATGACAGCAAGACGACAGCAAATAGCAAGTCAGAGGAAAGCAAGACAACAGCGAATACAAAATCCGAAAATGTAAAAAAAGCAAATGCAGCAGCGAGTAATCAAAGTTACATTGTACGGTCCGGGGATACGTTAAGCCAGATTGTATGGAGGCAGTATCACGATATGCAGTATATGGAGAATGTCAAGAAAATAAATCACATTAAAAACGAAGATGAAATTAAAGCCGGACAACTTCTGGTTTTACCATAATGCAGAAACAGATAAAAATGCGAATGATTTTACGATAGTGCAATCTGTCAGTTCAGAAAAAAAGAGTGCATTTGCTGTCAAGTTATAGTATACTACCATTTAGAAAATCAGGATAAATTCAGCGTGGAGGCAAATGATGGAAAGTTTGATTGGACGTTCGTTTGATGTAATGGCTGTGAAGGAGCAGCACCGTAAGAGAATTACATTTCTTGTGTCAGCAGTGATATGTATTCTGATATGTGCTGTTGTGTTTTATCTGCTGTTTCATTGGTTTATTAACAGGCAATATGACTCTTATGAAGTGGTACAGGCTGTTTCCGTAAAAAATGGAAGTTCGCAGAATTATGTATCGTATGCGGATGGAGTGATTCGTTATGGAAGAGATGGCGTCACGACAGTTGATAATAAGGGTACATCGCTCTGGAGTGGAAGTTATGATATGGTAAACCCTAAAATTGATACCTGCCAGTCGAGCGCAGTGATAGCAGATATTGGTGGAAAATCACTCTATGTTTATAAAGGTGATGATACGGGTACCGACTTTTCCGTAGACTATCCGATAGTGCAGGCGTGCGTATCCAGACAGGGCGTTATAGCCGTTATGTGGGAAGAAAGCGCATCAAACACAATTGCGATTTATAATCCGTTTGACCAGTCAAACAAACTGCTGGCAGAGATACCGACCAATGTAGAGGACGGATACCCGGTATGTATGGATTTATCGCCGGACGGCAGCAGCATTGCCGTATCCTATTTATGTGTAACTTCGGGTGCAGCACAAAGCAGGGTTACCTTTTACAATTTCTCAGAAGTAGGAAAAAATGCAAACTGCCTTGTGGGAGCACATAATTATAATGAAACCGTTATTTCAGAGATTCGCTTTCTGGATGAAGATAATGTGTGCTTATTTGGAGAAAAAGGATTTTATATCTGGAATAATATGAAGCAGCCAAAGGCAGTCGCTAAGAAAACATTTTCCGAAACGATAAAAAGTGCTTTTTGCAATGAAGATGTTGTAGGGATGATTCTGGATGCCGGCGAAGAAAAAGCACAGATGATTTTATATGATACAGAGGGCAAAAAGAAATTGTCCCAAAAAGTCGATGCTGATTATACCAGTGTGCAGATTTGCGAAGACGAAATCCTGTTAAATTCGGCTACAAAGTGCGTTGTATATCGGACAAATGGTGTCAAAAAGTTTTCAAAAAATTTAAGCAGCAAAATCAGTTACTTCTTCCCGGGGCAGAAGACAAACCGTTATTTTCTGATTCAGGATTCCAAGATTAAGACAATCAAATTAAAATAAAACAGATTTCATAAAGAAGAACCGTTCCCCAAAACAGCAACAACAGTTGGCTTTTTGGACGGTTCTTTTTTGATTTCCTTAAAATAAAAGTTGATTAGCAAAAGATTTAATGCTATACTTTAGAATGGTTTGTTTTATTATTCACAAAGGAAATGACTACATACATAGATTACAGACAGAAATATTTGTGCATAATTTAAAAAATAGATAGGAGCGAAGTTCATGAGTGTATTTAGTAAGATTTTTGGAACGCACAGCGAGCGTGAAGTAAAAAGAGTACTTCCAATCGTAGATAAGATTGAAGCACTTGCACCAAAATTTGAGAAAATGACAGATGAGGAACTCAAGGCAAAAACACCGGAGTTCAAGAAACGTCTGGAGCAGGGAGAAACATTAGATGATTTATTGCCGGAGGCATATGCAACCGTCCGTGAGGCAGCAACCAGAGTATTGGGTATGCGTCATTACCATGTACAGTTAATTGGTGGTGTTATCTTACACCAGGGACGTATCACAGAGATGCGTACCGGTGAAGGTAAAACATTAGTATCAACACTCCCGGCATATCTTAATGCATTAGAGGGAAAAGGTGTTCATATTGTAACAGTCAATGATTACCTTGCCAAACGTGATGCTGAGTGGATGGGAAAAGTTCACGAATTTTTAGGACTTTCCGTTGGTGTTATTTTAAATTCAATGGACAATGATGAAAGAAGAGAAGCCTATAATTGCGATATCACATATGCAACCAACAACGAACTTGGTTTTGATTACCTTCGTGATAATATGGTGGTATATAAAGAAGAATTAGTACAGCGTTCCCTTCATTATGCTATCATTGATGAGGTCGATTCCGTATTAATTGATGAGGCAAGAACACCATTGATTATTTCCGGACAAAGTGGAAAATCAACTAAATTATATGAAGCCTGCGATATTTTTGTAAAGCAGTTAACAAAAGGTACAGCAAAAGAGTTATCCAAGATGGATATTCTGATGAATGAAGAGGAAGAAGAAACAGGCGATTATGTTGTTGATGAAAAAGATAAAAATGTCAACTTAACAGAAGAAGGTGTCCGTAAGGCAGAGCGTTTCTTCCAGGTAGATAACCTGGCAGACCCGGACAATCTGGAACTGCAGCATAATATCAACCTTGCCCTTCGTGCACATTCACTGATGTTCAAAGACAAAGATTATGTCGTAAAAGATGATGAGGTTCTGATTGTTGATGAGTTTACCGGACGTATTATGCCGGGACGCCGTTTCTCAGACGGACTGCATCAGGCAATCGAAGCAAAAGAGCATGTAAAAGTAAAGAGAGAGAGCAAGACATTAGCAACGATTACATTCCAGAATTTCTTTAACAAATATGAAAAGAAAGCCGGTATGACAGGTACTGCCCTTACCGAAGAAAAGGAATTTCGTGAGATTTATGAAATGGACGTTGTAGAGGTACCGACAAATCTTCCGGTTGCACGTATTGATTATAATGACGTTGTATACAAAACGAAGGAAGAAAAATTTGCAGCCGTTGTGGACGATATTGTCGAGGCACATCAAAAAGGACAGCCGGTACTGGTTGGTACGATTGCCATTGATACATCGGAATATTTAAGCCAGAAATTGCAGAGAAAAGGGATTCCGCATAAAGTCCTGAATGCGAAGTTCCATGAACTGGAAGCTGAAATCATTGCAGATGCCGGACAGAAAGGTGCCGTAACCATCGCAACGAATATGGCAGGACGTGGTACGGATATTAAACTTGGCGAAGGCGTTAAGGAACTGGGTGGTCTGAAAATCATCGGTACAGAAAGACATGAATCACGCCGTATCGACAATCAGTTGCGTGGACGTGCAGGACGTCAGGGTGATCCGGGTGAATCCAGATTCTACATTTCGCTGGAAGACGATTTGATGCGCCTGTTCGGCTCAGAACGTCTGATGGGTCTGTTTGAGGCAATGCCGGAAGGCGAGCAGATTGAGCATAAGATGCTTTCCAGTGCCATTGAAGGTGCACAGAAGAAGATTGAAGGAAACAACTTTGGTATCCGTAAGAATTTGCTGGAATTTGACCGCGTCAACAATGAACAGCGTGAAGTAATTTATAAAGAACGTCGTCGTGTATTAGATGGCGAGAGCATGCGCGATACCGTTTACAAGATGATTACAGATGTTGTTGAGCGTATTGTATGTGCAACAATCAATGCAGATGCTCCGGCAGAAGAATGGGATTTAAAAGAGTTAAATAACGTATTGCTTCCGATTATCCCGATTAAGAAAATAAAGCTGACAGAAGAGCAGATGAAACATATGCGCAGGGACGAACTGCTGCAGCAGATTAAGGAAGAAGCTGTTAAATTGTACGAAGCAAAAGAAGCAGAGTTCCCGGAGGCTGACCAGATTCGTGAAGTTGAGCGTATCATTTTATTAAAAGTAATTGACCATAAGTGGATGGACCATATTGATGATATGGACCAGCTGCGTCAGGGAATTGGCCTGCAGGCATTCGGACAGAGGGACCCGGTAGTAGAATACAAATTTGCCGGATTTGATATGTTTGATGCAATGATAGATGCTATTTACGAAGAAACCGTAAAGGCACTGATGCATGTTCAGATTGAGCAGAAAGTTGAGCGTGAGCAGGTCGCTAAAGTAACCGGTACGAACAAGGATGAGACGGTAGCGTCAGCACCAAAAAGAAGAGCCGGTAAAAAAATACAGCCAAATGACCCATGTCCTTGTGGAAGTGGCAAGAAATACAAAATGTGCTGTGGAAAAAGAATTTAATAAAAGCAAAGCCGGTTAAGCCGGTTTTCGATAGAAAGAGGTGAGTGGATGGTAGAATATGATAATCTCAAATTAGCATTATCAAATTATGAACAGCCGCTGCTTGAAATGGGGGATTCACTTTGACCTGGCTAATAAAAAAGACAGGGTAGAAGAATTAGATAAAACCATGGAAGAGCCGGGGTTCTGGGATAACCCGGAACGTTCTACATCGGTAGTACAAGAGAGTAAAAAATTAAAAACCATCATAGAGAGATATGAAGCATTATGCAGTGACCGGGAAGATATGCTGACGCTTATCGAGATTGGTCAGGAAGAAGAGGATGCCGGTTTATTACCGGAAATAGAAGAATCTTTTCAGGCATTTGAAGAACAGTTTGAGGAACTTCGTATCGAAACACTGTTAAGTGGTGAATATGACAAGGAAAATGCCATTCTGACATTACATGCCGGTGCAGGTGGAACAGAAAGCTGTGACTGGGCAAGTATGCTTTGCCGTATGTATCAGCGTTGGGCAGAGAAAAAAGGATTTCAGGTAGAAATGCTGGATTTTCTGGATGGTGATGAGGCAGGCTATAAGTCAGTAACATTACAAATCAATGGCATCAATGCATATGGTTATCTGAAATCAGAGCATGGCGTACACCGTCTTGTCCGTATTTCGCCATTCAATGCAGCAGGAAAACGTCAGACTTCTTTTGTATCCTGCGACGTGATGCCGGATATACAGACGGATTTGGATGTGGAAATTAATGAAGATGATATCAGGATAGACACATACCGTTCCAGTGGAGCAGGTGGACAGCATATCAACAAAACATCTTCTGCAATACGAATCACCCATTTTCCGACAGGTATTGTGGTACAATGTCAGAATGAACGTTCGCAGCATATGAATAAAGATAAAGCTATGCAGATGTTAAAAGCAAAATTATATATGTTAAAGCAGGAAGAACAGCTTGCAAAGGCAAATGGTATTCGTGGCGAAGCAAAAGAAATTGGCTGGGGCAGCCAGATACGTTCTTATGTAATGCAGCCATATACAATGGTAAAAGACCATAGGACAAATACAGAAGTGAGTAATGTGCAGGGTGTGCTGGATGGAAATATTGACCCGTTTATAAATGCATATCTGGCATGGATTGTCCGTTAAGCAGAAATACCTGAAAAATATAAATAAAAAAGAAACAGTAGGGCAGAAAAAAGGAGGAAAACATGATTAAAGTAAGTGTATTAGGTTATGGTACTGTTGGTTCAGGAGTAGTAGAAATTCTCAGAGAGAATGCAGATATTATTACCAAGAGAACCGGCGAAGAAATCGTTGTAAAGTCAGTACTTGACTTAAGAGATTTCCCGGGAGACCCGGTGCAGGATATTATTGTGCATGATTTTGAGGAAATCAAAAATGACACAGAAGTACAGATTGTAGTCGAAACCATGGGAGGACTCCATCCGGCATATGAATTTGTAAAGGCAGCATTAGAAAGTGGAAAGAGTGTCTGCACATCAAACAAGGCACTGGTTGCTGCATACGGTCCGGAACTGCTTGAGATTGCGCAGTCGCACAATGTCAACTTCCTGTTTGAAGCCAGTGTAGGTGGTGGTATTCCAATTATCCGTCCATTAAAAATTTCTCTGGCACCGGACGAAATTCTTGAGATTTCCGGTATCTTAAACGGAACAACTAACTATATTCTGACAGAGATGACAGATAAAGGTTCTGATTTCGATTCCGTATTAAAAGAGGCACAGGAGAAGGGATATGCAGAAAAAGACCCTACTGCTGATGTAGAAGGATATGATGCCTGCCGAAAGATTGCCATATTAACTTCTCTGGCATATGGCAAGCAGCTGGATTTTGAAGATATTTATACAGAGGGAATTACAAAGATTACAGATAGAGATATTGCATATGCAAAAGAAATCGGAGCAAAAGTTAAGATTTTTGGCTCCAGCAAAAAATCAGGTGACAAGGTTTCAGCAATGGTCGCACCAAAACTGATTACTTCATCCCATCCATTGTACAGCGTAGATGGCGTATTTAATGCAATTCTTGTAAAAGGAAATATGGTTGGTGATGTTATGTTCTATGGACAGGGAGCCGGCAAACTTGCTACGGCGAGTGCTGTTGTTTCTGACATCATCGATGAAGCAAAGCATGTCAATGTCAATATGAAAACATTATGGGACCACGAAAAACTGGCACTGATGCCATTAGATGAAGTGACATCCAAGTTCCTTGTGCGTGTGAAAGGCAATAGGGAAAGCGTTCAGGATGCAGTAGAAAAAGCCTTTGGCAAAGTAACACCTGTAGATGCCGGATTTGATGATGAGTTTGGCTTTGTAACAGAAGAAATTACAGAAGGTGCTTATGCAGGGGCTGCAAAGCAGGTTGAAGTTATCAACAAAATACGTTTTGATGCATAATCGTATTTTGCAAAAGCAGGAAAGAAAAAAAGGAAAAGAGGAAGAATATGAAGTATCTGGTTGTATTAGGTGACGGTATGGCTGATGAGCCAATCGAAGAAATCGGTGGCAAAACACCCCTTATGTATGCAAAGACTCCGGTTATGGATGCTTTAGCACCAAAGTCAGAAATCGGTTTGGCACATACCATTCCGGAAGGAATGAAACCGGGCAGTGATACGGCAAATCTTGCCGTATTAGGATATGACCCGAAAAAATATTACACTGGCCGTTCTCCACTGGAGGCATTAAGCATTGGTGTCCCAATGAAAGAAACAGATATTGCGATTCGCTGTAATATTGTTACCGTGTCAGATGATGACCTGCCATATGAGGAAAAGACGATTATTGACCACAGTTCCAGTGAGATTTCGACAGAGGATGCAGCTGTCCTGATGGAAGCCATCCAGAAAGAAATGAATGATGAAATTTATCAATACTATGTAGGAACCAGTTATCGTCATCTTACAATCTGGGACAAGGGTGAGGTTGTAGAACTGACACCACCTCATGATGTATTAGGCAGGGTGATTGGTCAGTACCTTCCACAGGATGAAAAACTCCGTGATATGATGAAGAGAAGTTATGATATTTTAAATAATCATCCGTTAAACGTTGAACGTGCAAAGAAAGGCTTGAACAAAGCAAATTCTCTGTGGTTCTGGGGTGCAGGTACCAAACCGGTACTGGATTCTTTTGAAGGAAAGTTCCATAAAAAAGGTGCTATGATTTCGGCAGTTGATTTATTAAAAGGAATTGCTGTCGGTGCACAGATGACAAATATAGAAGTGCCGGGAGCAGACGGCACGCTGGAAACCAACTGGGAAGGGAAAGCAGACGCTGCAGTCAAAGCATTGTTAGAAGATGATTTTGACTTTGTATATATTCATATGGAAGCACCTGATGAAATGGGACATCAGGGAAGTCTGGAGCGAAAAGTCAAAGCTATCGAGTACTTGGACAGCAGAGTTCTTTCTAAAGTGGTTGAAAAAATGAAAGAGTCAGGAGAAGACTACCGGATGCTGGTTATGCCGGACCATCCGACACCAATTGCCTGCAGAACCCATACTTCCGACCCGGTACCATATATGTTATATGACAGCAGGGTTGACAAGAAGTTTAATGGTTTATACAATGAAGCAGATGCAAAAAATAGTGGTGTAGTAGTGGAACAGGGTTATACATTGATGAGTAAACTATTAGAAAGTGCACAATAGACGGCACAGAAAGAGGTAAAATATGTTAGTAGTTAAGAAATTTGGCGGCACATCTGTTGCCAACAAGGAACGTATTTTTAATGTTGCAAAGCGATGCATAGAAGATTACAAAAAAGGAAATCAGGTTGTTGTTGTATTATCTGCTATGGGCAAGCAGACGGATGTACTTCTTGAAATGGCAAAAGACATTAATCCAAAGGCTTCCCATCGTGAGTTAGACATGCTTCTGACAACAGGTGAGCAGACTTCTGTTGCATTGATGGCAATGGCAATGGATTCGCTGGGAGTTCCGGCTGTATCTTTAAATGCATTTCAGGTAGCTATGCATACAACAGCAGATTATGGAAATGCCAGATTAAAGAAAATTGATGCACAGAGAATCAAGTTTGAACTGGATAATCGCCGTATTGTAGTAATTACAGGATTCCAGGGAATCAATCAGTATGATGATTACACCACATTAGGCCGTGGTGGCTCCGATACAACAGCAGTTGCACTGGCAGCAGCATTAAATGCCGATGCCTGCGAAATTTATACAGATGTAGATGGTGTATTTACGGCAGACCCACGTGTGGTACCGAATGCGCGTAAATTAGATGAAATCACATATGATGAGATGCTGGAGTTAGCAAGTCTTGGTGCAGGTGTGCTTCACAACCGTTCGGTTGAGATGGCAAAGAAATATGGAGTACAGTTAGTAGTACGTTCTAGTTTAAATACAAGTGAAGGAACAGTCGTTAAGGAGGAAAGTAATATGGAGAAAATGTTAGTAAGTGGAGTTGCTACAGACAAAAATGTTGTACAGTTTGCCGTAGAGGGACTTGAGAATAAGCCGGGGGTAGCATTTAAGTTATTCCAGCATTTAGCAAATCATAAAGTAAATGTAGATATGATTTTACAGTCAGTAGAGCATGGTGGAACACAGGACATCAGTTTTACGGTAACAGAGGATATGGCAGATGTTGCAAAAGAAACATTAGAGCGTCACGGAAATACAAGTCTGAAATGTGAAAAGATTACTGTCACAAAAGACGTTTCAAAAGTGTCTGTTGTTGGTGCAGGTATGATGACAAATCCGGGCGTTGCAGCAAAGATGTTTGAAGCACTTTATGATGCAGGTATTAATATCAGACAGATTTCTACTTCTGAAATCCGTGTTACTGTCCTGATTGACGAAAAGTATACAGATGCAGCTGCCCAGGCAGTTCATGATGCTTTTTCACTGGCTTAACAGGCAGAAGAAGAGAGTCTGAAGTGGTTAAAATACTTTGTAAAAAGTAAGAGTTGTCGCAGAAAATCAAGATAGAACAAATAAAAAAGCGACTGCTATTGCAGTTGCTTTTTTATGTAATTGGAGGACTTATGGATATATTAAAAAAAATCACACAGGAACTTGAAATTAATTTATGGCAGGTAGAAGCCACGGTCAAGTTAATAGACGAAGGCAATACCATTCCGTTTATTGCACGTTATCGTAAGGAAGCACACGGCTCATTGAATGATGAACAACTGCGTAACTTAAATGAGCGTCTTACCTATCTGCGTAATCTGGAAGAAAAGAAAGAGCAGGTTTTATCAAGCATTGAGGAGCAGGGTAAACTGACGGAAGAATTAAAAGAGCAGATATTACGTGCAGAAACACAGGTTGTAGTAGATGATTTATATCGTCCATACCGTCCAAAGAGAAGAACGAGAGCTACGATTGCAAAGGAAAAAGGTCTGGAAGAACTTGCACGTTTTATTATGCAGCAGGAAGCAGGTGCAGATGCAGAGGAAGAAGCACAAAAATATATTTCGGAAGAAAAAGAAGTGGCTTCTGTTGCTGATGCCATTCAGGGAGCAAAAGATATTATTGCAGAAGAAATTTCTGACAATGCAGAATATCGCAGCTATATTCGTAACATTACCTTTGAAGAAGGAAGAATTATATCGACAGCAAAAGACGAAAAAGCACAGTCAGTATACGAGATGTATTATGATTATCAGGAAGCTGTCAGCAAAGTGGCTTCTCACCGGGTATTGGCATTAAACCGTGGAGAAAAAGAAAAGTTTCTGAGTGTTAAGATGGAAGCACCGGAAGAGAGAATTTTGCAGTACCTGAAAAAGAAGACGGTTACGGCAGAAGGAACCCAGACAGAAACCATTCTGATGGAAGCAATCGAAGACAGTTATAAGCGTCTGATTGCTCCGGCTATCGAAAGAGAAATTAGAAATGAACTGACGGAAAAAGCAGAAGACGGTGCCATTAAGGTGTTTGGCAAAAACTTAGAACAGTTACTGATGCAGCCACCAATTGCAGGAAGAAATGTTTTAGGATGGGACCCGGCATTCCGTACCGGATGTAAACTTGCTGTAGTGGATGCAACCGGAAAAGTGCTGGATACTACGGTTGTCTATCCGACAGCACCACAGAATAAAGTAGAAGAAACAAAACGTACCGTAAAAGCGTTGATTAAAAAATATGATATTTCCTTGATTTCCATAGGAAATGGAACGGCATCCAGAGAGTCAGAGCAGATTGTGGCAGAGATGTTAAAAGAAATTGACAAACCGGTACAGTATATTATTGTAAATGAAGCAGGCGCATCCGTTTACTCAGCCAGCAAACTGGCAACAGAAGAGTTCCCGAACTTCGACGTAGGACAGAGAAGTGCAGCTTCCATTGCAAGAAGATTACAGGACCCACTTGCCGAATTAGTTAAGATTGACCCACAGTCCATTGGTGTGGGTCAGTATCAGCATGATATGAATCAGAAAAAATTATCGGAAACATTGTCTGGTGTTGTAGAAGACTGCGTGAATAAGGTCGGAGTTGATTTGAATACAGCGTCAGCATCCCTGTTAGAATATATTTCCGGAATTTCAAAAACCATTGCGAAAAATATCGTGGATTACCGGGAAGAAAATGGAACCTTTAAAAACAGAAAAGAACTTCTGAAAGTGCCAAAATTAGGACCAAAGGCATTTGAGCAGTGTGCAGGATTTATGCGCATTCAGGGAGGAGATAATCCGTTAGATGCAACCAGTGTTCATCCGGAAAGTTACGAAGCAGCCAACCTTCTTTTGGAAAAACTGCATCTTACAATGGAGGATGTAAAGAAAATACAGACAGAAGCAGCAAAACAGTCTGGTACGAAGAAGAAAGCAAAACCGGCAAAGAAACAGGCATTTCAGGTGAAAAATACCAACACGGCATTTGGAGCAGCCTTTGCAAAAGCATTTGGGGACAGTGGCATTTCGGTTTCTGATGAAAAAGAAAAAGCAGCAGATAAAGTGCCAAGTCTTATGAAAAAAGTGCCGGATAAAAAGGCAATGGCAGCAGAACTGGGCATTGGCGAAATTACTTTAGTTGACATTTTAAAGGAATTGGAAAAACCGGCGCGTGACCCACGTGATGAAATGCCAAAACCGATTCTTCGCACGGACGTGCTGGAAATGAAGGATTTAAAAGAGGGCATGATTCTGAAAGGAACCGTTAGAAACGTTATTGATTTTGGAGCATTCGTTGATATCGGAGTACATCAGGATGGTTTAGTACACATTTCCCAGCTGTCCGACAAAAAATTTGTAAAACATCCGTTAGATGTGGTTAGTGTAGGCGATATTGTGGATGTAAAAGTAATGAGTGTCGATTTACAGAAGCAGCGCATCCAGTTAACTATGAAGTTGTAGGCCAGACAGAATAGAAAAGAGGATAATATGGGATTGTTTAGTAAATATTTTGTAGATGTAAAACGAGGAACAAAAATAACATATAGTGAAAGCGATTTACGCAAACTGGACCGGACCTATGAAAAAGAAGTTTTCAAAGAAAACCGTAAAAGGGTAATGTCACCTTTGCGCAAAGTGCCACAGCAGGCATATCTTACACAGTTAAGGGATTATGCCTTTGAAAGGGTACTGGACAGTCATATGTATACCTTCCAGCATATTCTGGTAGTCCCAAATCCATATGATTTGGTGAAACAGTCTGCCCTGCTTTTGTTTAATTCTTCAAAAGAGCGAAAAGTGCGTTACCGTGTAATTGGTGATACACCGGAAGCTGATTTTGTGGGAGAAACTGATTTTACAACCAGACATCGTGTACCAATTATGGGACTTTACTTAAAGCGCAGTAATAAAGTTGAACTGGAACTGATTGACAGGGAAGAAAATGTAGTAAAGAGAAGAATGCTTCGGATTTATGTATCCGAAACACCAAGAAAAATCAAAGATGTAATTGGCACGGCAGATAACAAGAAAATGACACACTTTCCTTTTATTTTGGTTAATGGCGTATCCTTTAATCCATTGGCAGTTGACTGCAACGGCGATATTCGTTATTCTCTTCAGCTGCGTACCAACAACATTGGTATGATTCCGTTGGAAAACGGTCATTTCTTATACGAAGACCGTACAGCTAACCGGATGAACAAGAAGGGCAGAATCAAACCGTGCCGTTATCATGAGATGGATTATATGGGACGAGTGTACCGTACTTTCTTACTGGACTTTTCGATTGCAGGAACCGTTGCACAAAAAGACAATTCCTTATTCTTAGTGACGGCATCAGACGAACAGCATACAGCCGATAAGATTGTAGAACTGGATATGAACAGTGGCAAAATCATCAAAGAGTGCGACCTTTCCTCTCTTTTGGGGGATAAGTACCGTAACCGTGGTGACTGGGCGACAATTTCATTCCTTTCTTACCATAAAAGTGACCTTATCGTTACCGTAAAACGTCTGCATACTGTTATTAAACTGAATTGGGAAACCTTACAGATTCAGTGGATTCTGGCTCCGGAAGCAATGTGGCAGGGAACAAAGGCAGCTTCCTTCCAGCTTCATGGCAATGCAGAGGTAGAGCAAATCTGCCGAAGACCTGATTCTGCATCAATTGTAGAATATGATGAGGAAAAGCAGACAGAGAAGATATTACTGTTTCAGGAACAGAGCATGGGTGACGTGCCGTTGGAAACAGCTGACAGTGAAAACTCTGCCGTTGCATTTTTGGAAGTGGATAACACGACTGGAGAATTTAGAACACTTTGCGTACATGACTGTGTGAAAAACCGTCGTTTCGGAAGTGCAATTTATTCAAAAGACCGTGAAAGAATCCTGATGTGTGCCGGTTTTATGAGCAAAGAAGAAGAAGGCAAAAAAGCGCAGTTTATTGAAATGGATAGTACAACAGGTGAGATATATCGTAATCTGTATTTTAGGAAAGCCTTTAATAAAGTATGGCTGTTTGAACCACAGATTAAGAAATTTGCACAGCCTGTTGAAACGACAGATAATGTGATTTTCGGAAGCCTGACACCACCTGTACCATTTTCGGGACAGATGCCACAGGTTACGGAAGAACGAATTGACAGAGAATATTTCAGTGGAGCGCGTCTTTGCGATGATTTGTTTATCAGTTATATTCTGCCGGGAAGAGTAGACAGAATTTATTTTGCCGGCGAGCAACATACTTATGTTCAGGATTATTCTAATATGGTAGTGGGACGTGTGAAGTTCCCGTTTGCTATTCCATTAAAGGAATTAGAAGCTGATGAATATTATATTTATGTGGAAAGTCAGAATGTGGTACATCGTCTGAAAAACGAAATTAGAATTTTGGATTGATGGCAGAAGACTCACGCTTGCAATCCAAAATGAAAATATTGGAGGTCAAGATGAGTCAGTTAACCCATTTACAGGAACTTGAAGCAGAAGCAATTTATATTATCCGGGAAGTGGCTGCAGAATGTGAAAAACCCGTTATGCTGTATTCTATAGGAAAAGACAGCTCGGTTATGTTACATCTGGCATTAAAAGCATTTTATCCGGAAAAACCCCCTTTTCCATTTATGCATATTGATACAACATGGAAATTTAAAGAGATGATTGCATTTCGTGACAGAATTGCAAAGAAATATGGTCTGGATATGATTGTGTATTCCAATGAAGAAGGAATCAAACAGGGAATCAATCCGTTTGACCACGGTTCGGCTTATACGGACATTATGAAGACGCAGGCATTAAAGCAGGCACTTACAAAGTATGGCTTCACGGCAGCATTTGGTGGGGGACGCCGTGATGAAGAAAAGTCACGTGCCAAGGAAAGAATTTTTTCTTTCCGAAATAGTGAGCAGGCATGGGACCCAAAAAATCAAAGGCCAGAAATGTGGAAATTGTATAATACAAAAATATTCAAGGGGGAGAGCATTCGTGTATTCCCCCTTTCAAACTGGACTGAAAAAGATATCTGGCAATATATCAGACAGGAAAATATAGAAATTGTTCCTCTTTATTTTGCTGATGTCAGACCTGTGGTTTATCGGGATGGAAATATTATTATGGTAGATGATGACAGAATGCGTTTACGTCCCGGTGAGAAAATAGAGCATAAGAAAATCCGTTTCCGTACATTAGGATGTTATCCTCTGACTGGTGGAGTTGAGTCGGAGGCTACAACATTAGATGAGATTATTGAAGAAACGCTAAGTGCTGTTTCTTCTGAACGTACCAGCCGTGTTATCGACAACGAAGCTGCCGGCAGTATGGAAAGAAGAAAAAGGGAGGGATATTTCTAAAATGCAGAGTCTGTTAAAATTTATTACATGTGGTAGTGTAGATGATGGAAAGTCCACATTGATTGGACATATGTTATATGATGCAAAATTGCTTTTTGCCGACCAGGAAAAAGCATTGGAACTTGACAGCAAAGTGGGAAGTAATGATGGGGCAATCGACTATTCTCTGTTGCTGGATGGCCTGATGGCAGAGAGAGAACAGGGAATCACAATAGATGTTGCATATCGCTATTTTACAACAGAACGGCGAAGTTTTATCGTAGCTGATACGCCGGGACATGAAGAATATACCAGAAATATGGCAGTTGGGGCTTCTTTTGCCGATTTGGCAGTTATTCTGGTTGATGCGTCAAAAGGTGTTTTAGTTCAGACAAGACGTCATACAAGAATCTGTGCCTTAATGGGAATACAGCATATTGTATATGCGATTAATAAAATGGATTTGGTAGATTATGATGAAGAAGTTTATCAGCAGATAGTAAGTGATATTCATACCATGACGGCAGAATACGCATTTGACTCTCTTTATACGATTCCGGTATCTGCTACGCAAGGTGATAATATAACAAATGCATCTGATAAGATGTGCTGGTATCACGGGAAGACGTTGCTTTCTTATCTGGAAGAGATTGATGTATCTGACAAGACAAGTCAGAATGGTTTTGTTTTACCGATTCAGCGCGTCAGCCGTCCAAATCGTTCGTTCAGAGGATTTCAGGGACAGATAGAAGTAGGAAGTGTTTCCGTCGGAGATGAGATTGAAGTTCTCCCGAGCAGGACAAAAGCAAAAGTAGAATCTATTTATAATATGACAGAACAGGTGCAGAGTGCCCAGAAAGGACAGGCTGTAACTATATCATTAGATTCTGAAATTGATATTTCCAGAGGCTGCGTTTTAGTTCGTGATACGGAACTAAAAACAGGTAAGATGTTTACGGCAAAAATCTTATGGATGGATGATTCCAAACTGGTAGCAGGCAAAAACTACTATTTGAAAATAGGAACACAGACGGTCCCTGCTGTTGTTATGAATATCAAGCATAAAATTGATGTCAATACGGGCGATAAAGTAAAGGCAGAGCGAATTTTTAAAAACGAAATTGCTGTCTGCGATATCAGTTGTTCCGATAAGATTGTTTTTGATAAATTCAGTAATCACAAAGAACTGGGAAGTTTTATCCTGATTGACCGTGTCACGAATATGACTTCGGCCTGTGGCGTGGTTGAGCATTCTTTGCGGCGCGAAGAAAATCTGACTTGGCATGAGATGGATATTACAAGACAGTTGCGTGCAAGACAGAAAGGTCAGACACCGAAAACAATCTGGCTGACAGGTCTTTCCGGTGCCGGAAAATCAACGCTTGTCAATGAACTGGAAAAACGTTTCTTCGCAGAGGGAATGCACACAATGCTGTTAGATGGCGACAATGTGCGTATGGGATTAAACAAAAACTTAGGTTTCCGGGAGACAGACCGTATTGAAAATATCAGACGGGTTTCAGAGGTTGCTAAACTGATGAATGATGCCGGACTAATTGTTTTAACATCCTTTATTTCTCCATATAGAAGAGACCGTCAGAGTGCAAGAGAAATTATTGGCACGGAAGACTTTATTGAAATTTATGTGGCAACGCCATTAGAAGAATGTGAAAAGAGGGATGTCAAAGGGTTATATCAAAAGGCGAGAACAGGAGAAATTCCAAATTTCTCAGGAATTTCCAGCCCGTATGAGCCACCGGAGCATCCGGAGATTACTGTAGATACGACAAATCAGACCATAGAAGAATCTGTTGAATATCTTTGGAATGAATTAAAAAAATACATATAATGGTATAAAGAAAATAATTATTTTGGGGTTATGCCAGAATAAAAATAATCAATACAAAGTACAGAAAAGACCAGATTTCAGAAAATGGAATCTGGCCTTTTTTTTGCCACATTTTTTTCAATATTTCAACAAAAAGATGTCTTAAACTAAAAAAATAATTCAAAGAATGATGAGGCATATGAAATGAGATGGGATAACCGGAAAGGAAAATTATACCGTGCTTTCCTGAAAATAGGATTGATAGGATTTGGTGGTGGAAATGCACTGGTGCCAATTATTGAAAAAGAGGTGGTTGATGAACAAAAGGTAATTGGAAAGGCAGAATATGAGAAAGATATCGTAGTGGCGAGTATTACGCCGGGAGCCTTGCCTTTGGAAGTGGCAGTAGGTGTTGGAAAAAAGTGCTATGGCATTCGTGGAATGTTAATGGCAGCGTTATTGATTTCATTGCCGGGAGCTGTTATGACATTGTTATTGCTTTCGGTATTAAACAGTGTGGAAAGCGTTGTACTGGAACAGATTGGTTTTTTGTCAGTTGGTATTACGGCATTTATTATGTGTATGCTGACGGGCTATATTATGCGTACTGTGGAAGAAGCAAAACAGGTTAGTAAAAAAAGTACTATTTTTACATTACTGATTATTGCCGGCGTGTTTGTTCTGACTATGGGAAAAAATGTATATTATTTGTTAGGAATCGATAGAACTCCTTTGTTTTCTTTATCTACAATACAAGTGCTGGCGTTAGCATTTTTTGTTTTATTCTACACGAAGTGTTCTTTTAATGCCCAAAATTTACTGGTGTCTGCCATTGTTGGAATCGTATATCTTTGCTGCGTCGGAAAAAGACAGATGATTACAAGTAACATGGTAGAAACAGTAGTAAAAATGGTTATGATACTGTTGTCTTTGTGGGGATTTTTACAGAGTATCCGGAAAGAGCAGAAAGTCAGCAAGGTGTCTGCTAAACAGCTTGTTAAAGAGAGTACCGTGTGGGTTGTATTGCTTGTCACCTGTATGCTTCCTGCACTGTGGGTAAGAAAAGACAGTATTTATTTTATGCTGAAAGGCATTTTTTCTTCTTTGATTTCCTTTGGTGGAGGGGATGCCTATCTAGTGGTGGCAGATGGTCTGTTTGTGAATGATGAGATGGTAGCAGAAGAAGTGTTTTATGGAAAACTGGTTCCTATTGTTAATATTCTCCCGGGTTCTATATTGTGTAAAACGTTGACAGGAATCGGTTATCAGATGGGTTACCAGGTCAGCCAGAGCCATATACAGGGGCTGATAGTAGCATTACTGGGCTATGCCAGCAGTGTTGCTGCGTCGGGTGGTGTTTTTTGTGCAGGCTATTACATATTTCAGCGTTATAAAAAATTAGACATTTTTCATCTGCTTCGCCGCTTGATTAAGCCGATTATTTCCGGCCTTTTGCTTACCGTGATGCTTTCACTGGTAAAACAAAATATGTCAATTGGTTTGCAGGCAGTTTTTGGACCGGCACCAGTTATTGTGATAATGTTGTTTATTTTTTTTGCAGACTTATATTTATATCAAAAAAAGAAATCTTCCAATGCTGTTTTAGTAGTATTATCAGCAGTTGTTTCCTGCGTGCTGTGTAACTTTTTGAAAATGGTGTAGTGTCATTTGAAAATGAAAACGGTTTCAGAAAGGAAATTAGAAAAATTCGTCTAAAAGTTGTAAGAAATATACAAAAAGAGTTTTTAATTGTGTAATTTTTGTGTAAAATAATAAAAATCCATTGCTTTTTACAGGACAAGAACGTATAATATAAAGTACAAAATGGTTCCGAGGAACTTGACTGATTAGAAAGGGAGGATACAATTTAAAATGGTAAACAGATTTATTTTGAATGAAACATCATATCATGGAGCGAATGCGATTGGAAGCATTGCTGACGAGGCAAAGGCAAGAGGTTTTCAGAAAGCTTTTGTATGTTCTGACCCGGATCTTGTAAAATTTGGAGTAACACAGAAGGTTTTGGATGTATTAGAGAAGAACGGACTTGCTTATGAATTATATTCTAATATTAAGCCAAATCCAACAATTGAAAATGTACAGACCGGTGTAGAAGCATTTAAAGCTGCACAGACAGATTACCTGATTGCCATTGGTGGTGGTTCTTCAATGGATACTGCAAAAGCAATTGGTATAATTATTAACAATCCGGAATTTGCAGATGTTCGCAGTTTAGAGGGAGTAGCAGATACAAAGAACAAATCCGTTCCTATTTTTGCTGTACCAACGACTGCAGGAACAGCAGCAGAGGTTACAATCAATTACGTTATCACAGATGCAGAGAAGAATCGTAAGATGGTTTGTGTTGACCCACATGACATTCCGGTTGTTGCTTTTGTAGACCCGGATATGATGTCATCAATGCCAAAAGGTCTGACAGCTGCAACAGGTATGGATGCACTGACGCATGCGATTGAAGGCTATATTACGGCAGGAGCATGGGAGTTATCTGATATGTTCCACTTAAAAGCAATCGAGATTATTGCAAGATCATTAAGAGGAGCAGTAGATAATACGCCGGAAGGCCGTGAAGGTATGGCTCTTGGCCAGTATGTTGCCGGAATGGGATTTTCTAACGTAGGTCTTGGTATTGTTCATTCTATGGCACATCCTCTTGGTGCTCTTTATGATACACCTCACGGAGTTGCCAATGCCATTATACTTCCAACAGTAATGGAATATAATGCAGAAGCTACCGGCGAGAAGTATCGTGATATTGCGAAAGCAATGGGAGTAGAAGGTACGGAGAATATGTCGCAGGAAGAGTACAGAAAAGCTGCTGTAGATGCAGTAAAACAGCTTTCCAAAGATGTTGGTATCCCGGCAGACTTAAAGGATATTGTTAAGAAGGAAGATATTCCTTTCCTGGCACAGTCTGCATATGACGATGCCTGCAGACCAGGCAATCCAAAAGAAACATCTGTAGAAGATATCACGGCATTATATGAAAGCCTGATTTAGTACATAAAAAAGTATGTTTCTCAGATTATATTCATTTTGTGCGTAGTATGAGGGGTGGATAAAGCAGGATTCCTCGACTATAAATAAAGCAAGTACAGGATTAAATGTCCTGTACTTGTTTTTTGATTTACTATGTTTTTTATAGTCGTTATACACATATTTTTGTTTTTATAGTTTTTCTTTTATATGTTGTTACGGATACAAAGGGGTTATTTATTTTGTTGCTATCAAAAAAGGATGCCATTTAAGGCATCCTTTTTGTGTTTCTTTTTTGCTGGTAACGGTTATCTTAATTTTGTTAATTTTGTTGCGATAACACGGTCTACCGGATATTTTGAAGATTTGTACTGACAACTTGAATACAGTGTATATAAGTAATTTCCGTAAATGGCAATTCCTTCTGCTTTTGGAGGCAGCGTCAGTTTGCTGACAGCCTTTCCTTTCTTGACAGCACCACTCTTGGATGGCTTGCTAAGAGAAGGTTTGAAAGTCTGGATACAGGAAATATATTTTGCTGTTTTCGGATTTGTTTTATTGCTTCGTGTCAGATACAGATATCCCTTTTTATCAAAGGTAATTCCCTGTGTTCTGGCTGGAATGGTCATAGAATAACGGCTTGTCAAAGTGTATTTTCCGTTTGTTTCGGAAATGCTGTAGCCATACATTTTGCTGGAAGCAGAACTTCCGGATTTTCCAATCCAGAGTGTCTTATCGTGATAAGTCATAACGCCTGCGCTTGTTTTCAACTGGCAGCTTCCGGTGTATGCGCTCAGTTCGTAGTAACTGTTTCCACTAATTGTTGCATTTGTCACAACAGAATAAGGGAAATAAGATACGTAACTGCCTCTTGAAATCCAGATATTTTTGCCGTCATAAGCAAGACTTTCGACTTTTGCTTTGCTTGGCAATACAATCGTGGTGATGTATGAGTGCGAAGAACGGCTCATAACGTAAATTACGGATTCACATTTTTTATTGGCATCATAGGCTGAGATTAAAATATATCCACCGGCCTGACACATTCCCTGAGGAATCATTCTTGTGCTTTCAAATCCACCGACATTCGTTGTTTTCATTCCCGGAATGGCAAATGATTTTGAGTAGACAGATTTTTTAGAAAGTGCCTCATATTTCTGGTATGCAGGGGAAGCATTAAACTTCTTTTTTGTTGTATAGAGTTTTGCATTTTTTGATGTGGAAGGTACGGAACAGGTTTTTGCAGAAGCAATACGCGAATAGGTACTTTCCAGCATTAAGTTATTCGTTACAACAAAGGAAGTGACTTTAAAATAGTAGGTCTTGTTCTTTTTCAAATTTGTTTTTGTAAAAGAAGTAATAGAACTGCTGGTAATCGTTTTGATTCTTTTATAACTACCATTTTTTGAAGTGCTATAGTAAATTTTGTAACCACTTGCATCCGTCATTTCACTCCAGGTTAATTTTACTTTTTTGTAACCACCACGGATGGAAGAAATGCTTGGAGCTGTTGGCAGAACAATTGTGGAATCAGACAATGTATCATCATCTGTATCCTGGTCTTTTGACGGATTTTTTTCGTTGTCATCATCATTTTCATCATCTTCATCATCATCAATATCGTTGCCATCATCCGTATCGTCATCATCGTCGATGGCACCCGGAGATGTTACTGCTCCAGGGGAAGAAACTGTTGCCGGTGAAGAGCAAAGCGTCAGCATTTCTTTAAGAGTTGGTAAATTTTGTGCGTGGCTGTCTGCTTTTGCAAGGCCTGTACCGCTGAGAGTACTGATAATAAGAGCGATAGCAAGAAGCCAGGCAAGTTTTTTCTTTTTCATAAAATTCCTCCATTCAGATTAATATTGTTGTTATTATTAGCAAATATGGCAACAAAGACGGATGATATGCCAGTATTGCTGTATAACCAGATACTTTATTGTAGCACAAATCTGACGTATCGTACAGTCTGGGGGAATCAAATGTTTTGTAAGGGGACTGTGATAAAAACAGACTTCCTTGCAGCAGCACGCTTTCGCTTGGAAAAAAGCACAGTGGTGCATAAATAGGCAAAATACGCCTATTAAGCACCAGTGCTTTTTTAACAGCTGCTTTCAGGAAGTCTGTTTTTATCACAGCCCATTTAGAAATTGGCTGTTGTAGTAATTTTTGTAGCTATTTACAACTGTGAATGCTGTGTTTACGAATTGGCTATTCTGCAGTTTTTTGCAAATTAGATGAGCTGTTGTATAGTAATTTGTTTTATTACAAACATAGAGCCATAAAATGTCTATTTTACAGACTTTTTGTGGATGAATAGTCTAAACTGTAAATCTAATGTTTGCAAGTTGTCAGGTCTGCAGTTTTTTGATGGTTGGTTGCAACTGTCGGTTTTGCATAGAACCACGACCTGAATTGCCTGCCAGCATAGGCTTCCTTTTCTGTGAAAGGGTGCTTTCAAACTCGCCAGTACTTGTATCCTGTTTTTCAGGATACTATGTACTGCTGCGTAGTTTGAGCAGCGAGAGCGTGCCCTTGTCAGAAAAGGAAGCCTGTGTTGGCAGGTACATATTAACCGACACTATAATTTTCGTATCTTTCTTATTTTTCTTTTTGTTTTTTTGAAAAATGTATTTTTCTTTTTTTCCTTTTCTAATTGTTTTTCCATAAAAAGCATTAACTGACCACACGCTTTTACTAATTCTTCTTTTGTATATTCTTGTGTGCTGCCTTCTATATTTTCTACTTTTTCTTCAAATAAAATACCATCTGCTTTTTTCAGATATTGTTTCGCAACCAATTCATTTCCTTTTTCATACTGTGCCATAAAACTTTGCTGTTGTTCTGGTAAAAAGGTAGCAGTACGTGAAAAGTCAGATGCCTTGTTCTCCTGTGATGATAATTTTCTTAAATAGTCAACCAAAAAATTTCTTTTTTCTTTGTATTCTGGCATTGTATTCAAGATGCGCTTGATTTCCAAACTTATCCCTGAAATACTTTGATTTACCATTATATCAGGTGCACAAAAACTGTCATCCATTTCCAAACCGATAATATGTAAAAAGTCTGAAACTAATGAATTTCCATAGTACTGTCCTTTTTCATACACACGGACAATCATATTGTTATTTCCAATCACATTTGCAATCTGCTCTAGTGAAACATCATAATCCAAATGACATTTTTCATATCTTTTCTTTTCTATAAACTGCTGAAATGTCATTGTGCTGGTTTCTTTTACCTGCTGTGCCCAGTAAGACTGTATAAAAACATCCTGACGTCTTAAATATACAATCACCTTCAATTCGTGACCGGCATCCGTAATTTTCTGATATAGTTTTTTCCAAAAATCTTCAAAAAATTCAAAACCGTTCCAAATTCCCTCATCCGACATAACCACTTTATCATAGCGGCTCAGATTTTCTAATAATAAGGAAAATGCTTTTTCCTGTATGCTTTTTTCTGCCTCATAATCTCTTTTCTTGTTTTTGTCAAAATAACGGTGCACTAGAAAATGAGCGTTTCGATTCGCACCAATTCCAGGAAATTCTAGCCTGAAATCCGGATAACAAACTCCTTTTTTCTTTAAAATATGTCTGTTTTTTCCCATAAAAACCTGAATGGCAGATGTTCCTGTCTTTGGTGTTCCGATATGTAAATATAATGTTCCCATACTCTGTTTTTTCTTTCCTTTCTTTTTTTGACTGCTCATTAACCGGCATGTAATTAAACGCCCAGGCTATGATACTCTTTTATTATTCTATCTATTTTTAGTAAAATATCTTGTCACATTTATGGCTGAATTTCCAATTTTTTATGTCTTTCTTACATTATTTTTCCGATTAATAAAAAAACGGCATTTTGGGAAAGCAAAAAATAAAAAGTAAGAAATTGTAAAATAAATAGGAAACTAGCACGATTTAAAAAAAGTTTTAAAAATTTACAAAAAAAAGCAAAAAAATGCTTGCTTTTTTATTTTTACTATGCTACTATATTATTCGTTCGGTACAAAAGTGTACAGAATATGTGCGCGTAGCTCAGCTGGATAGAGCGTCTGACTACGGATCAGAAGGCCGGGAGTTCGAATCTTCTCGCGCACGTTTCTTTACTTCCTAGTTTCTAGGAAGTTTTTTTATTGCAAATTATTTCAAAATATCTTTTGTTTAAGAATTTTTTATTCTAAAACATTGTTCTGTTTTAAAGTACCTTTTTAGGTATCATCTTCTTTTGTTTCAAGCCATCTTTTGAGGATAGCCCTCTTTTTGTTTATACAATTTTTATGCAAACACTTTTTCAAAATCTTTTTTCTATAAAAAGTACTTTTTCAAAATACTTTTTTATTTAAAACACTTTTGACAAATTCTCCTTTTATTCTATATTACATAGAAATTGCAGTAGTCTTTTACCGGGCTGCTGCTAAAATACACATAATACAAAATGGAGGACATTTATGAAACGAAAACATTTAGCTGCCCTGTTATTAGCAGGGTTACTTGTAACCAGCATCGGAAGTGCTGTTCCTACTCAGGCAACCACTTCTGCTACGGAAACAACTACAGAAACAACTACAGAGACAACTGCTAATGCCAGTACTGATTCAGCCATTACTCTGACGGCACCTTCTGCACCGTCCATCTCCCTGATTAAGGGTGGTTCTAAGCGTGTAAAAATTTACTGGGGCAAGGTAGCAGATGCCAGTGGTTATAACATTTACTACAGTACTTCTAAAACAGGTACTTATACAAAAGCAAAAACGATTACAGATGTTTCTACTGTTAAATATGTAAAAACAGGATTAACACAGAACAAAACGTACTATTTTAAAATGACAGCATTTACAACGGTAAATGGTGTTACGGCAGAAAGTGCCTTTTCTTCTGTAAAATCTGCAAAGACATGCTCTGTTCCGGCGACATCTAAGAGCGCGAAAAAGTATACAACAAAGAGTAAGTTTGTGAAATCTGCTGCTTACAAAAAGTATAGTGCACTTTCTAAACGCTCAACTTATAGCAAATCATTTGCCATTCCGGGTATGAAAAATACAAACGCCGGTGGATTTGCCAGCAAGAAAATGATTCCTCAGGGAATCTGTCAGGCAGGTGGTTATATGCTGATTTCTGCATATGATGCAACAGGATATGATGAATCCGTTGTTTATGTATTAAACCGTTCATCCCATTCGTATATTACAACCATCGTGCTTCCGAGCAAAGCAAAAGTAAATAATCTGGCATATGACGGAAAGAATATCTGGATTTCAAAAGGAACTACCATTGCTTACTTCCCGTATTCTGTCATAACCAGTGCCGTTACCAGTGGAAACAGTTATTATACATTAAAAAATTATACCGATATTCTTACCTTAAATACCAGTGCCGGTGTTATTGCTTACCATGATAACGTTTTATGGGTTGGCAAATCCGACAGTTCCAGCAGTTCGACAATGTATGGATATACAATCGATACCATTGATGGCAAAACATCACTGACCAGTACATATTCTATGTCAATTCCAAGCAGAACACAGGGTGTTTCCTTTGACAGTGACGGATATATGTATCTGACAAGAAGCAATGCAACATCCTCTTCCAAAGCAGGATATGTTTCCAATATCAGAACGTTCAAACCTTCCTTGACATCTCCTACTTCAACGGGAGCAGTTAAAAAAGGAAATGTTCTGAAGAAAATTGCACTGCCACCAAAATCAGAAGGCATCGCAGTATATGGAAGTTATCTGTATACACTATATTCAGGATGCAAATATACATCCTGCAAATATCCGGTTGACAGAGTTATTGCAACAAAATTAACGCAGTTACGCTAAAAAATTACTCCTCAAAGAAAGAATCGTCACAAAAGCTGCAGTTTTCGCTGCTTTTGGGGCGATTTTTTTGCTTATATTGTACCCGGCAGTATGTACCCGGCAGTATGTACCCGGCAGCACAAGCATCCTTTTCTGTTAAGGGTACGCTCTCGCTGCGCAAACTACGCAGCAGTACATAGTATCCTAAAAAACAGGATACAAGTACTGGCGAGTTTGAAAGCACCCTTTCACAGAAAAGGATGCCTGTGCTGCCGGGCAATTCAGGTTGTGGTTCTATACAAAACCAGTAAAATAGCCAAATCGTCACCCCAGCACTAGCAGTTGCAAATAGTTACAGAATCAGTAAAGCATCCAAATCGCCACCCCAGCACTAGCAGTTGCAAATAGTCACAGAATCAGTAAAGCATCCAAATCGCCACCCCTGCATTAGCAGTTGTAAATAGTTACACAAAAACCACTACAGTATCCAATCTGTAAATGGGCTGTGATAGCAGCAGCTTCCTGAAAGCAGCTGTCAAAAAAGCACTGGTGCTTAATGGGCGTATTTTGCCCATTTATGCACCACTGTGCTTTTTTCCAAGCGAGAGCGTGCTGCAGCAAGGAAGTCTGCTGCTGTCACAGTCCCCTTACAATGTGTAGTGGTCTATTTTGCCCACTTACGCACCACTGTGTCTGTTTCCAAGCGAGAGCGTGCTGCAGCAAGGAAGTCTGCTGCTGTCACAGCCCCCTTACAGTGTGCAGCGCATTCCTCCAAAATTTGTTGTTTTCTTCCCACTCAGTGTATGATACAATAGAATTAATTGTGTTTTCGCAAAAATCATAAATTGAAGAATAAGGAGGAACAACAGGCATGGCACAGGTGTGTTTTGGCGTGGATTTAGGTGGTACTACTGTAAAGATGGGGATTTTTACGGCAGATGGTGAAGTAATAGATAAATGGGAAATTGTTACCCGGAAAGAAGAAAATGGAGCACACATTCTTCCAAACATAGCAGCTTCCATTCAGGATAAAATGGCAGAAAAGCAGATAGATAAAAATATGGTAATCGGCATTGGCATTGGCGTGCCGGGTCCGGTAGCAGCAGATGGCACAGTGTTTAAGTGTGCCAACTTAGGCTGGGGCGTGTTTAATGTAGCAGACGAGTTAAGCCGTCTGACAGGAATTGCAAATGTAAAAGTAGGAAATGATGCGAATGTTGCTGCCTTAGGTGAAATGTGGCAGGGTGGTGGAAAAGGCTATCAGAACCTTGTTATGGTAACATTGGGAACCGGTGTCGGTGGTGGTGTTATTTTAAATGGAAAAATCCTGACAGGAAGCCGTGGCGCAGCCGGAGAAATTGGCCATATCAAAGTTAAATATGACGAAACAGACGTTTGTGGATGTGGAAAAACAGGCTGTTTAGAGCAGTATGCTTCTGCCAGTGGTATCGTAAAAGAAGCAAAACGAGCATTGGAGAGTACGGAGTGTGACACCGTTTTAGCCGGAAAAGAAATTACGGCAAAAGATGTTTTTGATGCTGCGAAAGCAAAGGATGCATTTGCTGTACAGTTAGTAGAAGAATTTGGTAAAAACTTAGGCATTGCCTTAGCACAGGTAGCACAGGTAATTGACCCGGAGGCATTTGTAATCGGTGGTGGTGTTTCCAAAGCAGGGCAGATTATTCTGGATGTTGTAAGCAAAAATTACGAAGAAAATGTTATGTTTGCATTAAAGAACAGAGAGTTCTGTCTGGCCCAACTGGGTAATGATGCAGGTATTTTTGGAAGTGCCAAGATGGTATTGGATTAAAAAAATATATGAGGGGAAGTGAAAGTTTGTTTCAGATTGAAAAAGTAATACAAATAGCAGGACAGGAAAATGTCAGTTTTGATGAACCCCTGTCAAAGCATACGACATTTCGAATAGGTGGAAATGCGACGTATTTTGTAACACCGGAAACCGTAGAAAGTCTTGTGGAAGTGATACAATATGTAAGAAAAGAACAGTTTCCTTATTTTATATTAGGAAACGGAAGCAATCTTCTGGCGTATGATACCGGATATGATGGAATGATTATTGCGACACATAAGACAGGAAACGATAAGGGACAGGAGAAAGACGAAAACAGTATGCCACTGGATTTGTTGGAAGAACTGCCGGCAGGCGATGCCGGACGAAGTAAAGTAGAAAAATATCTTTCTGATACAGAATCCTGTCGCGATAAGACACTTGTGCTGGCAGGCAGTGGCATTATGCTGTCTGTTATGGCAAATACCATTGGAAAACACGGACTTGCCGGTTTTGAATTTGCCAGTGGCATCCCGGGAACATTAGGTGGTGCTGTTACCATGAATGCAGGGGCTTATGGTGGAGAAATCAAAGACTGTATTTTGGGTGCGATGGCACTTTTGCCGGATGGAACACAGCATTTTTATGAGGCAGAAGAGTTAGAACTGGGATACCGTACCAGTATCATACAAACAAAAGAACTGGTTGTGTTATGGGCTGTCTTCGCTTTTGAAAAAGGCGATGCAAACCAGATTGAAGCAATTATGCAGGAACTCAATCAGAAAAGAAGAGAAAAACAACCATTACAATATGGAAGTGCAGGAAGCACATTCAAACGTCCGGAAGGAATGTTTGCCGGAAAATTAATAGAAGATGCAGGCCTGAAAGGGTATCGCGTCGGGGATGTTATGGTATCGACAAAACATTGTGGCTTTGTTGTAAATGTTGGAAATGGAACATACGAGCAGGCAAAGCAGGTTATTGAGCATGTACAGAAAACAGTGCAGGAGAAGTTTGGTGTCTGGCTGGAAATGGAAGTCAGAACCATATCGTAAATCGTGATACATTTTATCAGGAAAAATAATATATTTTATTAGAGAAGAAAGCAGGAAAAGCAGTGCAGAAAGGAGGTTTTTATGATTCGGTTTGTCATAGTAACCGGCATGTCGGGTGCCGGACGAAGCTCTGTTTTAAAAATGTTAGAGGATATGGGATATTTTTGCGTTGACAATCTGCCGGTCCGGCTGATTCCCAAATTTACAAAAGTGTTTATTGAAGAACGAAAAACAGTAGAAAGAGTGGCACTGGGAATTGATATCCGTAACCAGCAGGGACTTTCAGAACTTGGCGATATGGTAGATGCCATGAAAGAAAATGGTTATCGTTATGAAATCCTTTTTCTGGAAGCTGACAGCAATGTGCTGATAAAACGATACAAAGAAACGAGAAGAAATCATCCACTTGCTTTGCAGGGAAGAGTAGATAAAGCGATAGAGGCCGAACGGACAGAATTAGCAGACATTAAAAAGAAAGCAGATTATATTTTAGATACCAGTCATATGCTGATAAGGGATTTAAAACAGGAAATCGACAAAATCTTCTTAGATAAAGAGGAATACGAAAACTTCTTTATTACTCTTCTGACCTTTGGCTTTAAATACGGCATTCCAGAGGATTCTGATTTGGTTTTCGATGTACGTTTTCTGCCCAACCCGTATTATATTCCGGAATTAAAGCCATTGACGGGAAATGACAGGGAAGTATATGAATATGTTATGAATACGGAACAGGCAAAAACCTTTTTAGGGCAGCTGTATGAAATGCTGAAATTTTTGATTCCGAACTATATTATAGAAGGAAAAAATCAGATAGTAATCAGCATCGGCTGTACTGGTGGTAAACACCGTTCTGTATCGATTGCCAATGCGCTATACGAAAAAATGAAAGTTCTTCCATATGGATTAAAAGTAGAGCATCGTGACATAGAACGGGACAAAATCCGTAAAGGAGGAAACTGATGTCATTTTCAAGAAAAGTAAAAGAAGAACTGGTACATCAGGTCAGTACGGCAAGGCATTGCTGCATTGCAGAATTTGCTGCTATCTTTGCTCTGTCGGGAAAAATCAAGAGGGATAAGAAGGGGAAAATATATCTGAGGGTTGATACAGAGAACTTGACAGTTGCACAAAAATCCTATATGTTATTAAGGAATACATTTCAAGTTCAGGTTGAAATTATCATTAGAAATCATAACATAAAAGCTGCAAATGTTAATTATTCCCTGATTGTCAGAGAAAGAGAAGATGTTATTTTCGTTTTGAAGGCAATTAAGATTATTGATGATGATGGGAATTTATGGGGAAGTTCCCACGGGATTCACAAAATGCTCGTTCAAAACACGTGTTGTAAACGGGCTTATCTGAGAGGGAGTTTTCTGGTAGCAGGTTCGATTACGAATCCAGAGAAAGCATACCATTTGGAAATTGCAGTATTGTCACAGCAGTATGCATTCCAATTACAGGAATTGATTTCAGATTTTGACATAGATGCCAAAATTGTGGAACGAAAAAAGTATCATGTTTTATACATTAAGGAAGGTTCGCAAATTGTGGATTTTCTCAATGTAATGGAAGCACATATTGCACTAATGGAACTTGAAAATGTCCGTATTTTAAAAGAAGTACGAAATTCTGTGAACCGTCAGGTAAATTGCGAAACTGCCAATATCAACAAGACGGTCACGGCAGCAGCAAAACAAATAGAAGATATTAAGTATTTACAATGTAATATGGGGTTTAGCCAGTTGACAGACGGGTTGCGTGAGGTTGCCGAATTACGGTTGGATTATCCGGATAGTTCCCTGCAGGAACTGGGACAGATGTTGTCTGCTCCAATCAGTAAATCAGGCGTGAACCACCGTTTGCGAAAGATTAGTAAAATTGCAGAACAATTAAGGGAGAAGAAAGGGGACATTCCCTTTCCAAAGGAGGATTTTAAGCATGATTACAAAGAAGATTAAGATTCAGATACAGAGTGGTCTGGAGGCAAGACCGGTGGCTGTTCTTGTACAGGTGGCAAGTCAGTATTCCAGCAGCATTTATGTTGAGGTGGAGGACAAGAAGGTCAATGCCAAAAGTATCATGGGAAT
>JAQYCU010000005.1 GCA_028724545.1 bacterium
TTCTAAAATAAAGATAATAATTGAATATTTATTATTTTTCCATTAGGAACGTCGTACAATGGAACGTACAACTAAACCATCTGCAGATTCACTTTCACCGGCTGCTGCAATCGCTGCCGTAATAACTGCCACCAGTTCCAAATCGTCTGTCAGATTTTCTTCGACAACAGGTGCCTGTACAACGCTTTCTGTCTGTACTTCTTCCTTTGTCATTTTATCCTGAATCTTACCTATAAACTTAAAGCATGCAATCAGCAGGGAAATGAAAATAAGAACACAGAATACAATTGCCATACTCATAATGGTATTTAATCCTGCTTTGCCCATAATATCGCCAATGGACTGATATTCTTCGACTTTCCAATCGCTGATTTCTGCATTTTCATCATAGGTCACAGTAAACACAAGGTCTTTTCCTTTTTCTGTGGAAACCGTCAATGCTACTGTTGCTGAATCCGTGGAAGTAGTACATTCGGTATCTTCCACTTTCTTCATTGCACCATGCTGTTTCTGCATTTTGATATAATCTTTATACTGCTGAATCTGATCACTTGTCATCTGATCCTTGTATTGGGCCACAGTAGAAGAAAAATCATAAGTAAACCACTGATTTACAAAAGTTTCTGCCGTACTCTGTAAATCTGCTTTATTATAATTTTCATTTTCTTTTACCAGACTGCAGCCTGCTACCATCATCAGGCAAGAAATCACACAAAGCATTAAAACTATTTTCTTCTTCATATGCCTCTCCTTACTTAGATGGTTCCATGTTTTTTACCAATTGGATACTCACTCTTTGAAAATAACATTTCAAATGCATATAATACCTGTTTTCTTGCTGCTTCCGGTTCAATAATAGAATCAATGTATCCTCTTGCTGCAGCTGCCTGTGTATCAGACTGTGCTGCAAATTCTGCTGCTTTTGCAGATAAATCTGCATCTGCATCATCTTCATACATAATCTTAGCTGCTACATCAGCATCCATCATGCCAATCTGTGCATCCGGTAAAGCGAATACCATATCTGCACCAATATGTTTAGAGTTCATTGTAATATATGCACTTCCATATGCCTTGCCGACAATCACATTAACTTTTGGTACATCTGCCTCTGCAAATGCTGCTGTTAACTGTGCTGCTGCTTTCGCAATTGTCTTTTCTTCCTCAACAGATGTAGCATATCCTTCTACATTTGTTAATGTTAATACAGGAATATTAAATGCATCACATTTCTTAACAAATGCTGCTGCTTTCTCACAGCCTGCTGTTGTAAGACGTCCGTCAAACTTCTCAACTTCCTTGCCATTTTCATCAAAAATAGCAGTACGGTTAGCAACAGCACCTACTGTCATACCGTCAAAGCATACAAAACCAGTTACCATTTCTTTTGCATAACCAGCTTTTAACTCTAAGAAGAAGTTATTATCACTGATGTCTTCTAATGCAAGTGCTGCATCAGCAACTTCTGCTGCAAAATCAGGGACGATACGGTTTAAGTCATCCATACACTCTTCTGAAAATGCTGTATCATTATTATTTTCAGGAAGAATAGATATCAGTTCTCTGATACTGTTTAACACTTCCTCTTCGCCTTCTGCCACAACATCTACATTTGATGCTGTTTTCTGAAATTCAGCAGATGCAGTATCCAGTTTGTCTGTATAATTTCCTTCCAATGTGTTTGGAGAATTTACAAAAAGCTTTCCACTCTTTGCTTCCATAAATGTGAAATCGCTCATAGCTGTAAGTACGGCAACTCCACCACCACAGTTTCCAAAAACGGCACTAATCTGTGGCACTACACCAGAAGCCTTTGCCTTGATTCTATAAATTTCACCAAATCCGGCAAGTGCGTCTGTAGACTCTTGTAAACGCATTCCTGCACAGTCAATCAGTCCGATTACCGGTACTCCTGTCTTCATGGCCAGTTCATATACATGCGCAATCTTCTTTGCATGCATTTCACCAATGGTTCCATGTAATGCAGATGCATCCTGACTATAGATATAAACAGGTGTATTCTGAACCAATCCATATCCTGTCACAACACCGTCTGCCGGTACTGACTTTTCCTGCATGTTGAAATCTGTGCTTCGCTTTGTAATATTTGCACCAATCTCAACAAAACTGTTTTCGTCAACTAAAACTGCGATGCGGTCTTTTGCTGACAAAGCGTTTGTATTACTCATTTTCAGCCCTCCAATATAGTAATATTTAGATATTTGACTTTATAAAAGTCATTTATAAAAGTCATTTATAAAACAAATTTACACCAATATAATTGTATCTCTTTTGGAATAAAATAGCAATACTTTTTTCGTACCCAAAACGGACTTTTTTTCATTTTTTCTTTCTTTTCTTAAACACTTTCGTAAATTTAGAATTTTGCTGCTTCTGCGAAAGAATCTGAATAGTTTTTATTTTTCTTTCATAAATATAGAAAGAACCAGGTTTTTCTCTTTCTTAGGAGCTCCCATGCAAAAAATAATCAGTACTTTTCTTCTTTGTTTCAGCATATTTCTGCTGTTTTTGTCTATGACGGCAGCCTGTCAAAGCAGTATACAGCATTTGCCACCTTTTGCTGACATCCCATCGGTTTCCATACCGGAACCACTCTCCTATACAGGCAGGGATTTTTCTATTAAGTCCGAAAAAGAAGTTCCTGCACAGATGTATGCAAAAGCATACTGCCTGATGGATGCAAATAGCAATCGCGTTCTTCTCGGAAAAGAGGAAAACAAAAAAATGCCAATGGCAAGTACAACAAAGATTATGACCTGTATTCTTGCCCTGGAATATGGAAATCCCGACAGCAAAGTGCGTGTTTCTGATTATGCTGCATCAATGCCCGACGTACAGCTGAATATGCAGCCTGACGACACCTTTTACCTGAAAGACCTTTTGTATTCCCTGATGTTAGAATCCCACAATGATACAGCTGTTGCCATTGCAGAACATATCGGTCAATCGGTAGAAGGCTTTGCCGATATGATGAATGAAAAAGCCAGTCAGCTCGGATGCACCAGTACAAATTTTGTGACACCAAACGGTCTGGATGATGACAAACATTATACAACGGCAAAAGAACTCTGTCTGATTGCCGGTTATGCAATTCAAAATAAAGATTTTCTGGATATCATCCAGACAAAATCTTATTCTTTTACCAATTGTGATAAAAGCCGTTCTTATACCGTGCGAAATCATGACGCATTTCTTACCTCTTATCCCGGTGCTATCGGCATCAAGACGGGTTTTACCGGTAATGCCGGCTATTGTTTCTGTGGTGCTGCACAAAAAAATGGCCAGACGCTGGTAAGCAGTGTTCTGGCATGTGGCTGGCCACCCAACAAAAGCTATAAATGGAGTGATACAAAAAAACTGATGGATTACGGTTTTGCCAATTTCCGGAAAATCACGGTGAATCACCAGAAACTGCCAGCTTCTCTTCCGGTAACAGACGGAATAAAAAACACGATTGGTATCGTGACGGATTGCAATAGCAAAACAAATTTTATGCTTTCGGAAACAGATAAGCTGACCATAAAATCCAATCTTCCTTCTGCAATCAAAGCCCCTGTCCGGCAGGGCGATATTCTGGGCTATGAAGAATATTATTTAAACGGCAGTCAGGTCTGTCAGTTTCCCATTATTGCCAAACAGAATGTACCAAAAAGAACCCTTTCCTACTTTACAGACATCATCTGCCACCTGTTTTTCTTTGCCTATAACGAAATATAATGACAGAAATCAAAAAGCCACTGCCTGAATGAAAACGATATCGGTCGCCGTTCATCCGGAGCAGTGGCTTTTTCTGTTTTTCTGCGTATTTTATGCGTGCTTTAAAAAGGCAACATAACACTTCTGTGCTTCATAAATATCTGCCTTACTTGTCACTTCCCACGGTGCATGCATACTAAGCACTGCCACACCACAATCAATTACTTCCATTCCATAGAGTGATAAAATATAGGCAATTGTGCCACCACCACCGATATCTACTTTTCCTAATTCTGCCGTCTGGTAGTACACATCATTTTCATCCATAATTTTTCTGAGCGATGCAATATATTCTGCATTTGCATCATTGGAGCCGGATTTTCCACGGCTTCCCGTAAATTTGCTGAATACCACACCATATCCACAGAACGAAGCATTCTTCTTTTCAAACGAAGAAGCATAAAGTGGGTCATATCCGGCATTGACATCGGAAGAAAGCATTCTGCTCTTTCGCAGACAACGTCGTAATGCTAACTCACTATAATCTCCGATTAACTCCATTATCTCTGCAACTGTATTTTCAAAGAAACGTGACTGCATTCCGGTAGCACCCACACTGCCGATTTCTTCCTTGTCTACCAAAAGACAGCAGGACGTTTTCTCCGGATTTTCTACCTGAAGCATCGCATCCAGCGAAGTGTAGGCACATACACGGTCATCCTGTCCATATGCCATAATCATACTTCTGTCAAAACCAAGTTCTCTTGCTTTTCCAGCCGGAACGACTTCTAATTCTGCCGAAAGCAGGTCCTCTTCTTCAATATCATACTGCTCTTTTAACAGTCGGAGTACATTTGCCGTTACTGCTTTCTTTTCTTCGCCTTCTAATGGCATACTTCCAATCAGGATATCCAGATTTTCTCCTTCTACCACTTTTGCAGCTTTCTTTTCCATCTGTTCTCCGGCTAAATGAATTAATAAATCAGAAACACAGAATACCGGGTCATCTTCCCGTTCTCCAACGGTAATCTCCTGTACGGTTCCATCTTTTCTGGCTACAACACCGTGAATAGCAAGAGGCAGCGTTACCCACTGGTATTTTTTGATGCCACCATAGTAATGCGTATCAAGATATGCCATATCGCCATCTTCATATAACGGATTCTGCTTTACATCCAGACGTGGCGAATCAATATGTGCTCCCAGAATGTTCATGCCCTCACTAAGAGGCTTTTTGCCGATGCAAAACAAAGAAACTGCCTTATTCATACAAACGGCATATACTTTATCTCCCGGTTGTAACGTTTCTTTCTTTTCGATTAATTCTTCCAGATTGCGATATCCGGCAGCTACAGCCTGTCTTACAATCTCTGTCGTGCATTCACGCTCTGTTTTGCCGGTATCCAGAAAATCTCTGTATTTTTTGCAAAGTTTTTCCATTTTTTCGATGTCTTTTTTGGAATAATGCTCCCAAACACTTTTTCTTTCCATGATAATCCTCCTAAGCTGTCAATTTATTTTTTCTGAGCAGGCAATCCACTGTAATATGATAAATTGCCTAATTTTCCTGCAATCTGACAAATCCAATGCCATAATTCTTCTGCTGTCATCTCCTCCATCGCCGTGCCCGGCATAGGCTGTCCTTTTTCTTCTCCTTTGCGATAGGCATAATACGGATGACGCAACGATACCCATTTGCGCAGATATAATGATATCAAAGGCTGTAACAAATCAACATATTCCTGATTTTGCTGCATTGCCTTGTCATAAATATCCCATACTGTGTCATTTGATTTTTCTGACACTTTCCACGGGTTACACCACGTTTTTCTCTCCGTGTTTAAAACTTTTCTTTTATTGATATATTCGTCTGTAACCAGAAAATTACTGCACAGATAATCTTCAAAAAATGTTCCCTCCAGACGCTCTAACCGTTTTTTCTGCTTGTCCGAACAACCATAAAAATGACATACTATCTTCTGCATCATACGAATCGAAGCTGTTACATTTTCTGTCCTCATTCCGATATGATAACTCTTTTTAACCGTATGGGCCAGTAACTCTCCCAGCACTGCTTTTTCTTCTTTGGAAATCGTAATATTTTCCAACGGCTGATATGCTGATGGCATAATTTCTTTTACACCGGCGATTACTTTTGCATCAATTGCCGATTCCAAACGATGATGAATGCCGGAAGTTGCTTTCTGCGAGCCGGGAAATTCCGGGTCAAAACCGATTCTTGCATATACATACGGATGAATACGGCTGTCCAGCACATAATGCGCTAACGCACCGTATAAATAACTTAACCCTGCTTCCATCCACATATAATCCTGTGTATTCCAGATACTCCAGAGCAGGCAGGCAAAGAAACGGCTGGTGCCTTCCTGATGCATCCGTCTTCCTGCATTTTTTTGTTCATTTCCTATCTGCATAAATATGTTATACAAAAACAAATCCGGACCCTGGCATCCTATCCCATAAACACCCATATGCTTTTGGATAATTGAGGATAACATATCATCCGAAATCTGTTCTGCTGCTTCCTGACCAAATATATCATGTGTTGCAAATCCTGCCATTTTATCCCTCTTTTCTGCATTATAACCTGATAACAAATAACGACAATAGGGCAATAATTATCGTCTGGCTTACCTTTTGTCTGACATATGTACCAACGGATAAATCAGTCTGACTCAGTACGCTTGCCGTCTGTGCAATGCTGGAACACCCTCCAAATGCACAAAGGCAGATTAAAATAAAACGTTTCACAGGCAAAGCCACATCCCATTTTGCTATTATGGCTCCACCAGTTGTTATTTCCAAAATACCGGTTCCTATGTATTTTATTATAACAGAAAATTGCAAAATATCTTCTATCATTTTCGCAAAAATAGAAAACAGAATAATATACCCGCCTATCTTTGTAATTGTGATAAAGGCATCCAGAATACCGGCATCCAGTGAAATAATAAAATTTTCATTTTCCTGTTTCTGATATGCTTTTTTCTGCTCAGGAAATTTTCTTCCTTTCCGGTACCACAATGCATTGATAAATGCAGATGCATATACCGTTATCAATATCAGAAGGGGATGTTGCATTTTCAGACACTGTACGCCTATATATTCTAATAGAAACATCGGACTTGCATTATTGCAAAATGATAGCAGATATTGCGCTTCTTCTTTACTGATTCTTCTTTGTATATATAACTGTGCTGCCGTTTTTGCCCCCACCGGATAACCGGACAACATCCCGATAACAGCCGGATAACAGCCTTCCCTGGTAACTCCGAATATTTTATGAAAAAAAGGATATACCAGACGGCTGATGCTTCCTGTAATATTCTGTCTTATCATAAACCCGGACAGTATCATAAAAGGCAATAATGCCGGGAGAACCGTATCAAACCATAATGTCAGTCCCAGTTTTGCGCCTTCGCTTACCTGATTAGGAAAAAGAATACACAAAAGAACCAATGTTCCAGCCATAAGAATAAGAATTTTCCGATTCATAAAATCCCCTGCCCTGTATGGATTATCTTATCTTATGACAAAAAACAGTTCTTTATTCCTTACAGAATCTGCTCTGCCAGCGTCTGATACAAAACAGAAACATTAATTGGTTTTGCAATGTGTCCATTCATCCCTGCATTCAGACATTTGCTGACATCTTCTGTAAAAGCATTTGCCGACATCGCATAGATAGGGATTGTCTTTGCCTGTGGATGATTTGCATTTCGTATCTGTCTGGTTGTCTGGTATCCGTCCCATACAGGCATCTGGATATCCATCAGAATCGCACTATAAGTTCCTTCCTTTTCCCGAAGAAACTTGTCATATGCTGCTTTTCCATTTTCTGCAACATCCGTTTGCAGATTTACCATCTGCAGCAATTTTACTACAATATTGGCATTGATAATGGTATCTTCTGCGAGCAGAATCCTCTTTCCCGAAAAATCATATTTTTTCTGCAGATTTTCTTTCTTTTTACCATCTGCCTGTCCTGTCTGATTTTCTTTCTGATTGATGCGAAGTGGAAGCGACACCTTAAATGTGGTTCCTTTTCCTTTTTCTGATACAAAGGAAATCGAACCTTTCATCATATCAACAAGATTTTTGGTAATGGAAAGGCCAAGACCACTGCTGGCATACTGCACGGAAGTTTCTGCTTTTTCCTGCTCAAACGGCTTGAATATTTTCTTCTGCATTTCCTCTGACATACCAATACCAGTATCCCTGACTTGAAACAGAAAGAAAATCTGTTCGTCCTGCCGTGACACCTCTTCTGCCGAAAGATAAATGTCACCACCCGGCTCTGTGTATTTATAGGAATTAGAAATCAGATTCATTAATATCTGACTGATACGCAGGCTGTCACCCAGAAGGGCGTTGTGGCGAATACCGGTTGTATCTGCATGAAATCCGATATTTTTCTGGCAGCATTGTGCCTGAAAAACAAAAGCGACCGAATCCATTACTTCCTGCAAATCAAACGGACTGCAGGTAAGCTGCAATTTATTTTTTTCGATAGAAGACATATCCAGAATATCATTGATAATATTTAGCAGCAGCATCGATGACATATCAATATTATCCAGATATTCTTCTACTTTGTCTTCATCCGATTTACTCATTCTGGCAATCTCCGTCATTCCAATGATTGCATTAATCGGTGTCCGGATTTCGTGACTCATTCTTGCCAAAAATTCACTTTTTGCCTGATTGGCATAATTTGCCTGCGACACGGCTTCTGCCAGTTTCAGGTTTTGCTCCTGCAAATGAATATTATGCCGTTTTCGTCCTGCACTAATTATCATCAGCAAAAATATAATAATAAATACTAATATGGCAATTGCCACAATCGGATAACGGAATTTATACAACAAATCCTTCCAACTCGTCTGATAACTGGTTCCTACCGTATGGTTTACCATAAACTGCGACACTTCTTTTTCTGAAATCGTACTAATGCACTTGTCAACAATGCTGATAATGATTGCATTTTCCTCCGTATCCAGTCCAACTATACCACTCTGCTCTTCCATAAAATCTGTCGGAAGAACATTCAGGCCTTCGTATCGCGGATTTTGCAGCAGTGTCCGGATGATATTGATATTTTGTGCCATCAGGTCCGCCTTACCGGACTGCACCATCTGAAGACCATCTGCTGTTTCCATGCACGACACTATCGTAAACTGTGGATAATTTTTTGTCACATACGCCTGCAGGGCAGCATAACTTTTTGGTATTGCCAGAGTATAGTGCCGTTTAGCATTAGTTATTTCATAGTTGATTCCGTTCTTTCCAACCAGCACCACGTCACTCTCGCAAAAGCAATCCGATACTTTATATTTTCCTACTTCAAATTCCGGATTGTCTATCAAACCACCGGCTACCAGGGCCTTTTTATGTTTTTTCAGATAGTCTGACGGTTTAACCCCATCACCTATCATCGTATATTCAAATTCCAAACCACTTTTTTGGGCAATCAACTCCATGATATCGGGCATGATTCCCGTAATATTTCCATCCTCATCTTTGCTGGAATACGGAAAACGGTTTGCGATAAATGCTATTTTGATTTTCCCGGCCTTTTTGATATACTCTGCTTCTTCTCTGGTAAAAATCACTTCCGTTTTGCTCTCACGGTTCCGGTAATATTCATTATACAGTTCCTTTTCAAAATTAGGATTTAATGAAAACACCTGTGCTAATGCATCATCCAGTTCCGAAAGCAATGCCTGATTCTGCTTTGATGTCATAAAATAGTATGGCGAAGCTCCAAACCGGCAGATAATCTTGTAATTTTCCTTTATTGCCAGACTTCCAATAGCAACAGCATCCACCTTTTTTTCATCCAGCAGTTTAAAACATTCTTTCTGTGTATCATACTGCTGCAGATGATAAGAAAAACCCTTCTCCTCTGCAAATTTTTTCAAGGTTCGTGGCTGAATATTATTTTTCAGCCCTGCTATTTTTATGCCATTAAAATGTTCATAATCATTATAATAATACTTATCGTTATCTTCGGATACATATAAAAAATTGTCTTCGGTTCCGATTGCATATTGTGAAAAAAGATACTCTTCCTGACGCTCTTTCGTTTTTTGAACGTGGCAGAGGAAATCAATTTTTCCATCTTTTAAATTCTCCATCTGCTCTTTCCACGTACCAAAAACATATTCATACTTCCAATTGGTATATTTAGAAATTTCTTTTAAATATTCCACTGCATATCCTGTATAATTTCCATCTTTGTTTTTGCTGATAAAGCCATTATAGTCCAGATAACCAATCCGGATTGTTTTCCGCTCTGACATAGAAGCAGCTGCTTTTGCTGTCTTCGTTTCCAAAGACAGTCCCATACTTCCTGACAGCACAAACATTATGATACAAATGATGATACTGATATACTTTGCACCGTTCTTTTTTTTCATATGCATCCTCTTTTCCAGAAACCGTTATTCCTTGCTCCAAAGGTAACAATATGCCTGTGTTCTGGCTGCAAACAGCTGTGTTTTCAGCAATTTTCGCACTTCCTCTTTTGTATACCATCCTGCCTCAATCTCTTCGGCAGCAGAAGTACTTTTCCGAAACTCACCTTTTGCTTTTCCTATGACACATACATTGATTTCATTTGAAAAACCAATGGCACTGTAACTTAAATCCATATAATCATCAATGGAACTGATTTCCAGACCGGTTTCCTCCCAAAGTTCCCTTTTCGCGCTTTCCTGTGGAGTTTCCCCTTCATCAATCAGTCCGGCTGGAAAATTATATACCCAGGCTCCTGTTGCTAAACGAAATTCTTTATTTAACAAAATCTTTGTTTCCGTTTCGTCATGCATAATCAGGACAACCGAATCCGGCTGGTTGCTCTGCAACTCTTCCTGTGTCCTGATATCAGGATTTCTGCTAATCATTTCATACACTTTTGTTTTTCCATCATTCATCTCATATGTAAGATTATAACGATGGATAAAATCTCCATCCTGCACTTTTTTGATATTTTTTAAAACCATGACAACTCCATTCTGCTTTTACAACATTTCTGCTTATATTGTTTCTAATGCCTGTGTTAAATCGGCAATCAAATCGTCCACATTTTCAATACCAACAGATAAACGGATTAAATCAGGAGCTACACCTGCTTCTTTTAACTGCTCGTCTGTCATCTGGCGATGGGTATGGCTTGCCGGATGCAGAATACAGGTTTTGCTGTCGGCCACATGTGTTACGATAGAAATTAACTTTAAGGAATCCATAAATTTAATAGACTGCTCTCTTCCACCACGAATGCCAAATGCCAGTACACCACAGGTTCCATCCGGTAAATACTTTTCTGCCAGTGCATGATAATCATCATTTTCCAAATCGGCATAGTGAACCCATGCAACTTTTTCATTTGCTTCTAAAAATTTTGCAATGGCCATTGCATTTTCACAATGTTTCTTAACACGAAGTGGCAATGTTTCCAGTCCCATATTCAGATAGAATGCATTTTGTGGCGACTGGATGGAGCCGAAATCTCTCATCAGCTGGGAAGTTGCCTTCGTAATGTAAGCAAGACCATTTCCAAATTTTTCTGCATATGTCACACCGTGATACGATTCGTCCGGTGTAGTAAGTCCCGGGAATTTATCAGCATGCTCTAACCAGTTAAAATTACCACTGTCTACAATACATCCACCAACGCCAACTGCGTGACCGTCCATATATTTTGTTGTTGAATGTGTGACAATATCTGCGCCCCACTCAAATGGTCTGCAATTAATCGGTGTTGCAAATGTATTATCTACAATCAGAGGCACGCCGTGCTTATGTGCTACTCTTGCAAACTTTTCAATGTCCAGTACAGATACTGTCGGATTGGTAATGGTTTCACCAAAAAGTGCCTTTGTATTTGGCTTAAAATAAGAGGATAATTCTTCTTCTGAAATATCCTGGTCTACGAATGTACACTCAATGCCCATTTTTTTCATCGTAACACCGAACAGGTTGTAAGTACCTCCATAGATGGAAGAAGATGCGATAAAGTGGTCACCTGCTTCACAGATATTAAAGATAGCATAAAAGTTTGCTGCCTGACCGGAAGAAGTCAGCATTGCAGCACTTCCTCCTTCCAAAGAGCAAATCTTGGCTGCTACAGCATCATTGGTAGGATTCTGCAGTCTTGTATAAAAATATCCTTCCTCTTCCAGGTCAAATAATTTTCCCATCATATCACTGGTATCATATTGAAAAGTTGTACTCTGGTAAATAGGAAGCTGTCTTGGCTCGCCCTGCTTTGGTTTCCATCCTTCCTGAATACATTTTGTTTCTAAATTTGTTTTCATATTTTGTAACCTCTTTTCCTATATAATCTTCTTTTCCTATCATCTCACAAGTTTTCTTATCCTGCAACTATTATCTTGTCAGAATAACTCTTGCCATCATCTTTTGAACAAAACCAAAAACACAATATTCTGTAATCAGATGAAAAGAGCAGCACTTTCGCAACTGCCCTTTTTTATTCTCCTTATTACCGGTAACCCGGCTAAAACTATCTTACAGCATTGCATCTGCAAGTTCTTCCATCGCCGGAATATCGCTTTCTTTCATTGTAGAACGAATCGTAACAACTGGTTCTGCAATTGTTACATTTTTCATTGTTTCTAAAATGCCCTTCATTGTTCTTGCTGCCGTCGGAGCCCAGGAACCGTTTTCCATAATACCTACTTTACGGTTCTGATATGCTTTGCTCTGTAAATGATGTAAGAAATCCTGCATACATGGGAATACGCCACCATCATAACTTGCTCCTGCTACAATCATTCTGTCATAACGGAATGCATCTTCAATCACTTCTGCCATATCTTCTCTTGCCAAATCGCTGACAACAACTTTTTTCGCACCTTTCTGGCGAAGAATATCAGCCAGTTTGTTTGCTGCCACAGCAGTATTTCCGTGAATAGACGCATAGGCAATCAGGATACCTTCATCTTCCGGTTCATAACTGCTCCAGGTATTATAAAGGTCCAGATAATATCCTAAATTTTCTTTTAATACCGGTCCATGAAGAGGACAAATGCAGGCGATATCCAGTGCTTTTGCTTTCTTTAACAATGTCTGTACAGGAGCACCTTATTTTCCTACGATATTGAAATAATATCTGCGTGCCTCGCAAGCCCAGTCATCATCTTCGCAATCCAGTGCACCAAATTTTCCAAATCCATCAGCAGAAAACAGTATTTTTTCTGTGCTTTCATATGTTACCATAACTTCCGGCCAGTGTACCATTGGTGCCATTACAAATGTCAATGTATGAGAACCCAGCGATAATGTATCGCCTTCTTTCACTGTTAAACTATGTCCTTCTAATGGGATATCAAAGAACTGAGGCATCATCTGGAATGTCTTGGCATTTCCCACCAGAGTCACTTCTGGGAACAGTTCCACCAGTCTGGCAATGCTTCCGGCGTGGTCCGGCTCTAAGTGCGATACGATTAAATAATCTACCTTTCTGCCATCCAGTGTTTTCAGCAGGTTTGCTTCCCACTCTTCCATACCACGTTTGTCAACTGTATCCATTACGGCAACTTTTTCATCTAAAATCACATACGAATTATAGGATACCCCTTCTGGTACCACATACTGGCTTTCAAACAAATCAATTGTCTTGTCATCCACACCAATATACTTTACTGCATCTGAAATTGTTACTTCCATCGTTTCTTCCTCCTCATTATGCATATTCCAGTCTTTTGTCTTATTTGCAAAGTATAACACAAACCACCCGAAAAAAAAAGCCTTTCTGCCGGTTTTTTTTTACTATATGATAAAGCAGGATTTCGCGTATTCTTTGTTAATTTGTACTACATGTTCTGTTGCCACAGCCAGATTTTCATCATCATTCTCTGTGGCAATATTTTGGCAACGGTATGTGCCATCTTGGTATAAATACCATATACCGAAATGTCTTTTCCTTTTTTTGCATCCTTTAGTGCTTTCTTTGCCACATTATCCGGCGTTGTAATGCCCATATAGTGTCTGACTGTCTTTTCGGCACCCACATCGGCTCTTTCCATAAATGGTGTCTTTAACCATCCCGGACAGACTGCCGTAACCGTAATCTGTTTTTCTTTTAATTCTACCCTTAATGCTCTGGAATAATTGCGCACAAATGCCTTTGTCGCACTATAAATATTTAAATACGGCAACGGCTGGAAAGCTGACTGCGAAGCAATATTTATCATATGGCTTCCTTTTTCCATTTTCGGAATACAATACAGTCCCATCGCCACAACGGCACTGACATTTAAATCTATCATATTCACAGAGTCGGTAACGGTTACATCATCATACGAGCAAAACTTTCCATAACCGGCATTATTTACCAGATACGTTATGGAAACATCTGCCTGCTGTACCTTTTCGCCAAACTCTGTAAGTGCCATTCTGTCTGTCAAATCTACAGAAAACACCCGAAGTTGTTTGTCGCATATCGTTCTTAGTTTTTCTAATTTTTCCTGATTTCTGGCTACTGCCCAGATTTCATCAACATCTTTTTCCTTACACAACAGGGAAACAAACTCTTTTCCTAATCCACTGCCTGCTCCCGTTACAATAGCAATTTTCTTTTTTTCTGCCATATTCTTACCTTTCTTCCTTTTTACTGTCACAAAAATTTATTTTTTCCATTTGCACCATAACTCCCTGCATACTTTTATCCCCTGAATGATAACCGTAGGCAGCATTCCCCAAAAAGCAATCCACGCAATATGGTTCCAGGATAACGGTACAATCTGAAAGATGTGTTCCAAAAATGGGACACATAGTACGGTTGCCAGCAAAACAGTTCCTGCAAAAAATGCCAGCACACTATACCGGTTTGATAACAGTCCCAATTGAAAAACCGATTTACTGTGGCGACAGTTAAAACCGTGAAACAGCCTTGCCAGTGTCAGCGTAGCAAATGCCATTGCAGATGCCAGACGAGCACTTTCCCTCAATCCCATAAAATAGGCAGCCAGTGTTGCAGTCGCAATCAAAACTCCGTACCCTGCTATTTTACAAAGCACATCTTTTGAAAGAATGCTGTCTTTCTGGCTTCTTGGTTTTTCCTGCAACAGACCGGCGTCAGACGGCTCCATTCCTATCGCAATGGCAGGAAGTGAATCTGTCAGCAGATTGATAAATAAAAGGTGCACCGGTGCAAATGGTACCGGCAGTCCTGCCACAGAAGTATACAAAACCGACAAAATCCCTGCCATATTGCCCGACAGCAAAAACAGGATGGCATTCTTAATATTGCGAAATACATTTCTCCCATTTGCCACTGCTTTGATAATCGTTGCAAAATTATCATCTGATAAAATCATATCAGCAGCATCTTTCGATACCTCCGTGCCTGTCATTCCCATAGCAACACCGATATCGGCTTTTTTCAGTGCCGGTGCGTCATTGACACCATCTCCCGTCATCGCTACAATTTGGCCTTTCTTCTGCCACGCTTCTACGATACGGATTTTATTTTCCGGGGATACCCTTGCATATACTGCTATTTTTTCAATCTCTTCTGACAATTCTTCTTCTGACATATTATCTAATTCTGCACCGGTTACTGCCCTGTTGCCCTCCTGATAAATGCCAATTTTTTTCGCAATGGCTACTGCCGTAATTTTATGGTCACCTGTAATCATTACCGGACGGATGCCTGCTCTCTTTGCGTCCTCTACGGCTTTTACAGACTCTGGCCGTGGTGGGTCTGCCATTGCAATAAGTCCCAGAAATATAAAATCATACTCCGAATCTGCCGTTAGTGTTTCTTCTGTTTCCTTATAGGCAAATGCCAGAACGCGAAGACCATTTTCTGAAAACTTCTGATTCTGTTTTTTTATCTTCTCCTTTTCTGCCTCTGTCATCGGACAGATGTCATTGCGATAGCGAACCTTCGTGCATCGTTCCAACAGCACATCTGTTGCACCTTTTGTTAATACTGTGTCTATTCCATGCAGACTGTATTTTGTACTCATCAATTTACGTTCGGAATCAAACGGCACTTCTTCTTTTCTCTTCAGCAGCTGCCGGAGGACTTCTTCTATCTGCCCGTTTTCCGTCCAAAATGCATTATTTTTTACCGGTATTCTGCGAAACATTTCCAATAATGCATATTCTGTCGGGTCACCGATTCCCTGTCCATCTGTTATGCTGGCATCATTTGTTAAAATAGCATCATATAATAAATACCGGTGCAGCAAAACAGAAAGGTCCATTTCTTCCGGTGTCACTATTTTTCCATCCACATAAACCTGTTCTGCTGTCATCTTATTCTGCGTTAAAGTTCCTGTTTTGTCAGAGCAGATAACAGACACACAGCCCAGACTTTCTACGGCTTTTAGTTCCTTGATAATTGCATTTTCTTTTGCCATCTTCTGCATTCCCATTGCCTGCACAATGGTAACAATGGAACTTAACGCCTCCGGTATCGCAGCAACTGCCAGTGCTACGGCAAACATAAAGGCGTCCGGCAAAGGCATTTTTCTGTAAAGACATAATGCAAAAACAATGCCACAAATTGCCATAACCAGTAAGGCAAGCCGGCTGCTAAACTTATCCAGATTCGCCTGCAATGGTGTTTTTCTTTCTTTTGCTTTGTTCAGAAGACCGGCAATCTTTCCCAGTTCTGTGTCCATACCGGTAGCCGTAATCAGAACTTCGGCACGGCCATATGTGACCAGACTTCCCGAAAATACCATATTATTTCTGTCTGCCAGTGCTGTCTTTTCCGGTAGTACGTCATCTGCTTTTTCTACATTAACAGATTCTCCCGTCAGGGAACTTTCATTGACCTGTAATGAGTAATTATGCAGGATGCGTCCGTCTGCCACAATCATATCTCCTGCCTCTAACAGCACAAGGTCGCCCGGCACAATCGCTTCGGAAGGCACTTCTTTTTTGATGCCGTTGCGAAACACTTTGGCTGATGGGGAAGATAACTGCTTTAAACTGTCGAGTGACTTTTGGGCTTTTATATGCTCTGCTGTTCCCAAAACAGCATTCATTACAAGTACCAGCAAAATTACAAGTGCACTTTCCATATTGCCGGAGAACATTGAAATCACAGCTGACACTATTAAGATAACAACCAGCAAATCACGAAATTGTTTTAAAAATATCCGGAATATTCTCTCTTTCCTGTTCTCCTGCAATACATTTTTGCCATATCTTTCCCTGTTCATTTCTGCCTGTTTTTCTGTCAGTCCACTGCTTCCCGTGGTAAATTGTTTCATCAGTTCTTCTTTCGATTCGTTCCAATATGCTTTCATTGGCATGCCTCCTTTTCGTTTTCACACTACCTTTTGTTTACAGATTTCAATTTCTGTTTTTTCATGGCAAAAGCAACAAAAAAAGACTTTTAATCGCATGAAAAAACTACGATAAAAGTCTTGTTCCTATTGCAATGCACTCTCCAGTTTTAACAACGTGATGACGAAAAGCACAGCACCATATAATGATGCGAACTACTCCCTAATATCTTAATGTGTGTATTATACTATACACATATATTTTTGTAAAGTTCCTTTTAGAACTGCATCTTTGTCACTGTGGAACTTTTATAAGTGGCATGTGATAAACAAAAGTTCCCTACAGCAGCACGCTTGCGCTTTGCTGCCTTTTAGGGAACTTTTGTTTATCACAGCCCATTTACAAATTGGCTGCTCTGCTGAACTTTTCTCTGTACACTCTATCTATACACCCAAGTCTGCAAGTTGGCTGTTCTACACAACCTGAATTGCCAGCCAGCACAGGCTTCCTGTTCTATGAAAGGGTGCTTACAAACTCGCCAGTACTTGTATCCTGTTTTTCAGGATACTATGTACTGCTGCGTAGTTTGCGCAGCGAAAGCGTGCCCTTGATAGAACAGGAAGCCTGTGCTGACTGGGACTCTCCAGTTACGAATGAGCCACTCTGTATCCTGTCTTTGAGGATACTATGTACTGCTGCGTAGTTTGCGCAGCGAGAGCGTGCCATCGATAGAAAAGGTAGCCGGTGACGGCAGGAA
>JAQYCU010000006.1 GCA_028724545.1 bacterium
CGTTGCAAGCACCAGATGGATACCGGCAGCTCTTGCCAACTGCGCCAGACGGCATACGGCATCCTCTACTTCTTTTGACGCAACCATCATCAAATCAGCAAACTCATCTACAATAACAACAAGATACGGCATTTTTTCATATCCTGCAGCCCTTGCATTTTCATCTTTTTTAATTTTCTCATTATAACCACTGATATTACGGACACTTAATTCTTTAAACTTATTATAACGCTCCATCATCTCACGGACAGCCCAGTTTAATGCTGCAGCTGCCTCTTTCGGGTCTGTCACAACCGGACAGAACAAATGTGGAATCCCATTATATACACTTAATTCTACTACTTTTGGGTCAATCATAATCAGTTTGACATCCTTCGGGTCTGCCTTATAAAGAATACTCATAATCAGGGTATTGATACAGACAGATTTACCAGAACCTGTTGCACCTGCAATCAGAAGATGTGGCATTTTTGCAATATCTGCCATAATCAATTTTCCGGCAATATCCTTTCCAACTGCAAAAGTCAAATCCGATTTTGCATTCTTAAAAGTTTCGCCTTCCAATAGTTCGCGGAAGTAAACGGCACTTGGTGCTGCATTTGGAACTTCAATACCGACAGCTGCTTTTCCCGGAATCGGTGCTTCGATACGAATGCTTGGTGCTGCCAGACTGAGTTTTAAATCGTCTGCCAAATTTGTGATTTTGTTAACACGGACTCCCTGCTCCGGCAGCAATTCATACCGGGTTACAGTTGGTCCACAAGTCACTGCTCCCATTTGCACATTGACATTAAAACTCTTTAACGTATCCTGCAGTTTTGATGCTGTCAGACGCAATTCACTGTCACTTAATTTATCCTCTGCCTTCTGAGGAATACTTAACAAATCAATCGGAGGAAATTCATATGGTACTTCCTCTGCCTTTTCTTCCTTGCTATTTTCTGCCGCTTTTACTCCTGCTTTCTTTGCTGCCGTAACAGTTTCCGGCATAACAGCTGCTGTTTTCTGGCTTGCTTCCCGTTTCTTTTGTGATGATGGTGTAACATCTGTCACTTCTTCTTTATGAGCAAAAGATGCCATAGGTTTTGCTGCTGCTTTTTCTAAAACAGTTTGCTCTGTTGCAGGCTTTTCTATTGCAGGTTTTTCTGTTAGCGATTTTCCTGCTAACGGTTTTCCAAAAGCAGTTTGTTCTGTTGCAGGCTTTTCTGTTACCGTTTTTTCTATTATTGTTCTGTCTGACACAATTTCTTGTTCGACAGGCTTTTGTCCGGAAACTGTCTGTTTTTTGTTTCCAAACTTTTCATTCATTTCATTTCGATAAATCGGTATCTTATCTATCGCATTCTGCCCTGCTTCTTTTTCGCTGGAAGCGGTCATTTCCGGTACACTGTTTTTCTGTTCCATTATCTCTTCTACGCCGGTATTCTTTTTCTCCGGCTGTTTTTTCCCTTTTGAGGTAACTGCTGTATTGTCTTTCTTTTGCTGTGCTTTGGAAATTTCCTTTTTGTTAACGGACTGCTCTAACGAGAAACCACCTGCTTCCATCGTCTGCTCCATACGGTCCATTCTTTCATTTAACTGCTGTAAATCAAAACTTTGCACCTTTGGTGCTTTTTGCAACTGACGGGTTTTATTTTCCCTACTGTCCTCTGTTTCCTCTTCCAATATTTGTCTTGAATTTTCCCGATATCTCTGTGATTTTTTTCTTTCATTCCGGAACATACGATAAGACGGCTGTTTATAATTTTCATCCTGCATTACCTGACTGGAAATCTCTTCCATTTCCTGCCGGTATGCATTTCTTTTTCGCAGAACGCCCATCCATTCCAGACCATAAAAAAGATACAGGCAAAACAAAAACAAAGCAACCAGGACAAAGCAGGCACCGACATCTCCAATAATTTTAGAAAATACAGTACTCATAGCCCTTCCCAGTAAACCACCGTTGAATTTCCCTCTTGTCATAACATCACGACAGGTTAAAAACATACATTCAAAATAATCACGGTGTAAAACGTGATTACTTGTATAATATTCTGTAATTATCTGTTTGCCAAACAATAAATCAGACAATCCCTGCAATGACAATACCATTCCACAAAAACTGAAAATTCTTCTGTAAACTCTTCTATCTCCTGCATTTACAGCATAAAATACAAAGCCAATCAGACAAAATAATGGTAAAAGCCACGCAAACCACCCAAAGATACCGAAAGCAAAACCACCAATTACCATTCCTGCTTTTCCGGTTAACTGAAAATAGGACAAATATAAAAAGACAGACACAATCGCAATTACAAAAATAGTAATTCCGAACTCAAACGCCTGATGGTCCTGATATGCATTCATTTCTTCAACAGCATTCCGGCTGTTTTTTCTGGTTGCACTTTTCTGTCTGCTAACGGAATTCTTTTTTGCTGCCGAACTGCTGTTTTTTCGGTTTGACGTAGCTGTTTTCCGGTTTCCGGCAGTCGTTTTCCGATTCGCCGTACTCACTTTCCGGTTTCCGGCAGTTGATTTCCGGTTTGTCTTTTTTCCATTGGATGACGCTTTTGTTGCAGCCATACTCTCAAACTCTCCTTTTCGTCATTTCTTATAAAATATAATATCCGATAGCACAAAGGCCAATCACGGCACAGTATATTGCAAAATACCGGTATTTTTTATTTTTGATAAACTGCATCATAAAACAGATGGATATATATCCTACAACTGCTGCAATTATCGTTGCCGTCGCACAGGAAATAATATCCTGACCAGACAGTGCCAGTTTTCCTACGTCTTTGATTTCCAATACTACAGCACCCAGCACTGCCGGTATTGACATAATAAACGAATATTTTACGGCATATTTTTTGTCAAAACCGCAAAGCAGGCATGCTGTAATGGTTGTACCAGAACGTGAAATGCCCGGCATCGTTGCCAGTCCCTGTGCAACACCAATCGCACCTGCATTCCAGTATGTTGTTTCTTTCGGCTTCTTGTTTCCGTTGTCAGCAGCATCAGCAATTACAAGGAACAATGCTGTAATCAGCAGACAGATTCCCGGCACTAATATCATACCATTTGCTGCTTCTATCACATCAGACAAAAGTACTCCAAGAATCCCTGTCGGAATCGTTGAAACAATGATGAGTACAACAAGTTTGCGATAAGAACTGCGTATTACTTTGCGATAAACACAATCTCCACCAAACAGATTACGGACTGCTGCTGCAATATTACAGCATACATCTCCAATGATATGTAATCCTTCTATAATCAAATGCTTAATATCTTTCCAAAATGCCAGAAAAATAGCGAGCAGTGTACCCAGATGCAACATAACATCAAAGAAAACACCACCAGTTTCCAGGTCAATTCCCAGTAACTCTTTCATAATAACGAGATGACCAGAACTGCTGATAGGAAGGAACTCTGCAGCACCCTGTATCACTCCCAATACAATTGCTTTCCAAATCGGCATAAACAACATCCTTTCAAATTTAATACATACGTTCTTATTATATCTTTATTTGAAAAGAATTGCAAATTTTGCTGCAGCAGTTTCTAAGTTTTAGACTTCTAAGGGGCATGTAATACAACAGGACTTCCTACAGCAGCACGCTCTCGCTTGGCAAAAAGCACAGTGGATGCTTTTTCCCTAACAGCACAGTCATCCTTTTCTATCAAGGGCACGCTCTCGCTGCGCAAACTACGCAGCAGTACATAGTATCCTAAAAAACAGGATACAAGTACTGGCGAGTTTGAAAGCACCCTTTTATAGAAAAGGATGACTGTGCTGTCAGGCAATTCAGGTTGTGGCTTTATAGAAAATTAAGTTTGTATAAACTAGCGTTGCATCTCTTTTGCAAAGCAGCCAATTTGTAAATAGCCTGTAATAAAACAGACTTTCCTGTAAGCAGCTGTTAAACAGGCACTGGTGCTTAGTTGACGTATTTTGTCAACTTATGCACCATTGTGTCTGTTTCCAAGTGGGAACGTGCTGCTGTAAGGAAAAGTTGTTTTATTACAGGCTTTTATAAAGTGCGCAGCGAGAGCGTGCCCTTGATAGAATAGGAAGCCTGTGCTGGCAGGAACACAAACACTATTACAATTCATCTCCTATCATGGCACGCAGTTTCTCTAATGCATCGCACAATCCCCCTGCTTTTTGATAAAGACCGGCATCTACTGCTTCCTGCCCCACAAAAATTGTTCCCAAGTCCCTGCTTAAAATGCCTGGTCTTACCATCCACTCTTTGACCTGTTCTTTTTTTACATCTGCGTGGGAAGCAATAAACTGCGTGATTCTTTCCTGTATCAGATTGAAATATTCGTATGTCTGTGGTGCTCCCAGAACCGGCCCGTTCATACGAACCGGATGAATAATAACCGTCGCACTTGGAGCAATTACCGTATAATCTGCTGCAACAGAAAGTGGCACGCCAATTGAATGGCTGTCACCTATTACAAAAGCAGCCGTGGGTTTGGAAATGGATGCAATAAATTCTGCCAGGGCAAGTCCACAGGAAACATCTCCTCCAACCGTATTAATCAGGAATAAAATACCATCCACTTCCTGCTCATCCTGCAATTTTGCCAGAATTGGCAGAATGTGTTCATATTTTGTTGTCTTCATCTTTTCCGGTGCACTTTCGTGTCCCTCGATTTCTCCTATAATGGAAATCAACTTAATAAAATGACCTTCCCGGATACTATTTAATGTTGTCATTCCATATTCTTTTATTACATCATCCATATTTTATTCTTCACTTTCTTTTACTCAGCATCCATATTTTTCTCTGCTTTTCTTTACTATTTCATCCATATTTTTCTTGTTTTTTTGAGCAAACCGGATTCGTTATCATAAACAAACCGGCTTTTCCTTTTTGATAAAACACAAAAAAATACTGCATACTTACTATTGTATGCAGTATTTTGAATAATATGCTTTTCTTTTTAAATATGCTTTTCAGAACGAATTTGTTTAAATACGCTGTCCAGCCGTTTCGTGAGCATTGCTGCAACGAAACCTATGGCCATTCCTGCCAGGCTTCCTGCTAACAGCAAAAATGGAAAATAATAAAACAACAAATCTGTCTGTAATACCAGCACTGCCACTATAATCTGCCCTATATTATGACAGACACCTCCGGCAATGCTGACTCCATAAACAGAAAAATGTTTTGTTTTTTTGAGAAAAACCATAATAACAAAACTCAAAATGCCCCCGGCAAAACTATACAGCATAGTAGAAAGACTACCAAACGTAAAACCAACTAACAAAATCCGTATCATAGCAATGCCAAAAGTTTCTTTTATAGAACATTCATAAAGGCACAAAACAACTACAATATTCGACAAACCAATTTTTATGCCGGGTATGCCTATCTGAATTGGTATCATCGCTTCCACATAACTTAACACAAAAGCAACTGCCACCATCATCCCCGTCAAAGCAATTCTTGAAGTTCTCATTTACAGTTTCTCCTGTTTTTTAGTTCTACATTTTTTGTTCTATCGTCTTTCTATTTTACATTTTCTCTATTTTATCGTTTTTCGTTTTTTCAAATTTTACAGTTTCTCCAGTTTTTCAAACACATAATTTGAACACATATAGTCGGAAATATAGAACAGCAGACACTTATCATCCACAGTATGATAAAATACAACTTTCATTTTATGTGTTTCGTATAACATCATCTGGTCATCAATCACATACGGTTCGCCAAAGGAATCTGCCAGTTTTGTCAAAATCAGTTTTACATTTTCCGGTATCAGAAGATACACTCCCATATTGACAAAACCTTTGAAGAAATAATAATAAATGCTGCTGACACCATTTCCTTTACTGCTTTGACCAAACAACAGACTCTTCGTATTTTTCTCGTATGCCAGAATCATTGGCTTGTCTTCCAGAAATTCTGAATTGTTGAATGTTTCTCCCCAGTCATATTCCATAAAGCCACCAGTTTTCGCAAAATCAATATTATGTGCTTTTCTGCTTGGAATCGGATATTCAACACTCAGGTATTGTCTGTATTTTTCGTAAAAATCAACGGCAATCGATGACACACGCTCTATATTTGGACTATGCTTCTCACCAGGCATTTTTTCAGCAACCGGTGGAATCCATCCCGGTGGTGACATATGTTCAATAAATACATCAGCAATATCAGAATCAAACTCTGTGCCTCTTCCACGATAAATAATATCCAGTGCCTTCTCCACTTCCCACGCCTCTTTATACTGGCGTTTACTGGTCAGTGCATCATAAACATCAGCTATCTTAATAATCTTGGCAAACAGACTTAATTCATCGCCCTTAATACCGTCCGGATATCCCTTTCCATCAATTCTTTCATGATGATGACGGACACCATCAATAATCTCTTCGCTAATACCAACTTCCGACAGCATTTCTGCTCCCCGAATGGTATGATATTTCATCTGTTCAAAATCATTCTGCGTATAGACACTCTGCTTATTTAAGACATAATCAGATACACCGATTTTTCCAATATCATGCAACAGTGCCGTAAATTCCAAATCAAACTGCTCACTTTTTCCCAAAGACAGCCAGATACCAATATCCTTAGAAATATTGGCTACACGCTGTGAATGACCAGCTGTAACCGGGTCTTTTGCATCAATAACAGAAATCATCAGAGATAACATAGAAAAATACATTTTCTGATGTTCTCCACGCTCATGCTGTGCTTTAAAATAAATATACATTGAAAACAGCATCATAGATATGTAAGATGCACTCTGTGGCTTTAGCTTTTTCTTTAAGCCAATAACAGTATATGTTGCACTTTCCGAATCCACATCAAAAACCGGAAGTGGCACAAATGCTATATATTTTGAGCCTTGAAATATGTTAGAACGCACTTGTAATACTGCAGAATCCAATTCCTTGTTTTGCAGGAACTCTTTTTCCACAAAACGTTTATTCCTGTGATTCTCAGCAGACAATTCCTGTAATAATAATGAATCTTTGTCCATAACAGGCAAAAGAAGGGATGCCGAAATATCTTCCTCTATTTCACTCCGATTTTTCATTAAATATTCCGAATATGAAACAGAATGGTCAATATTGACAATCGTATTGGTAAAACGAATCACGGCATCAATCGGCAGATTTCTGACATTAATTTTTTCAAAAATCTTTCGCAGGGTACCCATTATCAAAAAGGTTATGGTAATACCACAAATAAAGTCCGTAACCGGTACATAACAGATATTATACTGGAACAGAAGCATATTGGCGATGCACATAATACAAACTTCTGCCAGATATGCAATCCAACACATCCAAAAAGGCATAAAAACAATGAAAAGCCCCAGGAACAGAATGCCAATCGCCGTCAGAATTATTTTGCCACGCATACCAAATGATGTCAGTGTTGCATCATTCTGAATCGTTCCTAAAACATCAATATAATAATCTGTCAAATCTCCATATTCACGCAAATCTTCAGCATAAATAGTATCTACACTACTGTCACGGATAAAGAAAACAGCATCTTTGAATTTTTCCATATTCGCTTCTTTTTCTATCATCTGGTAAAAATCATCTAAATCATAATAATTGACATTGTATTTTGATGTTTCACGAACACGAACCGTCTTATTTTCCAATGCATAAATATATCGTTTCTTACCGGACGGTTCTGTAATAATATATTTTTCGTGTGCCTCATCATAAGACACCTGATTGCCAGACATTGTCATAAAGTAATATGGCAGGAAATTTTTAGCATACTTGCCATCGCCATACACTTCAAAACAATTATTAGAACCATAGTATTCATCAATAAATTTAATCTGTCCACATTTATCATCTTTGTGGTAATAACCAATATTTTTGCTGTTATATCTCCAGAAAACATTTCCTGCATTTCTAAATGCCTTTAAACATTTTCTCTCATCTGCCGGCTGCGACAACAACTGTGTACTTAAAACAAATACCCCTTTTGCTGCATAAAAATCATTTTTTGCCAACTGCTGTAATTTATTTAAATTCTGCTCCTGGATTTTACTTTTTTCAGACGCTGTCATATCCTCTTCTTCCAACGAAGGAACTGTCAGCACATAAACATTATCTTTCAGAACCAGTTTTTCTTCCTGCTCTAAATGTTTTTCATAAATAAAATCTTCCAATTCTGTTTTCTGTAACACAAATACCAAAGAACTACCAATAAATAGACACAAAAAAAGTGCCAGAAATAATCTATTATCAATTCTATGTACTTTTTTCATTTTCTGCTCCCTTGCCAATACACTTTTATTTTTCCAAAAAGGAAAGGTGCACCTGTTATTTTTCAATAATAACTGCACCATCGGTTGCTCTTTCTCACAAAAACAAGAAAGAGTCACCCGTATCTATATCATATCACGAGTCACTCTTTCTGAAAAGCAAAAAATGGAAAAATTGCATCATTTTTTCCATTTTTTGCATATCTTTTTGTATAAAATGACACAAAGTATTACATTTTGTAACTATTTTGCATCTTTGATACTGAAGCTCATTCTGCCCATCTTGTCTTTTCCAAGACATACAACCTTGACATGGTCGCCTAATGTCAGAACATCTTCTACATGGTTGATTCTTTCATTGGCAATCTTAGAGATGTGAACCATACCTTCTTTGCCCGGTGCAAACTCAATAAATGCACCAAACTCTTTGATGTTAATAACATCACCTTCCAGAATCTGTCCTTCATAAAAATCAGTTGTAATAATATTGATTAAACGAAGTGCCTCATCCATCATTTCTTTATCTTCGCCACAAATAGATACGGCACCATCATCTGTGATATCAATTTTAACGCCTGTGCGTTCAATCAATGCATTAATTGTCTTACCACGCTGTCCGACAACGTCACCAATCTTCTGTGGGTCAATCTGCGTCTGGATAATCTTTGGAGCATATTTGCCAACTTCTTTTCTAGGCTCATTGATTGCCGGAAGCATTACTGTATCTAAAATATACATTCTTGCTTCTCTTGTACGTCTGATAGCCTCTTCTACAATCGGTCTGGTAAGTCCGTGAATCTTAATATCCATCTGGATTGCCGTAATACCGTCTTTTGTTCCTGCAACTTTAAAGTCCATATCACCAAAGAAATCTTCCAGTCCCTGAATATCTGTCAGTACAAGGTAATCATCATCTGTTTCACCTGTAACTAATCCACAGGAAATACCTGCAACCGGTTTCTTAATAGGCACACCTGCAGCCATCAGTGACATAGTAGATGCACAGATACTTGCCTGCGAAGTAGAACCGTTGGATTCAAAAGTTTCTGATACAGTACGGATAGCATATGGAAATTCCTCTTCACTTGGAAGTACAGGAATTAATGCACGCTCTGCCAAAGCACCATGTCCGATTTCACGACGTCCCGGACCACGGCTTGGCTTTGTTTCGCCAACAGAATAAGATGGGAAATTGTAATGATGCATATATCTCTTTGCCGTCTTGTTTGCATCCAGACCATCTACTTTCTGCTTTTCTGATAATGGTGCTAATGTCGTAATGGTACAAATCTGTGTCTGTCCACGTGTAAACATAGCAGAACCGTGTACTCTTGGAATCAAATCAACTTCTGCTGCAAGTGGACGAATCTGTGTAATTTCACGGCCATCTGGACGCTTATGGTCTTTCAGAATCATCTTACGAACTGTCTTTTTCTGATACTGGTATACAGCCTCTCCTAAAATCTCAAGCCATTCTTCCTTGTCAGCAAAAGCCTCTTCTAACTTTTCTGTAACAACACGGATATTTTCTTCTCTGACCTGCTTGTCGTCCGTAAATACTGCCTCTTCCATTTCTTCCGGAGGTACAATCTCTTTCATTGCAGCAAACATTTCCTCTGGAACGGCACAACTTGTATATTCATGTTTTGGTTTGCCGATTTCAGCAACCATCTTGTCAATAAATGCAATAATTGTCTGGTTTACTTCATGACATTTATAAATAGCCTCAATCATTTTATCTTCAGGAATCTCATTTGCTCCTGCTTCAATCATAATAACCTTTTCACGGGTAGAAGCTACTGTCAGTCTTAAATCACCGGTATCCCACTGTTCCTGATTTGGGTTTACGATAAACTCGCCATCAACCAGTCCCATCTGTGTTGTTGCACAAGGACCGTCAAAAGGAATATCTGAAATACTTGTTGCGATAGCTGAACCAAGCATTGCTACTAACTCAGGTCTGCATTCCGGGTCAACTGCCAGAACCAGATTGTTTAATGTACAATCATTCCGATAATCTTTTGGGAATAAAGGACGCATCGGACGGTCAATAACACGTGCTGTTAATACAGCATTCTCGGATGCCTTTCCTTCTCTTTTATTAAATCCTCCAGGAATTTTTCCTACGGAATACATCTTCTCTTCAAACTCAACGGAGAGAGGGAAAAAGTCAATACCTTCTCTTGGTTTTTCAGAAGCTGTTGCTGTACAAAGTACAGTTGTGTCACCATAATGCATCAATGCTGCACCATTTGCCTGTTTTGCTACTCGTCCGACATCAACCGTTAAGGTTCTGCCGGCAAGTTCCATGGAATATTATTTGTATGCCATGTCTTTCTCCTTTCCGGGTATGATTACCTCTGGGGATATGCCCCACTATATTTTTCTTCTAAAATGCAAACATGGCCGAAACTACTGAAAATGCCACCCATAGGATGATTTTTTCAGAAGTCTCGGAGATGGTCTGCACACTATCTTATTCATCATACCACGAACAAATCTCCAGTGCAAGTAATTTGCAGTTTTTCTCAATTAAAAAGGCTGCATGGCAATTGCACCAGCTGCCACACAGTCTTTTTCATCATTTTATATCCTCTGTCTTACCACCCTTATTGCATTACGCCGGGTTTGTGTTTCCTGCCAATTCCTCCATCAGTTCATGCACCGTTGTCATTTTTGTAATCCGTCCTACATTGGCACCGACAAAAATCAAACCATTTTCAACATCCCCCTCTACTGCATGAATCAATGCTTTTGTAATACAGTATGGTACATTTGCCGGATTGCATTTTTCCAGACAATGAAAACATCTGCTTACAGGGATTCTTTCTTTTTCGATTTTTTGTACAAACGGGTTTCTTAATGCTCTTCCCGGCATACCAACCGGACTCATAACAATTTTAATATCTTCTGTCTTCGCATCTATATATGCCTGTTTATACTTTTCATCTGCGTCACATTCTTCTGTTGCAACGAATCGGGAAGCAATCTGAACACCATCTGCTCCCAGAGAAATTGCATGACAGATATCATTATGGTCAAAAATGCCTCCTGCGACAATAACAGGGATTTTCTGATTATATTCTTTTTCGTATGTTCTTACAACCTCGATAATTTTTTTAATTTCTTCATCATATTCCTCATCTGAAATATGCTCTACTTCTTCTGCCTTAAAGCCAAGATGACCACCTGCTTTCGGTCCTTCGATTACAATAAAATCTGCTAAACGGTTATATTTTTTCATCCAGTTACGCAACATCAGTTGTGCTGCTTTTGCTGAAGAAACGATAGGCGCAATCTTGCACGAATAACCACTGACATATTCCGGAAGATGTACCGGAAGACCAGCACCTGAAATAATCACGTCTGCTCCTGCCTGAGCAGCTGCTTTCACATATGCAGGATAATCTTTCGTAGCTACCATAATATTAACCCCTACCGGATGATTGCCAGCGATTTCTTTTGCTTTTGTAATATGTTTTTTAATCGCTTTTAAATTAGCACCTTCCTGGTCTTTATCAAAATCCGGCTCATCATATCCAATCTGTGCCGTTGAAATAATTCCCAAGCCACCATTTGCTGAAACAGCACCTGCCAGTCTGCTTCTGCTGATGCCGACTCCCATACCACCTTGAATGATAGGATATTGCACTGTTAAGTCGCCGATTTTTAAAGGTTGTAATGTCATTTTTATTGCCTCTCTTCTTTTATAGTTTTAATTTACTTTTAATGTAGTTTTCAAAACTATATTAAAACTTATTATTTTCTATGTCAAGTGTTCTTCTTTATCTTTTTGTCGCACGTTATCTTTTTTGCTTTGCTATGCAGCAATCGTTTTTATTGCTCTTTCCTGTATATTATTTTCGTTGCAGAGTTTTAGGGGCATATGATAAACATACTGCTTCCTTTCTCTATTTTTGCCTTTTAAAATCCCATTTAATCAAAATACTGTTATTACAAAAAGACGGCTGCACCAGTTTGGTTCATTGAATTTTGCTAAATGCACCCCTGCATAATTGGCAACTTTGCCCTATTGTTTTTTAACATATGTTATGATATATTCTATTTAAGGCAGATGTTATTTATTTGCATGCAATGATACCGGACTTTCCGGTAACGGCTTTTTCGCCCTCTGATACGTATCCGGAGTTTTTTTCTGCTTTTATTTCTAAAATAAATTTTCATTCCAGAAGAGGGGATAAAACTGCTCATGTTGTCCCCTGATATGCTGGGAGGGATGCTTTTGGGCAAAACAGGATGTGGTTCGTATACTGGAAAAAGAGCATAATATGGTAATGAATGTGGAAGACACAGGACTGGAGGTAAACAATATGTACAATTTGGGAGAGGCCTTATACGAAAGAGCTGAGAAAAAGGGAATTGAACTGGGTATTGAACGTGGTATCGAGCAAGGTATCGAACAGGGTATTGAGCAGGGTATTGAGCGTGGAACAACGCAGACATTAATTTCAATGATTACCCGTAAAATGAAAAAGGGCAAAACTGCCTTAGAAATTGCCGAAGACCTGGATGAGGAACTTTCCAGAATCCAGCCTATTTATGATGTCGCCGGCAGTTTTGAACCGGATTATGATGTTGATGCCATTTACAACGCACTTTTGGCAGAACGCGAGGCAGTAAAATAGTACAGCATTAAATATGTACAACAAAACATAAAATAATAAAACAGTAGAACAAAAATGAGGCTGATATGCCATTCCTTACCGATTGTCCGGTAAAGGATTCTATCAGCCTCTTTTTCTTTTTTGCGCTTTTCTTATTTTGGTATTATGACTTCATCATATTTATTTCGTCATTCACGAATTACCCTTATTTTGTTACTTTCACTTTCCCTGAAAGTCCTCTTTTCCGAAACAGTTTCTTATAGGTTTTAACTTTTGCCTTCGGTGCTTTTATCTTTGTCTTTCTGGTTAATCCCTTGAAGGCATTCTTGGCTACTGTCTTCTTGGTCATCTTCTTTGATTTAATGGTCAGTTTCTTTAACTTCTTGCAACCGTTAAATGCGTTTGCGCCTAACTTAACCGTCTTTGCCGGAAGGGTAAGACTGGTTACTGCTGTACA
>JAQYCU010000007.1 GCA_028724545.1 bacterium
TTTATTCTTGATAATGGAAAAACGATTTCAATAAGAACGACAAAAACGAGTGATAAGGTTGCGCCAAGAACGGTAGGACAAGCGGGATTTCCTGTTTTGAATGATTTCTTTGCAGATGTTTTCGGAGAAGAAATCCAAACACAAGCAGATGTTAGAAAGTTAGTTTTTGAACATATTCATGAGATTTTACCTATATTTATTGATAATCTGTTTCAATCGGATTACACAGTATTTATTTCAAGGAAAGAGCTGGATAATGTTCAAGTTATAAATGCTGATGATGTGGGTGATGTTTCATTTATTCGAAGTGATTTCGAATTTACAAGAGGTTTAGACACTTGGGTAGAAAGTACAACCTTAAAATACCATGGTAAATCAATTGCTGAAATCCAAACACATAAAGAACGATCTTTTAAGTTCCGCTTTATCATATCAAATATTCCTGAATGGCTAAATACTGTAAAGGAAACAAATGAAACATTAGGAATATCTGCGGAGGCTGCAATATGTGATTATTTTGAGTTGGAAAAACCTAAGAGTTTTGCCACACGAGCAATGAAGTCATATGTTGAAGAATTAATGCCTGTAGTCGGAGCGGCATTTAAAGAAATGCCAGACGCAATTGAGCATAGTGGTTCTCAACCCGGTGAAAGAGGTGAACAGAGTAAGAGTTCATTTGATTTTGTATTAAGAGGAAATGAAAAATTGTCTTTAAAGACGAATAAAGGAAAGATGGTTTGCCCGCCAGAAGTAGGACAGCCGGGGTCAAAGACGTGTTTGTTATATTTTAAAGAATTTTTCCCGGAAGGAACGACAGAAGTTACTCGTGAAGAGTTTAAAAGAATGGTTTTAGGCAATATTGAAAAGATTATGCCGATATATGTTGAGCATTTGTTTGATTCAGATTGGTTACTGTGGATTTATGAAACAAAAGATGGATTTGAGTATAAAACCATTAATCATAATGATATTAACGCTTTTATTTGGGATAAAGAAAGGTTTTCGTTCACTAAAGAAACGCTGGAGGATTGGAATGAAAGTAATACAGTTAAATATGATGGAAAATCTATAGGGGAATTCCAAGTACATAAAAATAGAAATTGTTTTAAGTTCAGGTTTAATATGCAAAATCTTTTGGATATTATACTAAAATAGATTGACAAACAAATTAGTGTCATGTAAACTAGACATATGTTCATGGGAACTGGACAAAAAACGGAGGAGAAAACACATGGCACAATATCTTACTATTCAAGAAATTGCAGAAAAGACAGGGAAAAGTCAGAAGACTGTTAGACGTCATATTGCAGCTAAAAAATTAGCGGCGTCAAGAATACAAAATAAATGGAGAATTTTGCCAGAAGATTATAAGCGTTGGATTGAATCCGGTGATTGCGATGAGGACAATGATCGAGAAACGTTTGCAATTATGGGTAGTACAGTTTCTATGGCTTATAAGGACAATGTAAATTGGGTTGATGTCGAGGAAGAATGTACTAAGGATAAGTTCAATGGGTGGAAACATAAAAATGCCAGAAATGGATATAACTTTGTAGATTTATTCTCTGGTGCAGGCGGTCTTAGTTGTGGTCTTACTATGGCAGGGTTTACACCAGTTGCATCAGTTGAAATAATGCCTGAAGCTGTTGAAACATATAAATACAATTTTGTTGAGCAGAAGGGCTTTAAAGAAGATGTTGAAACACGTGATATCCGATCTGAAGAAGTAAAGCAAGCTTTATATGACAGTATTGGTGATAAGCATATACATCTTTTGGTAGGTGGATTCCCATGCCAGGGATTTAGCCTAGCAGGAAATAGGGTTGTTACTGATGAACGTAATAGTCTATATTTAGAAATGCTTAAGATTGTAGATCACATTAAACCGGAATACATTGTTATGGAAAATGTTGAAGGGCTTCGTTCTATGCTTAATGGTAGGATAGAAGAAAAAATTATTTCCGATTATAAGAAAATTGGATACGAAATTAATGTGACGGTGTTAAATAGTGCTGATTATGGTGTTGCGCAAACACGTAGAAGAGTAATCTTTATTGGCAATAGAATAGGTGGAACTAATTACCATCCAAAACCATTTATGGAAGAGTATAAAACTTTGGGTGAAGAAATCCAAAGATTTATGGATTTGCCGGAAGATAAGTCAATCAATCATATCTTTAGTAGACATACAGAGGAGATGAAAAAGAAGATTATGGCGGTTCCAGAAGGAATGAGTTTGTACGGAAACTATTCTGATGCATGGAAAAAATCACCGTGGGATAAACCGTCTTGTACAGTAAAAGAAAATCATGGCGGAGTAAATCTTCATCCTAAATTACCAAGAGTTTTAACGCCAAGAGAGTTAGCGGCTTTACAGTCATTTCCTGATGATTTTATATTTAAGGGCTCAAAAAAATGGCAGTTGGTACAGATAGGAAATGCGGTTCCTCCGCTTTTAGGTAGAGCCATTGGTGTGGCTGTACAAAAAGCGTTAATTGAAAAAGAAGTTTAAAAATCCTTTAAAGTACTGTTACAGTACTGTTTGAGTAATAGGAGATATATAATACAGATAATACGAATAAAAGATTAACAAATATGTTAACAAAAATCATGAGAAAAAGGTCATTTCATCAACCCGTTGCGGAGTTTGAGTGATGTAAATGTCAAAGGGCAAGAATAACTTTCATTTGAAAGGCAAAAGAGAATTTTATTTTTTATAAAACCAAGAACCTAACATAGTAGAACATACTGTGTCGGGTTCTTTTTTTAATGACCTGAAAGTGGCATAAATAAAGGATTTGAACGGGACAGTAGAATATATTTTATAAAATGTAATGTGTCAGGAGAGAAGAGAGAGGATGGAAAAATAAAGTTTCTCTTTGCCCTTTTTAATAAAATAGGGTTTGCCCCCTGACATAGTGGTTTTTGAAAATAGCGTTTTTCGGGAAATTGGGAAAATGGCTACAATGCCTATAAATACTAGCTATGAGAGGAAAATGTCAATTTTCAATTCCCGAAAAATTTCCCCGAATATTTAATTTTTCGGCATTTATTTTCAATTTTTCGGGAAAATCATTCAATTTTTCGGCTTTTCTTCAAATTTTTCGGGAAAG
>JAQYCU010000008.1 GCA_028724545.1 bacterium
CCACGTTTTAATGCTTCTTTATCCAGAGGCGATTTTTCTTTGACATATTCGCTGACATCAGCAATATGAACACCCAGATGATACATATTCCCTTCTTTGTACAAAGTAATCGCATCATCCAAGTCCTTAGCATCCTCGCCATCTATCGTAACTGTCTGCAAATCACGATAATCTGCTCTTCCCTCTTTCTCACTCTCTGCTACTTCACTTTCGATTTTTTCAACCTCGTTCATTACCTCGTCCGGATATTCTTCCGGCAGGCCATATGCCTTAATAACAGATAAAATATCAACTCCGGGGTCATTAATATGGCCTAAAATTTCTAATACACGACCTTCCGGATTTCTATTTTCATTGCCATAATCCGTAATTTCTACGACTACCTTATGACCGGTAATTGCACCTTTCGTATCTGCCTTTGCAATATAGATGTCTTTTGTAAATTTGTGGTTGTCAGCCACAACAAATCCAAAACTTTTGCTGCTGGAATATGTGCCTACGATAATATTATTTCCACGCTCCAGTACGGCAACAACTTCTCCTTCACGGCGTTTTCCCCGTGAATGACTTGCCAGTGCCACCTGTACCGTATCGCCATCCATTGCATTTTTGGTCAGATTACCCGGAATAAAAATATCATCTTCCTGTCCTTCGACACGTACAAAGCCAAAGCCTTTCTGCGTTGCCATAAATTTACCAACAAGAACATTCTCCGAAAGCAGTTTGATTTTTCCTTTTGCATCTAAAAGGATTTTTCCTTCTGACAGCAGTTCATCCAAAACCTGTCTGAAATCTTTCTTATCTTTTGCCGGAACCTGCAGTACAGCACGCATTTCCTTAATCGACAACGGTTTATATTCTTCTGATGAAATAAATTGAAATATCATTTCTTTTTTTGTATTTAATTCTTCTCTTATCATAGTCTATCTCTCCCAATTCATTTGCTGTTATTACCATTCCCACATCATATTTCTATTATAACAAGTTCTTCCGGATACTGCCATAGCAGACTTCAGAATGTCAAAAAAAGGATGCTACCGAAATAGCATCCTTTCATTCATTCTTCCTATGAAAACATCTTCAAGTTTAATAATAAAGAAATTACTATAAACAAAGCGCCAAGAATCCTTGTGGCTAATACAAGTCCACCTTCCATAGAACGACCTTTGTTCTTGCCCCAGTAAGACTCTGCTGCACCACTGATAGCACCTGTAAGACCTGCCTGTTTTCCTTCCTGCATTAATACAACAACTGTAAGTAAAACACATACAATAATGTATACAATCAACAGGATAGTATGAATTGTCTGAATCATGCGTACTTCCTCCATTCTATTTTAACAGAACTATGCGCTGTCCATCTTCTACTTTAAGAACTGCTTTATTAACTTTGCACACATACTTTATAATATCATACCGGCATTTCCTTGTAAAGAGTTCTTCCGTAAAATTTCCAGATTTTCTCGAATTTCCATTAGAAATTCGGATAGAAATTTCTATTTCTATCCTGCATGCTTATTTTTTAATCAAAAGTGATTTTCCTGTCATCTCTTTTGGCTGCTCCAATCCCATAATCTCAATCAGGGTTGGTGCGATATCTGCAAGACATCCACCTTCGCGTAAAGTATAAGCATCATCATAATTTACTAAGATGAATGGAACCGGATTTGTTGTATGCGCCGTAAATGGTGCACCTGTTTCATAATCTACCATCTGCTCTGCATTACCGTGGTCTGCACAGATAAAGAGAACGCCATCCACTTTTTTCACTGCCTCTACTGCTGCGCCAACGCACTGGTCGATACGTTCTACTGCTGCCACTGCTGCCGGAATCACGCCAGTATGTCCAACCATATCCGGATTTGCAAAATTAATGACAATCACATCATATTTATCGGATGTAATCGCTGCCGTCAGCCTTTCTCCAACTTCCGGTGCGCTCATTTCCGGCTGTAAATCATAGGTTGCCACTGCAGGAGATTTTACCAGAGAACGGTCTTCATCCTTGTTCGGTTCTTCCACGCCACCATTGAAGAAGAATGTAACGTGTGCATATTTTTCTGTTTCAGCAAGACGAAGCTGTGTCTTACCATTTGCAGCCAGAAATTCACCAAATGTATTTTCGATGCTTTCTTTTTCAAATGCAACTAATTTATTTCCAATTGTTTCATCATAATCGGTAAAGCATACAAAGGTAAGTGGCATAAAGCCATTGACACGGTTAAACTGCTCGAAGCTCTCGTCACAGAATGTACGGGTAATCTGACGTGCTCTGTCCGGACGGAAGTTAAAGAAGATAACGGAGTCATTTGCTTTAATTGTTGCAACCGGCTTTCCATCTTTTTCAATAACTGTCGGTACAACGAACTCGTCGTTAACATCTTCTGCATAAGAATCAGCAACAGCTTGTACAGCATCGGTTGCTTTTTTTCCTTCGCCTGCTACTAATGCATTGTAAGCTTTTTCTACACGGTCCCAGTTGTTATCACGGTCCATTGCATAATAACGTCCGTGTACACTGGCAATCTGGCCGACACCGATTTCGTCCATCTTCTTCTGGAGTTCTTCAATAAATCCTTTGCCGGATGTTGGTGCCGTATCACGTCCATCCAGGAATGTGTGAACATATACATTCTGAATACCGTTTTTCTTTGCTAACTCTAACAGACCATATAAATGTGTGTTGTGACTGTGCACACCACCATCTGACAATAAGCCAAATAAATGTAAGTCAGAATTGTTCTTTTTAACATTTTCTACAGCTGCCAGAAGTGCTTTGTTTTCAAAGAAGTCACCATCATTGATTGACTTTGTAATACGTGTCAGCTCCTGATAAATAATACGGCCTGCACCGATATTCATATGGCCTACTTCGGAATTACCCATCTGGCCATCCGGAAGTCCTACACTCAGTCCACTGGCATTTCCTTTCTGAAAAGGATATTCTGCCATTAATTTGTCCATAACCGGAGTTTTTGCCTGTGCAATGGCGTTACCCTCTGTTTTTTCGTTTAATCCATAACCATCTAATACCATTAATACAACTGGTTTTTTGCTCATACTATCTGTCCTTTCATTCAGTAATCGTTGTGGCAAAAGGAATTATTTAAAATTCTCTTTTATTTACTAGTTATCACTGCGTTTTTCTACGCAACTAAAAAGTATACATTATTTAACGAAACAAGTCAAATAATGTATACTTTGAATCATTTTCGCTGTGCACTTTTTAGGGGCATGTGATAAAACAGGTTTCCTACAGCAGCACGCTTTCGCTAAGCTGCATTTTAGGAAACTCTGTTTTTATCACAACCCATTTACATAATGGCTGTTCAGCTTAATTCACGGTACATAACCACAATGATTTTGCCGTAACACAGTCAGGGTCTGAACTATATTCCATAATATAAAACTGTGTTTTCGATATTGCTGCAGCAGATATCAGCGTATAATATCTTTTTTCCATCTCTTCATTATATATACTCTTTTGATGCAGAATAGCTATATTGTCTACTGATGCTAACTTCTGATACGATATCGTTGCCAAACGAACCTCGTAATACCCTGATGCTGTTAGTAAATAAACCTTCCCCTTTTTCCCAAAAACATCTGCTAATACCTGCCCTTTTTCCTGAGGTATTTTTTTCTGAAAACTCTTTTTTACTTTTCCATAATAAATCTTATTTTTTGACGTTATTGCAATCTTTCTCAATTTTGGTATGGACGCCACAACTAATTTTTGTTTTTTCAGACCAACTATTCTTTTACCTGATACAACTCCTGGTTCCTGCATCAGTCCTGCTGCATAATCAATCTGTTTTACCACACAGTTTTTATTGCAGTCAATATATACTATCGCTTTTTTTCGGGTATCATAGTACTCACAAACTGCTATATTGCCTTGCATTTCAAGATATGAAAGTATATAAAAGCCATTTCCTTTTTTGGAAATCTTCAGCCAATTATTTAACAAGACTTTCTTTACAATTTTTCCACTTTTGTTTACCTTGTGCAAAGTAGTGGTCACTATTTTCTTTTTATTCACTTTCTCCGTGACAAAAAAGAAATTTCCTTTCTGGTCCTGCCATTCTGTCTGAATTGCTTTTGAGCGAACATATTTTTTTGTACTTTTTTGGAATTTAATTTTCTTCCGTTGCATCGTTCCATTTACAACATATCTTTTGTAACAGTTTCCTTTACTCCATTCATAGGAATAATATTTTCCCTCTTCATTTGTCTGGAAATTCAATGTAGCACTTGTATTTCCTGATAAAAACTTTCCCTGCACTTTCTGCGTCGTGATTTCTGATGCAGCTGTCAGTTTATTCTGCATCGGAATAATACTTCCAAAAAGGATTGCAAATACAGTAACAGTTACCACATATCGTTTCTTCATAACCCTCTCCTCTTTTTATTTCACTTTTGCCTTTATCGACAGTCCGGCTTTTCTTAATAGTTTTTTGTATAAGGTTTTCTTTCCTGACGGCACTTTTACTACCAGTTTTTTGTAGTTGTTTGCGCCCGTCTTACGGAATGCTCCTTTCTCAACGCCTCTGTAATTTAATTTTTTGGAAAGAATGGTCATTCTTTGCATGCTGATACAGTTATCAAATGCTTTCGCACCTATTTTGCTTACATTTTTGCCAATTGTAATTTTGTTCAATCTAGCACAGTCACGGAATGCACTGTTTTCGATTTCTGTTACGCTGTCCGGAACAATAACCTCTTCCAATGAAACACATCCCTCAAAGTCACCTTTGTAAATAGTCTTCTGGAAATTTGGTATCTGCATCTTTTTCAGGCTTTTACAGTTACGGAAACTAATTCTTCTTCGATACTTCATATTCAGTGTTTTTGGCAACTCGATTTTTTCAACACTGCCACAATTTTCAAAAGCGTAATCATCAATATCAAGTATATTATCCAGCACATAGATATTTTTCAAATGAACCGTTCCACTAAATGCATGATATTCAATATACCTAACCTTTTTCGGTATGGTATAACTTTTATTCGTCTTTCCATCTGGATACAAATACAACGCATTTAAGTTTTTGCTGAAAAGAACGCCATCTGCCGAATCATAGTATTGATTTTCTTCATCGACATAAATCGCTTGTAAATTAGTGCAACCATCAAAACTGTTGCTCACACATCCTTCTATATTTTTAGGCAGCGTGATTTCTGTCAACGCCGTACAATTTAAAAATGCAAAAGATGGTATATAGCTTATCCCAGCTGACAACGTTACTTTTGACAAATTCTTGCAATCACTGAATAAATAGCCATCTATCCGTTCTACACTGTCCGGCAATGTAATGTCTTTCAGACCGGACATCATAAAGGCACAGCCCTCAATAGCACTTACCTTCTCCGGCAATACAACGTGTTCCAGAGAAGCACAGCCATAAAATGCAGAGCGTCCAATTGTTAGTGTTTCTTCTGAAACATTGTATGTTGTAGTTTTTTTACCAGCCGGATACAGTATCAGTTTTGTTTTCTTCTTATTATACAGCACGCCATCCTCGGTAACAAAGTTTTTATTTGTTGCAGCTACATTATAATTTTCTAACTGACTGCAACCCCGGAACGCTTTATCTGATATTGTATAAATAGCTTCCGGAAGTTCCATTTTCTTTAATGCTGTACAATTCTGAAACGTATAATCTGAAATTTCGACCACACGCTTTGACAAACGAACTTCTGATAATGCACTACAATTCTCAAAAACACCCTCTCCTAAATAATCTACGTCGTCTGAAAAGTTCATACTTGTCAATCCACTGCCTGCAAAACAATAATCACTGATATATGCAATGTTGTCCGGTATGGTAATGCTTTTCAGATTCACGCACCCCTCAAATGCGTGACCATTGATTTTTTCCGTTTCTGCCGGTACCGTATAAGACTCCCCTGCTTTCTTTGACGGATACCGGTATAACGTCTTTCCACTTTTACTAAAAAGCACTCCATCTGCCAGCATCAAACTGCTATTTCTGCTGTCCAGCGCAATTTTTTCTAATGCATTGCAGCCATCCAGAAAACCTTTGTTGCTTTCCTTTATTTTGAAGCTTTTTCCCAATGAAACCTTTTTTAATTTGCTGCAATTACTAATTGCCTGTAACCCTGTTTCTTTCAGATTGTCTGAAAAATATAATTCTTCCATTATGGCATTTTCTTGCAATGCACCGGTTGCAATCGTTGTCACTGCATATTTTCCAATATAGCCCGGAATATAAACCTTTGTCAATTTTTTTCCCTTATTCGTCAGACCAGTAACCGTATATGCGCTTCCTTTTTTGGAAACCTTAAAATACTCTTTTGCTTTTCCTAATACTTTTAATGAATACTTTAACCGTTTTGTATATTTTTTGCCTCCGGCACTTTTACGATAGACGACAGTTGCCTTTATCGTTGTCTTTCCTTTCTTCTTCGGTGTAACCGTTCCCTTTTTGCTAATGGCTGCAATCTTTGGTTTTGAAGATGTATATTTCACTGATACAATTCTTTTTCCCTGAATGGTAATTTTATCTTTTCCACCTAAATATATTGTTTTTTCATGCCCTGTGATTTTAGGAGCAGCCGATTCTGTCGTGGCCGTTGCTGCATCTGCTGCTTTGCCTTCTGTGCCAAGTATCATGGCACAGCAAATCATACCGGCTGCTACTCCTGTTAATAATGCCTTTTTCATCTTAATTCCCCCTTTTTTCTATTTATAACATCTGTTGTTCCGGTTCTAATTAAAATATACAAAACAAATATTAAGAAATAAGGAAAAACTTTTTAAGTTTTCTTAAGAATCATCTTAAGATTTCTTAAGAATTTCCTGAAACTCCCATTTTACACGCTTTCTGCCATTTTTCTTCTTCCACGCAAAAAAACACCATAAACCAAATCTGATTTATCTTATGATAAATAGAATGCGTTTATGGTGTTTTTCTATTTTTTACCTATCATAAATTTTATTTGTAGTTAACAATCTTGCCAAAGTCTGCTTTTAAAGAAGCTCCACCAACAAGACCACCATCAATGTCAGGTTTTGCTAATAATTCAGCAGCATTACCTGCATTCATAGAACCACCGTACTGAATACGAACTGCTTCTGCTGTTGCAGCATCATACATTTCTGCGATGCAGTCACGGATTCCCTTACAAACTTCCTGTGCCTGGTCAGAAGTAGCAGTCTTGCCTGTTCCGATAGCCCAGATTGGCTCGTAAGCAATTACCATATTCTTAACCTGGTCTGCTGTAACGCCAGCAAGGTCTGATTTAATCTGAAGACGAATCCAATCCATTGTTACGCCCATTTCTCTCTGCTCTAATGACTCACCACAGCAAAGAATTGGAGTTAAGCCTGCTTCAAATGCTTTCTTAACTTTTTTATTTAATAAGCAGTCACACTCTTTGAAGTAGTCACGTCTTTCAGAATGACCAATGATAACATATTTTACACCGGCATCTACTAACATTGCTGCAGAGATTTCACCTGTATATGCACCACTCTCTTCAAAGTACATATTTTCAGCACCAACTTCTACATTTGTGCCTTTTACTGCTTCTACAACCGGTACAATATCGATTGCCGGTACACAGTATACTACATCTACTTCGTCATTTTTTACTAAGTCTTTTAATTCATTTACTAAAGCAACTGCCTCGCTAGGAGTTTTATTCATTTTCCAGTTACCTGCAATAATTTTCTTTCTTGCCATCTTAAACCTCTTTCTGCAGTAACTTTGTTACCACTATTGTTTCTTACATTTGTTGTCAGACACAACTTTTTGCAACTATGGTTTCCCATATTCTGCTGCAACTAGTATTTCTTATTTATCATCAGCTGCAACAACACCTGGTAAATCTTTACCCTCTAAAAATTCAAGAGAAGCTCCACCACCTGTAGAAATATGTGTCATCTTGTCACCAAATCCTAACTGGTTTACTGCTGCTGCACTATCACCACCACCGATGATTGTTGTTGCATCTTCAAGTTCTGCCATAGCCTTAGCTACTCCGATAGTACCCTTAGCAAAGTTTGGCATTTCAAAACATCCCATAGGTCCGTTCCATACAACTGTTTTTGCACCCTTAACGGCATCTGCGAAAAGTTCTGTTGTCTTAGGTCCGATATCAAGACCTTCCATATCAGCAGGGATTTCTCCACGTCCAACTGTCTTGAAGTTTGCATCGTTTGAGAAATCATCAGCAACTACAGTATCGATAGGAATTAAAAGCTTAACGCCTTTTTCTTCAGCCTTTTTCTCCATATCAAGTGCATACTGCTTGTAATCCTCTTCCAGAAGAGATTTACCAACTTCCTCACCGTGAGCAGCCATAAATGTATATGCCATACCACCACCGATGATAAGTGTATCTACCTTGTCAAGAAGGTTGTTGATAACAGAAATCTTAGAAGACACTTTTGCACCACCGAGGATAGCAACAAATGGTCTTGTAGGATTGTTTACTGCATTTCCGAGGAAATCAATTTCTTTCTGCATCAGATAACCAACAACACAGTCACCTTCAACGAACTCTGTAACACCTACATTTGAGCAGTGTGCTCTGTGAGCAGTACCAAATGCATCATTAACAAATACATCTGCAAGAGAAGCAAGTTCTTTAGAGAATGCCTCTCCGTTCTTTGTTTCTTCTGCTCTGTAACGGGTATTTTCAAGAAGGATAACATCTCCGTCGTTCATAGCAGCAACTGCAGCCTTTGCATTCTCGCCAACAACATTATCATCTGCAGCGAACTTAACTTCCTGTCCTAATAATTCAGATAATCTTACAGCAACTGGCGCTAAAGATAACTCTGGCTTTGGCTCTCCCTTTGGCTTACCCAGATGTGAGCAAAGGATAACTTTTCCACCATCAGCAATTAACTTTTTGATAGTAGGAAGAGCAGCAACAAGACGGTTCTCATCTGTAATCTTTCCATCCTGTAATGGCACGTTAAAATCGCATCTTACTAAAACTTTTTTGCCTTTTACATTAATATCATCAACTGATTTCTTATTTAACATATCTGACCTCCAAAAATATATTACTTCGTAGAATACTGCTAAACAATGGCAGTTTCGTACATTTCTTATTAGATAAAAACAGGCCCGGTCCACTAAAAGACCGGACCCCTATATGGATCTAACTATTAATTAAACTAACTCTGAGAAGTACTTAATTGTTCTTACCATCTGAGATGTGTAAGAGTTCTCGTTATCATACAAAGAAACTACCTGTACTTCGTAAAGATCATCAGCAACCTTAGAAACCATTGTCTGAGTAGCATCGAAGAGAGAACCATATCTCATACCTACGATATCAGAAGAAACGATTTCATCCTCGTTGTAACCGAATGACTCATTAGCTGCTGCCTTCATAGCTGCATTGATTCCTTCTACTGTTACATCTGTACCCTTAACAACTGCTGTTAAGATAGTTGTAGAACCTGTAGGAGTAGGAACACGCTGAGCAGAACCGATTAACTTACCATTTAACTCAGGGATTACAAGACCGATAGCCTTTGCTGCACCTGTTGAGTTAGGAACGATGTTAACTGCTGCTGCACGAGATCTTCTTAAGTCACCCTTTCTCTGAGGACCATCAAGAGTCATCTGGTCACCTGTGTAAGCATGGATTGTTACCATGATACCAGACTGAACTTCTGCATATTTGTTAAGAGCGTCAGCCATAGGTGCTAAACAGTTTGTTGTACAAGAAGCTGCTGAAATAATTGTATCCTCAGCCTTTAATGTTGTGTGGTTTGTATTGTAAACGATTGTAGGAAGATCGTTTCCTGCTGGAGCAGAGATAACAACCTTACGTGCACCTGCATTGATATGAGCCTGTGCTTTTTCTTTTGATGTGTAGAAACCTGAACACTCAAGTACTACGTCAACACCAAGTTCTCCCCAAGGACAATCGTTAGCATCAGGATAAGCATAGATTTTGATTTCTTTTCCATCAACTGTAATAGAATCATCACTTGCTGAAACTGTGTCAGCCTTCTCGTATTTACCCTGTGATGAATCATACTTCAAAAGATGAGCAAGCATCTTAGGGCTTGTTAAATCGTTGATTGCTACTACTTCATAACCTTCTGCACCAAACATCTGTCTGAATGCAAGACGTCCGATACGTCCAAAACCATTGATTGCAACTTTAACTGCCATGTTAAAATTCCTCCTAAATATAAATTTTATAATTTGTCATGTAAAACTTGTCCACATAACAATTAACCATAAGTTACTAAAATGTGCTCAATACACATTCCACAGACTATTGTACTCAATTTGTGTACAAATTTCAAGATTATTTTTTAATATTCTATCAGAATTGCCTATTTTAGGCATTTCCATACGGATTTCGTGCAAAAAAGGTGTGTTTTTAGTCATTTTTGCCAATTACTTTGGCTCCCAAAGACATACTTTACCTTCTTTGAGCGATTCCTGCACCAGAATACTTCTCTGATTAGAAGAACCTTTAAAGACAAGGCCTAAATCTTTTTTGTCAATCATAAACTCACCGTCTACCAGTACTTCTATATAAGAAAGAAGTTCTTTTGTTTCATCCCATTCCTTTATCATTTTGCCCAGAATGTCTTTTTCAAAATCATAACCGGTAAAACACCAGATACTTTTCTGTGGATATTTTTCCCGGATGGCCCGTACCAGTGGAAGCAGACCCTGCTGATTCGTATGCTCAAAAGGTTCTCCCCCCAGCAAGGTAATTCCTTTGACGTAATCCGGCTCCATATATTGCAAAATCAGCTGAATGGTTTCTTCCGTAAGCGGTTTTCCATAATTAAAATCCCACGTTTCCGGGTTGAAGCATTCCTTGCAGTGATGCGTACAGCCACTGACAAAAAGGGATACCCGGACACCCGGACCATTTGCAACATCATATTGTTTTATATCTGCATAATTCATATCGAACTCTCCTGTCTTTTTTATGGCAAAGGTTCACAAACCCATACAGTCTGCGAACCTTTTATTTTACAGATGAAGAACCCGTGAATTAATTTCTTTTGTTTTTCCGACATTCCAGAAATTTTCACCCAGATAACCACAAGTTCTTCTGGTTACATTCATTTTGTTTTTGTCTTTATTGTGACATTGTGGACATTCCCATTCCAAATCATCATTAATGATAATCTCACCGTCATAACCACATACGTGACAATAATCTGACTTTGTATTAAATTCTGCGTACTGAATATTTTCATAAATAAAACGGACAACATCCTCTAATGCTTCCAGATTGTGACGCATATTCGGAATTTCTACATAGGATATTGCTCCACCTGACGAAATCTGCTGGAACTGGCTCTCAAACTTAAATTTCGTAAAGGCATCAATCTTTTCACGCACGTCCACGTGGTAAGAATTGGTATAATATCCTTTATCCGTAATATCTTCCACTTCGCCAAATTTCTTTTTGTCAATTTCTGCAAAACGATAACAAAGGCTTTCTGCAGGCGTACCATATAAACCAAATCCGATTCCCGTTTCCAGTTTCCATGTATCGCAGGCCAGACGAAGACGTTTCATCAGGCGCAATGCAAATTCTGTGCCTTTCGGGTCTGTATGACTGACACCCGTCATCAGTTTTGTTGTTTCATAAATACCGATATAGCCAAGTGAAATGGTCGAATAACCGTCATGCAACAGTTTGTCTATCTTTTCGCCCTTTTTCAATCTTGCAATGGCACCATACTGCCAGTGAATCGGACTTACATTGGACAAGGTACCTTCCAGTGCGTGATGACGGCACATCAGAGCCTCAAAACAAAGTGATAAACGTTCTTCCAGAAGTGTCCAGAACTGTTCTTCATCTCCATCGGCAATCAATGCAATCTGTGGCAGGTTGATGCTGACAACACCCTGGTTGAAACGTCCCTCAAATTTGTATTCGCCATTTTCATCTTTCCACGGTGTCAGGAAACTTCTGCAGCCCATGCAGGAGAAAACATTTCCTTCATAATTTTCACGCATTTTCTTTGCTGAAATATAATCAGGATACATTCTCTTGGCAGAACATTTTACTGCCAGTCGTGTCAGATAATCATATTTTCCACCTTTTAAGCAGTTATGCTCATCCAGAACATAAATTAACTTTGGAAAAGCTGGTGTGACATAAACACCTTTTTCATTTTTAATGCCTTCGATTCTCTGGTTCAGAATCTCTTCGATAATCATGGCATTTTCTTCAATATACGGGTCATCCTTATCCAGATTCAAAAACAGAGTAACAAATGGTGACTGTCCGTTTGTCGTCATCAGTGTATTAATCTGGTACTGAATCGTCTGCACACCCGACTTTAACTCATCCCGTAAACGGTCATTCACAAATTCATCCCGGATTTCTTTGCTGATTTTGTCACCATACTTTTCATTATAATGCTTTTCGTACTTCTGACGACTCTTACGCAGGTACTTTCCAAGATGTCTGATATCCACAGACTGTCCACCATACTGGCTGCTGGCAACAGCAGAAATAATCTGCGTCATAACTGTACATGCCACCTGAAAACTCTTCGGACTTTCAATCAGTTTGGAATTCATAACCGTTCCATTTTCCAGCATATCACCAATATTAATCAGGCAACAGTTGAAAATACTTTGCAAAAAGTAATCCATATCGTGGAAATGAAGGATTCCTTCTTCATGCGCTTTGACAATTTTTTCCGGCAGCAAAATACGCTTTGTCAAGTCTTTTGACACCTCGCCGGCAATCAGGTCACGCTGTGTAGATGCAATATATGCATTTTTGTTGGAATTTTCTTCCATGACATCTTTATTGCTATTTTTTATCAGACTCATAATAGAATCGTCTGTCGTATTTGCACGGCGCACCATCTCACGCGTATAACGGTAAATAATATATTTTTTTGCAAGTTCAAACTTGCGCTCACTCATCAATTTCTGCTCTATCATATCCTGAATGTCTTCTACCATCAGGTTGTCCCTATGCAGATTTTCAATTCCTGCCACGATAGACTCGATTTTTTCATCTGTTATCTGCTCATACCTGTCTACCTCAGCATTTGCTTTCTGAATGGCAATAATAATCTTATTACGGTCATATTCCACTATCCGGCCATCCCTCTTTGTAACTTTCATCTCTTTTCTCTCCTTTTACATTATAAAAGAGTTTTTCAATGCCTGTTGCACCAAAAAACCCTTCTGCTTGTTCTTGCTACCTTTAAGACAAGTGCTATTATAGCATTACCACGCCTAAAAGTCCACAAGATATTGTGTCTTTTTTTATGGTTCAAACCAAATATTGTGTAACATTCCCATTTTTCTAAGCACTACTGATGTAGTCTGTCTGAAAATATTTTTTGCAGATATACAGAATACGCTGAGGGGATGCTATATTTTTTATCTAATTCTTCCACAGAAGACAATACCAGATTCTCTTTTAGTTCTTCCGGTATCTGCTCAAGATGAATCCTGTATCCCAGCATATGCCATTCAACATGGGAAAAGATATGTTTTCCACTGCCCAGCAGTTCTATCTGTCCTGCATCTCCTCCCCATTTTTTCACAAAGGAACTCACTTCTTTCAGGGAAAGTTTTCCTTCCTGCGATGGGAACTCCCAAAGCCCTGCCAGCAGTCCTTTATCCGGTCTTTGCTGAATCAGGTATTTTCCCTGGTATTCCAACAAAAAGACGGTTTTCTCTTCAATTCTCCGTGGTTTCTTTTTTGTCTTAACCGGAAAATCCAGCATATTCTGCTGCCGGCGCGCCATGCAATAAGAAGAGAGAGGACACTTGTCACAAAGTGGCATTCCATTCGGGATACAGATTTCTGCACCTAAATCCATCCACGCCTGATTAAACTCGCCTGACTGCCTTTGTGGTACAATACCGGCAATCTCCTCGCGGATTTTCTTTTTGGTCTTCCCCTGCATAATGTCACTTTTGTCAGCTTTTAGCCTTGTATAAATACGGTAGACATTTCCATCCACAGCTGGAACCGGCTCGCCAAATGCAATAGAAGCAATCGCCCCTGCCGTATACTCGCCAATTCCCGGCAGTTGTAAAAGTTCTTCATACTTTTCCGGAAAAGAACCACCGTGCTCTTCCACAATAACATTTGCTGCTTTTTTTAAATTTCTTGCACGGTTATAATATCCGAGTCCCTGCCAGAGTTTCATCAGTTCATCATCGGACACCATTGCAAGGTCTTCCACTGACGGCAGACGTTGCAGAAAACGAAAATAATATTCCCTGACTGCTTCCACCCTTGTCTGCTGCAGCATAATTTCAGAAATCCAGATATGATACGGATTCTTCGTTTCACGCCACGGAAGACTCCGTTTGTTCTTTGCATACCACTGAAGCAATGGCTGTACTACTTCTTTCATACTGACTAATTTACCTCTCCTGTGCAACACGTTTTGTATCTTCTGACAGTCCTCTGATACTGTTGATTTCTTCACGCGAAATCTTTGTATATTCTGACAATTCCTCTATCGTAGGCACACGTCCCATTTCCTCTGTCATATACTTTGTTGCTTCATGCAAAAGATTTGTCTTGGCAAGAACCGTGTTCTCCCAGTCTTTTGACTCCGTCATTTCATCTATATAGCATTCCATTGCATGTGTCACTTCCAGTTCCAGCGTTCCAAAGAATTTATCAGCTGCCAGCGTTCCATCGGAAAGAATAAATTCTGACCGGTTTTCCTGAATAATCTGCATACCGACCATCAGACCGACATTACCTTCTGCTATAATTTCATCTTCCGGCACTTTTCTGTTGTCATACCGTTTTGCAAACTGCACAACTGTTTGCAGATATTTTTCAATAATATGCTCCTTTGCACTGTCATCACCCTGTAAAAAAGAAAGAATCAGTTCTTCTTCCTCTTGAAGATTACCTGTAAAACGGGCAATTTCCTGCTGATACAGTTTCATATTTTCTTTACTTCTGCTTATCTTTTCTTCTTTATCCTCTACCGTTTCTTTCTTATTCTCTGCTGCCTGTCCGTTTCCATCTGCTATTTCATCTGCCGTTGCTTTCACTGTTTCTTCTGTGTCTTTTTCTGTTTCGTCTTCCACTTCATTTTCCTGTGGTGGCACATAATCATATCCTTCTACTTCGATATGATTTTCTCCAAGATACTGGTATACTGCCATCATCTGCTCTGCTGACAGTTCTACCTCCCCGAGATATTGCTTAATCTCTTCTTTTGTCAATTTATTCTGCTGTGCTGCAGCAACTTCTTTCATCCCCTGCAGCATTTCTAAAAGTTTTCCCTGATTTTCCATACTATAGAACCATACCTTTCTGTTCTTTTTCTAGCATTATAGCATAAGCATCCGGTGATTAAAAGAAGCATAAAATCCATTTTTGGTCTGGTTGTCGAAAAAAAGGCAAAAAAATACTGCCTCACGGATGGGAAATATCCCATCCATAAAGCAGTATGATAAATGACTTCGTTATTCTGTATCTTATTTGAATTTCTTAACTGTGAAAGAAACTGAGATGCTCTTTTTAGGCATCTTTACAGAAGTAGCGTTTGTCCTCTTGTTGCACCGGCTATTCCAAGTATTGATAACCAGAACCTGACAGTAAGCATCACTAGCACCTGGGTCTGGAGTGATAACAGGGTTCTTGATAGTCTTAACTGTCTTACCATCAACTTTAACTGTTAATTTGCTAACTTTGAATTTCTTCTTATACTTAGCTGGGATGTTTGTATCAACATATAAGCTGTTCCAGCCACCATCTTTAGAGATAGCACCACTCTTAAGACCTGTTAAGCTTACAGTATATGTCTTAGATGATTTAGACATTTTAACCGTTGCATTTTTGAATTTAGCTTTCTTAGCCTTTGCGTTTACTTTTTTCTTCTCTGTTAATACCTTTGTAGAGAATCCTGAATCATTGTGGTTGTTACGATGATTCCATTTCTTTGTTGCGAAGCATAAGTATGCTGTATACTTAGATGCTGCGTCTGCTTTCTTAGGAGCTGGAGCTACTGCTACAGAACCTACTGTTACTGCTGTTGCAAGAGCAAGTGACATTACTCTTTTAGCTGCTTTACTGAGTTTCATAATTCTTTCCTCCTTATTTTTTAAAATAAAACTCGTAATGTATATATATGAAAAAATATGTATCAATACTGTTTCATATTACATACATCACCACCATTGATATACTAACACTCTTGTACATAACTGTCAACTTTGTTCTGAAAATTATTTCATTTTTAATAAATTTCCACAAACCTTCTCAAGTGTATGGTATATCTTTGTGTTCATTTGGAAAATATAAAAAACATTGGTCAAAATCAAGGCAAAACAATAACAATACTATGACATTATCATTTTTTCAAATAAATTTTTAGCGTGCCAAAATATCTGTGATTTCTGCAATATACATATTGTGGTAGTCTTTTGTCGAATACCAGGTTCCGTCAAGTGTTTCATCCAGAAATTCTTCTTTTTTAATCGGTGTTTCTGACATAACACGACAAATCATAACAAGATTTCCCTCGTCAATATATGGCACATCATTGTAATAATTTACATGAACGCCGGCTTCTGTTATTTTATCCTCATCTCTTCCGGAAACCGTTCCCAAAAACTTCATCTCTTTGCGATATTCCTCAGACGGGAAACTAAGTGAAAAAGTGCCTTCCCTGTCAACAAATTCTTTTGTGAAACGGCTGTCACGGATAAATACATAGACAACATTTTTACCCCACATCACACCGACACCACCCCAGGATGCTGTCATTGTGTTTGCTTTTTCTTTGTTGCCTGCTGTTACTAACATCCAGTCCTTTCCTATCATTTTGAACGGATTAATCTCCATCTGGTCAATATCAATTTTCTGAAAATTATGCATATTCTTACTTCCCTTTCTCATAAAATATTCTAAACTCTACATATTATATCGTATCAAAACTTCTCTCGCAAGTTTTACTGATTCATGTTACAATAGTAGCGCAAATTTTGTTATACTATAACATATTCTGCCTGATAAATAAGATTCCTGTAAACTTTTTGGAAAGACTCATTGTTAGGAGCATATCATTATGAAACAGATTAACAAAAATTCCCTGATAAAACTACGCCAATACTCACAAAAAGCTGGTGCTTTTTTTCGCAAAAGGTCAATTTCGGCCTATTCCGGCCAGACTGCCTTCTTTCTCATCCTGTCTTTTTTCCCATTTCTTCTTTTTTTATTTTCGATTGTACGCTTAACGCCACTGACAGAAGAAATGCTGGCAACATTGGTGCTGAATCTGCTTCCCAGTTCATTTCGCTCTTTTATCGGCAGTACAATTCACGACATTTACCAGATTGGGCGTGGCTCTGCACTTTCTATTACAGCTGTCAGCTCTATCTGGCTTGGCTCAAAAGCTTTTTTATGTCTGATTCAGGGTTTAAACTCGATGTATGCAAGAAACGAATCCCGAAATTATATTGTACTTCGCATCTTTGCTTTCTTATACAGTATCCTGTTTGCTTTACTTATTCTGGTTATCCTTACCATTTTTGTCTTTGGCAACTGGATTCATAACTATATCTGTGCAAATGTTCCCGTCATAAAAAACTTCACAGCGCAAATCATTGATTTTCGTCTGCTGTTTGGTTTCTTAATTCTTTTTGTCGTATTTCTTTTTTTGTACTGCATCCTGCCAAACTGCCGTTGGAAAATACGGTATCACGTCCCGGGTGCTTTCCTTGCGACACTCGGATGGCTGTCTTTTTCCTATCTCTATTCCTATTATATTGACCATTTCAGTCATTATTCTTCTATTTATGGAACAATGACAACGATTGCTTTGCTGATGATTTGGCTGTATGCCTGTATGTATATCCTCTTTCTGGGTGGTGTTTTAAACGAATTTTTGAAACACCGTTCGCGATATATTTCCAAAATGAAATAGATTTCGCAACAGCGAAATCTATTTTTATTGCTATTTATTAAGAGCTGGAATCTGACTGATTTTTGCACCATCAAAATAATATGTCAGGATATCCTGATACGTTTTTCCCATTTTTGCCATCCGGGCAGCACCACACTGGCTCATTCCGGTTCCATGACCAAATCCACCACCGGTAAAGCAAAATACTTTGCCATTCTGCACACTTTTTTCTGTTATGTAAAATGCTGCACTCGGAAGCAGGGACATTGCCGTTGCTGCCTTTCCTTTCTTGTAAGAAATTTTCTCATAAGCGGGTGCCAATACTTTCCGTATTTTGTATTGCGTGCAGACTTTTACTACATTCTTTGTTCCGACTAAAACAATCTGCGTCACCAGACCACTTTTTTCTCTTTTTTCAATGCGTATCTTCTTAATAGTTCCCATAGAACGAAGTGACTCTTTGCGATAACTGCCGTCCGGCTGTTGTGTCAGAATCAGTTTCGGAGTTGCAGCATATTCTGCTGCAAGCAATGCATCAATTCTGCCGGATAGTTCTTTCTGGTCAAAAGACACCTCCCACCGGTACCAGTCTGAAGTACTGTCATATGTTTCATATGGTTCTTCCACAATAAATTTTTTAAATGTATCTTCCGAAGACAGATTAATAGAAAGACTGCCTGCCGTTTTCGCTGCTTCTTCTGTAATCTGCAATTTTTCTTTTAGATAAGGAATTTCCGACTTCGTATTCCATACATCCTGACCTGCAGCCGAACATCCCCACGAAGTAGAATAGTAATATGCCTGCACAACTTTGTTGTTGCTTGTCAGTACACGTCCCTTTGTTGCATTCACTGCTTTTCTGGAACGTTTATCTTCCGGGACGTTATTGTATACCTGACATGCCGTACTGTCATCCAAATGCGCCTGATATTTTTTATAACGTCCGGAGCGAATCTGATTATATGCATAACTTCTTGCGCAAACAGCCTGTGCTTTTAACGCTTCCATCTTATTCCCGGTAGATAATTCACTTGGAACAACAGCATACAGATACTCTTCTAGCGGTAACTCATTTGTTATAAGAAGGCCTGATTTTTTCCACGATAACTGCAATGTTCCCCGGTAAGACGGTATACGGTTCTGTCTGGCAATCGATAGAATTCTGAGTTTTGCCCCATTTTCCGGGGTAAAAATAATCGTTTTGCCCTTTAATTTTTTGTTACCGGCAGAATATGTGACTGCTTTATTTGCAGGATATGTTTTCTTTCTGCCATCTACAGAAACCGTAAAAGGCTTATTGGATGAAATCTTTACTTTTTTGTGAAATAATGACTCAAAATTCGTCGTTGTAATCAAAACACGCACATCAGAAATTACTGATTGCTCTTCTGCCACTTTTTTCTCTTTTTCTTTCAGATTCGAGGTCGTATTTTCCTGACTTTCTTTCTGATGAAAAAAGGGCTGTCGCCGGTTTGCCTCAAATATAAGACAGAACAAAACCAAAAGTGACAACCCTAATAAAATAAGAAGCTGCGTTCTTTTTGTTATCTTTTTGTGCATATGCCACCCATTCTTTCTAAATTCTTTGTCCATTCCACTTTATCTTATTCCCTATTCTCTGTCAAATAGAACCGTTTTTTCTAATTATAATCTGTTTTTCAGATTGCACATACCACAAAGATAACTTTTTAACAGAATATCACAATTACGATGTGTAAGGAAAATTGCAATATTCTGTTAACTCTATTTTTTGTTTTTCTATTTTACGGAAATTAAATTTTCCAATGCATAATCTACCGTATTTTTTTCTGCCAGGAACTGACATACACCATCCACGTCTACACGGTAGAAATTCACTCCATCATATGGAAGAAATTTTACTGTAGATTTTTTGCCATCATTTGTAAAACGAAGCACTGCTACCGGTGTATTATCTTTTACATTTTTCTTGATTTCAGAAGAATACTCAATTTCGCCTAATGCTTCATATGCTGTCCGGAACTTCTCGTCATCAACTTTCTTTCCATTGATTTTGGCAGTATACGCATATTCTGTTTCGTCACCATCTTTTTCTGCCTTTTTGGACAAGAGCATCGTATAATTTTTGTTCTGGTACTTCAGCGAAATCTGCTGCAGCGTTTCTGTATCTGCCGGACATGGTACACGATACGCACACTGGAATGCGTCAATCTTGGCGATACTCTCAACTGTTTCCGAAGGCAGCAGATAAATTCCTGCATCCTTTTCCATCTGAACGTAATAATTTTCCTGCGTATCGTCCTGCGCGCCTATTCGCAACGTAAGTGTATGATATTTCTTATCCTTTTCGTCTACTTCTGTTTCCGTTTCTGCCGTGTCTTCTTCATCATCAGAATCTACCGTATAATACTTTACTTTTACCGTGTAAGCCGGTGACGACAGGCCATATTGCTTTAACTCTTTTTTATCTGCCTTATAACTTACTCCTTCTGAAAAAGACAATGCTGTAATTCCAGAAAAAGCATTCTGCAGTCCATCCGTATCTCCGGCAACCGTCTGGCTGTATGGACTGGTAATATCCCATCCATATATATCTTTATATTTTGCATTTTCTTTATCATAAACAGCACAAAATGTTGTTTTTCCTTTTGATTCTACCTGATAAGAAGTGACATATTCTGCATTTATCTCTGGGAGTTCCGGCAGCTGCATTAACTCACTTTTAGAATAATCAAATTCTGTTGTTGCATTCGATGGAACCACATAAATTTTCTTTTTATCACCTGCATATGCATAACATCCCTCGGCTGCTGCCGATTCCATACCATATGCTATCTGCTGCTGGTTTCCGTCCTTATCCGTCAGTTCAATCTGCAATACCGGTTTCTCTAACGCATATTCTGACAAATCCTCGCAGTCTTTTGTTATCATTCTGGTTGCTGAAACGGAAGCTGCCGTTTGCACCATATTTTCTATAACAGACTGCTCCACCGGAAACGATTTGTCATCCTGCAATTTCCATTCGTCCTGTTCCTTTACCAGTGTGATATCTGCTTTCTCATTCACATAATGAAGTTTTGTAATCTCATCTTCTTTCAGCGAATACAGAACTGTTTCCTCTTCTTCCTGACTCTCTGCTTTTTCTTTTTTACTCTGATATTGATTTATCAGAAAATATCCCCCACATAACCCGACTAATACAATACAAAGTGTTAAAACTGTCAATAACTGCTTTTTTTTCATCGACACATTTTCTCCTTTCTTGTACTATTTTTTTATTTTCTTCTTCTTACAAACCAAATACCAAATCCTGTCAGCAGTAAGCCAAACGGAATGATAATAATGATAATAACTGCCCAGAAAATCTGTGTTCCCGGTTCTACAGAAAGATAGGAATAGGATAAACTCTTTGCTTCTACCGAAACTTTTTCCACCTCGGAATCTACCAGAGAACTCATTGATTTGCTAAATACATCTGCATTTTTCAATTGCGACGTTGCCGTAAACTGTTCTGTAAAGGCAGATGCTGCTGAATATACGACAAGTCTGGTTTCTTTGCCATCCTGCAGACTTTCTGTAATTGCCATACCAACAGAAAACGGACCATCGATATCGCCATCTTCTTTTAGAATATCATCTGACGTCATATCCACTTTTGCATATGCACTGTCGGAAGTATCCATAATATCTGTAATAGTAACAGAACTTCTGAGTGCATCCTCTCCTGCTGCTGAAAGTCCTACTGCATTTGGAAATACGACATAACCATTTACATCACTTAATGGTGTGTATTCACTATTCACAGACGGCAAAATGCAGTTTGGATATGTGATGTAGTTATTATAATTTTCTTCAAATACTACACCTTTATTGACCTGTACACCGTAATAATCTAAAATCTCTTCAAAATTAGGCATTTTTTCCTCAGTGTACATCACATTAATCATGGCATATCCACCTGATTTCAAGTAATCCAGTACCATATTTTTTTCTTCCTCTGTCAAATCTACAGAAGGACCATTTATCAAAAGAATATCACAATCATCCGGAACAGCCTGTAACGTTGCCAGTTCCAAATCCTCAGTTTCAATATCCATTTTATCCAGAGTACTGGTCAGGGTATTGCCTAACTCCTGCTCAGAATGTTTCGTCATCACATACATTTTTGTTTTTGTGGCAGACATAATGCTCTGAATGGCAGAAGTAACCTGGCCTTCTGCATCCAGATAAGCAGCTGCATCATCCGATGAATAACTTTGTGATGAATAATACATATCTTCACACGAAATATATTTTGCTGTTTTTGTCTTATTACTTTCCACAATTACGTCATTGGAAACAACTTCATTGTCAATGCCGTGGTTGGAAGCAAAACTTGGATTTACCACCGGGTCTACCTTTTTCAAATCAATATGTTTTGATGCTTTGTCATATTGCTTTAATACATTATAAATATAGTCTTCTTCGCTTCCTTCTTCGACCATATAGTAAATGGTCAAATCCTGGTCAACTTCTTTAATAACCTTTTTGCTCTCTTTTGTCAGTGTAAATAACCCGCCACTGCTTAAATCAGTTGACAAATCTAATTTTGAAAACACCAGATTTACCACAATAATAATAGCAAATACCAGAATGGTTAATATGGAACTATATGCACCATTTTTGAAACGGCGGCTTTTAAAAGAATCCTTTATTTTTGACAAACAAACTTTTTGTTTCTTTTCTTTTTTTACTACCTCTGAATTTTTTTCTTCTCTCATAAAATCTCCATTCCTGCGTATCCTTCTACGCATTATTTATTTTCTGCATTTCCTAACTGAAACGTTTCTTTTTAATCGTCTGAATTGTTAAAAATACAAATAACACGGAAATGCTCACATAATAAACGATAGAATCGTAGTTCAATATTCCCAGACTGAAATCTTCATATCGTGTGGATATTGCCAGTATATTAAGAATATTGTTTACAAGACTTTCATATAATGAAGCTTTTACAAAATAAACAACCCAAATTACAATCTCGCCGATAATTCCAAGCGACGCTGCCACAGTAACATTATGCATCGAATTATATGCCAGAAATACAATTGCAATCCAGACAACAGCAATAATGGTACACTGGGTAACAGAATCTGTCGGAATCATATCCGTAATATTACTTAATAGGAAAGTCAGCAACAATACGATAAATGATACAACTGCAGCAATTGCCTGGCTCTCCGTTAAGGACGAAATAAATACGCCGATGGCAATACAAGCAGCACCAAATAAATAAAATCCTATCAGACTGCTGTATGCCGTTGCCAGACGGACATCACTTCCATATTGTGACAAAATAAGCGGATACACGCTGATAACAGCAACTCCGATTGTAAACAGCGTTAATACTGCCAAATATTTTGCTATGATAATTTTAGTAACCGAAACCGGTGCCGTATACAAAAGCTGGTCTGTACGCTGATGATTTTCCTCTGCCACAATACGCATCGTGAGAATCGGAATAAGAAGCACAAACAAAAAATAAATGCTGTCTAATGTCAATTCAAAATTTCCCAGACCACTTGCTAAATTATATGCCCATGTATAAATCCCAACGATAACTAAGAAAAATGCTAAAAATACAAAGCCTATCATGGAATTAAAATACTGTCGTAACTCTTTCTTATATATCGCTAACATTTATTCTTCCTCCTCGCCTTTTTTCTTATAATTCTCATTTTCTGCAAACTGACGCGAACCACCCTTTGTAAGTGCAAGGAATGCATCTTCTAAAGAAGTATCTAACTGGCGCATTTCGATGACAGGACATTTTTTCTCTGCCATTGCATAAAAAATATCTTCACGGATATCTGCTGACATATTTGCATATACCGTAACACCCACGGCATCTTCCTGTCTTTCCTCGTCATATACAATATCCGTAACTTCCGGAATGGCACGAAGACCTTCCTCTATCTCTTCCTTGCTGCCACGGATAAGCAGGAAAACACCATTATTCTGCATCATCCTCTTTGTAAGATTTTCCGGTGTGTCACACGCAATCACTTTGCCTTCATTGATAATAATAATTTCATCGCATACAGCCGAAATCTCCTGCATAATATGAGAACTCAGTAAAACGGTATGGTCTTTGCTCAACTCACGAATCAATTCACGGATTTCGATAATCTGTCCGGGGTCAAGTCCCACGGTAGGTTCATCTAAAATCAAAATGTCCGGTTCTCCTATCATTGTGGCAGCCAGACCAACTCTTTGCTTATAACCTTTTGACAGATGACGAATCAGACGTTCTGAAACATCCAGAATCTTTGTTTTTTTCATAATTTCATATATGACCATATCTCTGTCGCTTTTTTTAACTTTTCGCAATTCAGCTATGAACTGTAAGTATTCCCTGACACGCAAATCCGGATAAAGTGGTGGAATTTCAGGCAAATATCCGATTCGCTCCTTTGCTTTTTCCGGTTCCTCCAGGGTATCTATGCCATCCACCAGAATCGTTCCCTCTGTCTGGGCAATGTAACCTGTAATCATATTCATTGTAGTGGATTTTCCTGCACCATTTGGTCCTAAAAATCCTACTACTTTTCCTGTATCTACCGTAAATGATAAATCATTTACAGCAACGTGATTCCCATATCTTTTCACAAGATGTTTTACTTCAATCACTATATCCTTCCTCCTAACATAAATTCCTACCAAAAACTATATCATTCTTTTGTCAAAATTATGTGAACATATCACATTTTTACAAATGTTAACACATCATTTTTACGAAAAGAAAAAGGAGCAAAAAAAGAATAGTATCTGTTATCCTGCAAATACTATTCTTTCTGCCTGTTCTCTATTAATTTTTCTTCTGGCATCCAAAATGCCTTTTATTATTTTTGTGATTGCTCTGCTTTACAAAAGCTTTAGCATTTTTACGATTATTCTGCCTCACAAAAGTTTTTAGCATTTTTCCGGCTCCGGATATTCCTCGCCAAAAGTTTCTACGGTTACTTTTGTCATAACCTGTGGTTCTAACGGTGCATCCATATAATTTGTCTGTGTTTCAGCAATCGCATCCACTACGTCCATACCTTCTGTTACTTTTCCAAATGCTGCATATGCGCCATCAAGATGTGGTGCATCTTTGTGCATAATAAAGAACTGTGAACCTGCTGAATCCGGCATCTGGGAACGTGCCATTGAAAGGACACCTACTGTATGTTTTAAGTCATTTGCAAAACCATTCTGTGCAAATTCACCTTTGATAGAATATCCCGGTCCACCGGTACCGATTCCATCCGGGTCACCACCCTGAATCATAAATCCTTTAATTACTCTGTGAAAAGTAATTCCATCATAAAATCTCTTCTGGATTAAAGAAACAAAATTATTTACTGTATTCGGTGCTACTTCCGGATATAACTCTGCTTTAATAACTCCTGCATTCGTTTCAAATGTAACAACTGGATTCTGTGCCATAATAGCCTCCTTAAAATTTATTTTTTATTATGACTATAATCATAGCGAAAAGAGTTGCTGTTGTAAAGACATAATAATCAGGAATCCTTTTCGCCATACCCTTTTTAAGAGCATATTTTATATACAGAAATGGGATTTGACAGTTATTCACTTTTTTAATACAATATTGCCCATACAATTGCAAAAAGTGAAAATTTTCTTGTCTGCAAGCATTCCGAAATGGAGGTTTTTATGAAAAATATAATTTTGATTGGTATGCCTGGTGCCGGAAAAAGCACTATCGGCGTCGTACTTGCAAAAAAAATGGGATATCATTTTATTGATTCAGATTTACTGATACAGGAGCAGGAGCATATGCTATTACATCGCATTATTGAGGAAAAAGGAGCTGATGTCTTTAAACAGATTGAAAATAAGGTAAATGCTTCTATCGACACGCAAAATGCCGTTATTGCAACGGGTGGCAGCGTCGTCTATGGCGTAGAGGCTATGATGCACTTGAAATCTATTGGCACAATTATCTATTTGAAACTTCCTTATGATGAATTAGAAATGCGTTTGGGGGACTTAACGAAACGTGGTGTTGTCCTAAAACCAGGACAGGAGTTAATCGACCTTTATGAGGAACGGACTATTTTATATGAACGTTATGCTGATATTACAGTTGATTGCTCCCAAAAACAGATTCGTGATATTGTAGAACGAATTGCCCTGGAATTTGAAGCCGGAATGTAAAGAAGATTTTGTTTTTATTGCTTTCCTTTTTAGTAAACCCATAATTCTAACGTATTGTGTTTTGGTAATAATTAATATGAAACTAAAAAAGTTGCCATCTTCAAAAACTAATTTTGAAAATGGCAACTTTTTTTATCAAGATACCTTCAAAACTGCATACCGTTTCCAGACTCCTGCTCACTCTTTCTTTTGGTTAAGCCCTCGACCTATTAGTGACAGTCAGCTCCGTACATTACTGCACTTCCACCTCTGCCCTATCTACCTCATGTTCTCTGAGGGGTCTTA
>JAQYCU010000009.1 GCA_028724545.1 bacterium
GTACCATTGCCGTCCGATGTGCCGTTATTGTCCGAAGTACCATTGTCACCCGATGGTTTTACTACCGGGATTTCTTCTGTTCTTGTTTCACCACATACCGTACAGGTGTAAGTCTTGACACCGGTTTCTTTTTCTGTCGGCTGTTTGGTTACCTTGCCATCGTCCCAGGTACCTTCATGAGTACACGCCTGACGGGTGATGGCTATTTCCACACTTTCTGTTTCGTAGTTTCCTTTGTCTGCTCCGGCATAGACTGCTGTTGCCGTAACAGTTTCTCCTACGGTAAGAGTTTTTGTTTTGTCCTCTTCTGCCCACTCCCAACCAACTGGCAGTGTTACTTTATCTACCGTATCAACCGTATAGGCCACTTTCCTTTCCTGCTGCTGTGGCAGGGCTGGTGTACTGGCAAGTTTCGTGATACTTCCTGTAAGCGTATTGGTAATGTCTTCTGCCAGCGTATAGTTAATACTCCTGTTTCCTTCCAGTATCGCTTTTGTCACATTGACGACAACCGAATCATTAGCGTTGGCATCTGCAAAGGCATAAGACACTTTTGCAGAAACATCATTTTTATCTTCTTCCAAAACGCCGTCAAGACTTGTAGTAATATTTGTTAAAATATCGTCCAGAAAAACATCCGTTGTACCGTCATATGGTTTGCTCACTTCGCCATCAACTGTCAGTGTTATCTCTTTTGGGGTAAGATTCCACTGAACGGTTCTGGTTCCTGTGTACGCGCCTTTTCCTGTAATGGTTGCCGTATATCCATCTGCGCTTACATCCGTCTGTGGTGTCACAGATACTTCGTAATCCGTGCCTTCCGTCAGACTGCCTGCATCTTCCGGCAAATCGCCTGAATTATCTGCACCCGAATTGCCAGAATTGCCCGAACCACCTGAACTATCAGCACCCGAATTGCCTGCATCACTCGCATTATCTACATCAGAACTATCTGTATCCGAATTGTCTGCCTTTTTCGCCTTAATGGTAATCTCTGGCGTATGGGATTTGCCATCATATGTAATCTCAGAACACTCTGCTGACAGACCTAAATAATCGATATTTTTCAGACAGCAGTATGCGCAAATTTCGTCCGTGCAATTCTCAACAAATTTATGTTCCCTAACTTTGTCTTTTGTGTTGGAATATCCTTTACAATCAGATTCAGCAGAGGTTTCATAGCCTTTTGCCGTATCACCGTTTAATGCCGGATAATACTGTCTTTCTCCCTCATTATCAATGTTCTGTCCCCAGGCAGAGCCGTCAAATGTTACGGTACTGACGCTGCTGTCCTGTGAAGAGGTAACCTCTGTCGTACAGCCCTGTGAAAGAAGGAATGCTACTTCACCATTAGCAAACTGGCGAGCTGATTTTACTGTTGCAAGAGAGTCACTTCTAGTACCTTCCACATAATAGTTATTTTCAATTTTTCCAGTTTCATAATAACCTACAATTCCGCGAACACAAATATTACCCTTTCCCCCTGCTACGATACCCCGGTTATAGCAGTTAACAATCGTATTAATAGACTCAGGATAACTTTCGGCCCACATTCCCACACTTCCTGCTATTCCACCAACATAATCATTTTCATCACCTGTTATACTACTCGCATTATAACAGTTCTGAATCAAATGTATATTTAAACCAACGATACCACCTATATTAATATTTTCCTCATTTGTAGCATTAGTTACATCCCCTGTATTATAACATTCATTAACAATACCCTTTACACCATTCACTCCCAATATTCCAGCATGAGAGGATAAACTTTGTGTAGCTAGTCCACCACAAACGATTCCATTATTGCTACATCTATAGATAGTTCCACAGCTAAAACCACACACGCCACCACTAAAACAAGCATCACTTATTATCCCCTCATTATGACAGTTAATAATATTTCCCTGGCTGTATCCACATATTCCACCCTCAAAACCGTTGCAGAAAAAGTATGTATCTGTAACACTTACGTTCTGTATATATCCTTCTTGACTTAATTCACCTACCAGACCAACGACCCCTTCATAATCCTTGTCATTGAAATACAATCCTTTGACCAAAAAACCATTTCCATCAAAAATACCTGCATACGGAGATAATTTCTCCATTCCAATCGGCGTCCATGATAAAACTTTTTTTACCTTCATTAACGGTTGCAGAACCATCTGTATCATTTACTGTTATCAACTCTGTCAGAAGACTTACATTTATCGTAATGTCATTCGTCAGTATTGCGTTTGCTGCTGTGTTCTGCTGTAATCCATTTGGATTTTCTGTCACATTATAATCACATACTTTACTGTCGCCATTTACCAAACCTGCAAACCAGTAAAGCTGACCTGCGTTACTAATCTCATAGACCTTGTCTACTGTTACTTTATTATCATCAATATCATATTTACCCTCAGTCAAATTTGCCGGCTGATATCCGATACAGCCATCCTCTGTACAACTACCATCATTATGTACCAGTTCTCCATTTTCCCCAATAGAACTGTTGACACAGAATCCGTTTGCATCATACTGCTTGTTTTCTGTTTGTACTGCTTCTGTTTCTGCCTGAGCTGGTATGGCAGACAGATTTAAACTTGTCACTGCCAAAGAAACTGCCATTACTATAGCAGCTGTGCGCCTGATTCGCTTTTCTTCTCTTTTCATAATGCAAGTTCCTCTCTTTCCATATAAAAGCGATTTTTTCTTTTTTATCAAATGAATTTCACTTTCCCCGAAAGTCCTCTTTTCCGAAGCAGTTTCTTATATGCTTTAACTTTTGCCTTCGGTGCTTTTATCTTTGTCTTTTTGGTTAATCCCTTAAAGGCATTCTTGGCTACTGTCTTCTTGGTCATCTTCTTTGATTTAATGGTCAGTTTCTTTAACTTCTTGCAACCATTGAATGCGTTTGCACCTATCTTAACCGTCTTTGCCGGAAGGGTCAGACTGGTTACTGCTGTACATTTCTTGAATGCATTTGCTCCGATGCTGGTTACGTTCTTTCCTATCTTGACTGTCTTTAATTTCTTGCTGCCTGCAAAAGCATTTTTACCAATGGTTTTTACATTGCTGCCGATAACGGCTTTTGTAAGTTTTTTGCTGCCTTTCATAGCATTGTCGGCAATGCCTGTTACCTTGCAGGTAACTCCTTTTATCTTTACGGTTGCCGGTATGGTAACACTCTTTGCATTTTTATTTGCCAATCCTTTGAATACCACTTCTTTTGCTGCCGGGTTCAGGATTTGGTACTGTCCTGTCTTCTGGTCATCTGCTACGACAGAGCCTTTTACTGGAAGTTTCGAGGCATCATTAGATGTACCATTTGACGTGTCGTTGCTATCTGAAGCACCATTGCCGTTGTCATCCGATGGTTTTACTACCGGAATTTCTTCTGTTCTTGTTTCACCACATAGCGTACAGGTGTAAGTTTTGACACCGGTTTCTTTTTCTGTCGGCTGTTTGGTTACCTTGCCATCGTCCCAGGTACCTTCATGAGTACACGTCTGACGGGTAATGGCTATTTCCACGCTTACTGTTTCGTAATTTCCCTTGTCTGCTCCGGCATAAACTGCTGTTGCCGTGATGGTTTCTCCGACAGGGAGGGATTTTGTTTTGTCCTCTTCTGCCCACTCCCAGCCAGCTGGCAGTGTTACTTTATCTACCGTATCAACCGTATAGGCCACTTTCCTCTCCTGCTGTTGTGGCAGGGCTGGTGCACTGGTGAGTTTTGTGATATGTCCCGTAATCGTATTGGTGATGTCTTCTGCCAGCGTATAGTTAATACTCTTGTTTCCTTCCAGTATCGCTTTTGTCACATTGACGACAACCGAATCATTAGCGTTGGCGTCTGCAAAGGCATAGGATACTTTTGCAGATACATCATTTTTATCTTCTTCCAGAACGCCGTCAAGACTTGTAGTAATATTTGTTAAAATATCGTCCAGAAAAACATCCGTTGTACCGTCATATGGTCTGCTCACTTCGCCATCAACTGTCAGTGTTATCTCTTTTGGTGTAAGATTCCACTGAACGGTTCTGGTTCCTGCATATGCACCTTTTCCGGTAATGGTTGCCGTATATCCATTTGCATCTGCGCTTACATCCGTCTGTGGTGTCACAGATACTTCGTAATCCGTGCCTTCCGTCAGACTGCCTGCATCTTCCGGCAAATCGCCTGAATTATCGGCACCCGAATCGCCTGAATTATCTACGACCGAATTGCCTGAACTGCCCGAACCACCTGAACTATCAGCATCCGAATCGCCTGAATTATCTACGACCGAATTGCCAGAATCGCCTGAATCGCCTGAACCATCTGCGCCCGAACCTTCTGCCTTTTTCGCCTTAATGGTAATCTCTGGCGTATGGGATTTGCCATCATATGTAATCTCAGAACACTCTGCTGACAGACCAGGATAATTGATATTCTTTATCTCGCAACAGTAATCACAAATTTCATCCGTATGGTCTTTGCCAAAATTATGTTCCCTGACTTTGTCTTTTGTGTTGGAATATCCTTGACACTCAGAGTCTTCCGAGGTTTCATAGACTTTTGCATCACTGAAAACAGGATAATACTGTCTTT
>JAQYCU010000010.1 GCA_028724545.1 bacterium
TAAGACCCCTCAGAGAACATGAGGTAGATAGGGCAGAGGTGGAAGTGCAGTAATGTACGGAGCTGACTGTCACTAATAGGTCGAGGGCTTAACCAAAAGAAAGAGTGAGCAGGAGTCTGGAAACGGTATGCAGTTTTGAAGATACCATCGGAGGGTATCCAAAATAATCCTCGATAGCTCAATGGTAGAGCACACGGCTGTTAACCGTGGGGTTGTAGGTTCGAGCCCTACTCGGGGAGTTCGTAGTCAAGTGATAAATGTGTGTGTTGAAGTTGTAGCGAAAAAACCACAGATACTATTTAGTGTCTGTGGTTTTTTTCGTTTATAGGTAGGAGTGGAAATAAACTTTTCATTTCACAACAGGTAAGAGTGTGCTATTACAGAAAAATCTGTTGTTGCTGAATATGCCTGCATTTGCTATAATGCAAGTGTTAAATGACGCAAACAAAAAGCAAAAATTCCCCGAAAGGAGTTGCACCGGTATGAAAAAGATGCCCAAGAAGACAGTAGCCAAGAATGCCTTTAAGGGCTTGAGCAAAAAGACAAAGATAACAGCACCGAAAGCAAAAGTTAAAACGTATAAGAAACTGTTTCGGAAAAGAGGCCTTTCAGGGAAAGTAAAAGTAACGAAATAGGTTTTTGTCAGAAATTTTAAAAACAATCACTTCAATAGCCAGCTTCTAATGGGCTGTGATAAAAACAGAGTTTCCTAAAAGCAGCTGTCAAAAAAGCACTGGTGCTTAATGGGCGTAGTATGCCCATTTATGCATCCATTGTGCTTTTTTCCAAGCGAGAGCGTGCTGCTGTAGGAAACCTGTTTTATCACATGCCCCTAAAAAGGGTACAGCGAAAATGATTCACTGGTGCTTGTATATAAAAATCAGAGATATTATAATTAGAATGTTTACATATAGAGAAGAAAACAGAGGAAAAGAAAATTTTTATCAAAAAAATATATATGGAAGGGAGAAAAAACATGAACAAGAAAAAACAAAGCATCGCTTTTAAAATGAGTGCAATTATAGCAGGACTGGGACTGATTACACTTTTAATGGGTGCTCTTAATGTAGCAGCATTAGCCACCATCAGTTCTTACAATAAGAATTTATCAACTAATATACAGCAGTATGAAAAAGAAATAGAAAATGGTGAAGAATCCAAAGAATGTCAGGAAGAGATTGCCCAAATTTTAGATGTAAGCCAAACAAAAGCAGATGGAACATATATTTTCAATATTTTGTTGACAGTTGTGGCAGTTATTGTAACAGGAATTGCTATTATGCTGGCAATGCGAAGTATTGTTTCACCGGCAAAAAAAGTAAGTCACGAATTAAATAAAATCGTAAAAGGAATTGAAGCGCAGGAAGGTGACCTTACTGCAAGAATCCCGGTAAAAAGCAATGATGAAATTGGACAGTTAGCTTCTGGTATTAATGAATTTATCACCGTATTACAGCAGTATATGGTAAAAATGAGAACGGATGCTGACAGTATGATGGAATCGGTTGAGAAAGTCACAAAAGACGTAGAAGATTCTAATCAGAGTGTTACAAATGTATCTTCAGCAACCGAAGAACTTGCTGCCAGTATGCAGGAAGTTTCAGCTACCATTCAGCAGATATCAGATGCAAGCAACAGTATTTTGGAAAAGGTTCAGGATATGAGCAGCAATGCAGATTCTGGCGTTGCCATAGCAGAAGATATTAAAAAACGGGCAGATGGAATGCGTGAAGAAACACTGGCTGGAAAACAGGCAACAACAGAGGTTTTTCAGGGACTTGGCAATGTCTTAAAAGAATCTGTTAAAGAGAGTCGTAGTGTAGAAAAGATAAATGAACTGACAGGCGATATTCTTGATATTGCAGGGCAGACAAATTTACTTGCTTTGAATGCTTCAATTGAAGCTGCACGTGCCGGAGAAGCCGGTAAGGGATTTGCAGTAGTTGCTGATGAAATTCGTGTTCTGGCAGATAACAGTCGTGAAACGGCCAATCGCATTCAGGAAATCAGTAATGTGGTAATTAGTGCAGTAGAAACTCTGGCTAAGAATGCCGGAGAAATGTTGGAATTTGTAGATGGTAATATCATGAACGATTACGATTCCTTTGTTGAAATTGTTAATCAGTACCAGAAAGATGCTGAAAAGATGGATGAAATTCTTTCAAAGTTTGCTGTTGAAGCAGGTGTTATGGCTGAAACAATGCAGACAATGGATTCTGGTGTAAGCGATATTGCAATTACAATGGATGAAAGTGCTAAGGCTGTCAGCAGCGTGGCTACAGATGCATCTGATTTGGTAACTGCTATGTCGAATATTGAAAATGCAACGAATGTCAATAAACAGGTTTCAGAGGATATGGAGAAGCAGGTTAGCCAGTTCAAAAAACTGTAATGGCTAAAAGGATGAAAAAGCAGGGAGTCTGTCGGGCAGAGGCAGACTCCTTTTTGAGTTTGCGCGCCATGGGCGCGCTCTAACGGGTGCAAGTCCCGAACATGCCCAGGTAGTGGGAAATGTATAGCCGAACAGCAAGGGTGTCCATCGTGAGGTGGAATCTGAAGGAAGCTGTAAGCAAACCTCTGGTCCGACGGACAGAAATCGCATATAAGGCTAGGCTACGAGAGAT
>JAQYCU010000011.1 GCA_028724545.1 bacterium
TATTCTCTCATGCAATCCACATAGGTCTTTAGCACAAACTCCCTGCTCATTGCATTAACCAGAGAAACATCCACACCGGATAAATCAATGTTACAAGGCATGAGGTCAATTCCTTCCACATGATGAATAATTCCCTCTGACACCTCAAACTCCTCGTCCATGATAATCTGCTCCATAATGGTTGGTAGTGCTATCTCCAATTCGTCCGGATTTTCAATACCCAGACTCTGGGAAAGGTTTCCTTGTGGATCGGCGTCAATTACAAGCACCCTTTTTCCTTCTCTTACCATTCCAACTCCAAGATTTACTGTTGAGGTGGTCTTGGATACACCGCCTTTCTGATTACAAATCGCTATTACTTTACACATAATTCTGACCCTCCGTATTTTCTAATTTTATTGTTTTTCCTTTTTTCTTAGATTCACATACAGGATGCGAAATTTCTTGTTACCCTTATAAGATTTGAAATCCGATATCGTTTCCAAGTCGTATTGTCTACTCCGACTCATATTTTTTACGAATCTCCGGAGTTCATTTTTAGTACCAGACAATCTGACTTTAAGCATTCTTATCACCACCTTTCAAAATTTATATCCATAACACAAAAAAACCCTTTCCAAAATGATTATTTTCATTCTGGAAAGGGTTTTTACCCATTTGTAGTGATTCTCTTTTTGCAGGTGCATAAATTATTAACAAGTACCGAAACGTATCAAAACTTGTATATTTGTAGCACTAAATGTAGCACCTAGTAGTGTTAACAACGCTCAAACGCCTTATTTTCGGTACTTTATTTATCCAACGACTTCATTGTCGGGAACAACAGCACATCCCTTATCGCTGGCGAATTTGTCATCATCATAACCATTCGGTCAATACCAAATCCGATTCCTCCTGTCGGTGGCATACCAATGCTCAACGCATTCAGGAAGTCTTCATCTGTATGGTTTGCCTCGTCATCTCCTGCTTCAAATGCCTTTTCCTGCTCTTCAAAACGTGCTCTCTGGTCAATCGGGTCATTTAATTCCGAATAAGCATTTGCCATTTCCCAGCCATTCATAAAGAACTCAAAACGTTCCACATATTCCGGATTGTCCGGTTTTTTCTTTGTCAAAGGAGAAATCTCGATTGGATGGTCCATAACAAAAGTTGGCTGAATCAGATGTTCCTCTACATACTCTTCAAAGAACAAGTTCAAAATATCACCTTTGCCGTGACGTTCCTCAAATTCAATATGATGCTCTTTTGCGAGTTTTTTCGCCTCTTCGGCATCTTTTACTTCATTAAAGTCCACATTTGCATATTTCTTAACAGCATCTACCATTGTAATGCGTTCAAATGGCTTTGACAAATCCATTTCGTGCTCACCATATGTTAAAATTTCTGAGCCAGTTACTTCCTTTGCCACATAACGGTATAAATTCTCTGTCAAGTCCATCATACCATGATAATCTGTATATGCCTGATACAATTCCATCAGAGTAAACTCTGGATTGTGTCTGGTGTCAAGTCCTTCGTTACGGAACACTCTGCCGATTTCATAAACACGCTCCATACCACCAACAATCAATCTCTTCAGGTAAAGTTCCAGAGAAATACGAAGTTTCAAATCTTCGTTCAGCGCATTAAAATGTGTTTCAAACGGTCTTGCTGCTGCACCACCTGCATTAGATACCAGCATCGGTGTTTCCACTTCCATAAAGCCCTGTCCGTCAAGGTAACGGCGAATGCTGCTGATTACTTTAGAACGTTTGATAAAGGTATCTTTTACATCCTCATTCATAATCAAATCAACATATCTCTGACGATATCTGGTATCCGTATCTGTCAGTCCGTGATATTTTTCCGGTAATACCTGCAGACTCTTGGAAAGTAATGTAACTTCTGATGCGTGAACAGAAATCTCGCCTGTCTTTGTCTTAAAGACAGTACCTTTGATTCCTAAAATATCACCGACATCATATTTCTTAAAGTCTTTATAACTGTCTTCGCCGATTTCATCTCTTGCAACATATGCCTGAATTTTGCCCTGCAAATCCTGTATGTTACAGAATGATGCTTTACCCATAACACGTTTAAACATCATACGTCCTGCTACGGCAACTTCCTGTCCTTCTAATGCATCATAATTATCTTTTATTTCAAGAGAATGATGTGTCACATCATACTTTGTGATAACAAATGGGTCTTTTCCCTCACTCTGTAATGTTTCTAACTTTTCTCTTCTTACTTTCAAAAGCGCACTTACATCCTGCTCTTTTGACTGGTTCTTCTGTTCTGCCACTGCTATATTCTCCCTTCGTTCTTACATTGCTGCCGATTTCTGAATTTCTAATATCTCATACTTAATCATCTCACCCGTAGGAGTTTCTACATCGATAATATCTCCTACTTTTGAACCAATTAAAGCAACACCAACAGGTGATTCATTGGAAATCTTGTTTTTCAAAACATCAGCTTCTGTAGAACCAACGATTTTGTATTCCATTTCTTCATCAAATTCAATATCTTTTAATTTTACCTTGCAGCCGATATTGATAACATTTACATCAACATCTTCTTCTACAACAACTTCTGCATTCTTTAAAATATTGTCAATTTCTTCAATACGAAGTTCGATATCTCTCTGCTCATCTTTGGCTGCATCATACTCAGCATTCTCTGATAAGTCACCCTGTTCTCTGGCTTCTTTAATTTTGACAGCCACTTCCTTACGTCTATTTACTTTTAAATCCTGTAATTCATCTTCTAATGCTTTCAAACCTTCATAGGTCAAAATATTTTTCTTTTCAGCCATTTTCTTTCCTCCACTTTCTACATTGTTGCCCTGTCATTCTTTTAGGGCACGCCGACCATCTTCCCATTATAACGTATCTGGGCTTTTCCGTCAATATTTCAAAGATTTTGCTATCGCGAAATCTTGTTTTTATAACAGCGAAATCTTTTTTTGCAACGAAATCTTTTGCGACAGCAAAATCGATTCGCTTCTACATTACGCCTTCATTCGTCAGTCTGCTTCCCGTTACACAGCTTCCATCCTTACGGCTTGTACGGAACGGAGCCAGTGGAATTCCATTTGTTCCAAACAGGGTAATTTCCTGATAATTTGTCCAGCAATATCTGGCATATTCTGGTTCTGACACTCCTTCCGCCGAAAGAATAATCTGGTTTCCTTCTATTTTAAAATCTGCCGTAACATATTCTTTGTCCTTTCCGGCAATTTCAAAACCAGTCACTTCGCCCGTGCAGATAAAACCATCCTCACAGTTATCAAAAGAAAGTATCAGACGATTTTTGTCAACATAATAATCTTTGTACAAAGGACCAAATGCCTCTTTCTTTTCTGCCATATGATAAATATGGTACAGTGCCTGCAATGCCAATCTTTTTCCTACCACTTCTTTTCTGGTCGGATGAATATTTCCATATTCACCATTTTCCAAAATAACAGCAATACCTGTATTTTTTACGTTCTGGTAAACACGCATCTGTGCTTCTCTTACCAATGGCCAGTTTTTAAAATCCATTTCTCCAACATTTTGAAAAACAGGAAGCTGTACAAGCATAAATGGCAATGTATCATCATCCCAGTCTTCACGCCACTGGCTAATCAGTGCAGAAAGTAATTCATAATATGTATTCGGCTTATGGTCATCTTCTTCTCCCTGATAGTAAATAAAACCATTCAATGTATACGGGCAGACACGCTGAATCATAGATTCATACAGGCCTGACGGACGAAATTCCGAATACGGCCCCATTGGTCCCGGATATTTATTTTCGCCGAACAGACTGATTGCTTCATCCCATGTCGGATTTGAACAGGTTTCATAGTAATGCGATACGTTTTTTTCAAACTCTGTCTGATAAGCAATATATTCTTCCCGTTCTTTTACATATTCCTCAAAATTCTGGTTTGCAATAACAGCATCATATTCTTCCACATAAGAAGAAATCTTTTTATTTTCTTCCATCTTTTCACGGTTCATCCAGCAGGAAGCTGATGTGCCACCCCAGTTACAGCCTATAATACCAACCGTAACTCCCAGTTTGCGCGAAATTTCTTTTGCAAAATAATATGCTACGGCAGACCACTTTCCTGACTGCTCTTTTCCGGCACATTCCCATGTGCTGTTTTTTTCTTCTTCCCGTAATTCGTCGCTAACCCATGCCTTTTTAGGAACATAATAGTAACGTACCTTTTCCTGGTCTGCTCTTTCCAGTTCCTTTTCACCTTCAAAACTATTTTGTAATTCCAGCTCCATATTGGACTGTCCGCCTGCAAGCCAGACTTCTCCAACCATAACATCTGTATACTGTTTTTCTCCCTGTCCTTCCTTTACTGTCAGGGTATAAGGTCCACCTGCTTCCATCGGTGGCAGAAATGCCTGAAATTTTTTGTCTTCTGCAGACGCTGTCACTTCTATTCCATTGATAGAAATGCTGACCGTATCGCCATCACATTCTCCCCAGACTGCTACTTTCTTATTGCGCTGTAATACCATATGATTTGAAAAAACTGGTGCTAATGTTAACATATATTGTCTCCTCTCATTTTTAGTTCATATTTTAAAAAATATATAAAAACGAAAAACAAATCTACTCCTGCATTTTTTGTCATTACCCACATTTCTTTATTATAACACAAATACGCACTACCTAAATTCTGCAAATGAATTATTTTCAAATCCACAATTGTTTCTATTGTAATACAAATGAGTCAACATTGCAATTTTTCTCTGGGAACGATATAATCAATTTAGTATTAATTTCTTATTATAATTGTTTTTTGATGCAATCGTAAAAACAGCAAAAAATAAGCGCGATATTTGATAATGTAAACAGAGATTTGTGCCGGAGCGTCACAAACAACACAAATGTCAAACGGAAAACCTGAATTGTTTTCTATTGCAGCATTGCGCAAACGCTTCAGAATGGAGATTACTATGAATACAAAACAAAGAAATGTAATAATTGTCAGTTTGATTATCATTGCCGTGGCAGTGCTGGCACTGTTCTATCACTTTTTCCAGAAAGTGTCTTTTTATGATGATGAAAGCACTACCGGAAATACCAGCTGCAATCTGCTCAACGGTGGTCTGTTCTGCGAATCAGACGATACCATTTATTTTGCTAATCCGTATGACGAAAATATGCTCTATAGTATGAGTAGCGACTTAGGAAATGTGCGCCAGATTTCCGGAGATAATGTCAGTTACCTGAATATTGCCGGAAAATATATCTTTTATACCAAGCGAAATGATAAAAAGCAGATGGACTCGGATGCTTTTTTATCCCTGAGTGCAACCGGCCTTTACCGTACCACGAAAAACGGGAAAAATCTGGCCCGGCTTTATGAAGACCCGACGCAGGCTGTCTGCCTGTATGGTAATCAGCTGTATTACCAGCACTACAACCGTGAACAGGGATTGTTGCTATATTCCATCAAAATAGATGGTTCTTCTGACAAGATGCTGTTGGAGGAAGCATGTGCTCCCGGTGCAATTGATAACAATACGATTTATTATACCGGAATCAAAGAAGACCACGCCATTCATTCCCTTCAGACGGATGGCAGTGGAAAGCAGACTTTGTATAACGGAAACTGCACCAGTCTTTCCAAACAGGGTGATTACCTTTACTTCCTTGATATGGAGCAGGATTATTCCTTAAAGCGTATTTCCGTAAACGGTGGTTCTCCTGAAACTTTGATTTCTGACCATGTGGCAACTTACAATGTCAGTCCTGCAGAAGATATCATCTATTGCCAGATTGACAATGGAACGGATGCAAACGGACTGTATCAGTACGATATTGCTGCCAACTCCCTGCAGCGTCTGGCATCCGGAAATTATAACTATCTTCATCTGACATCCGATTATCTCTTTTATGAAACATATGACCAGAGCAAATTGTATGTACTTGATTTAGCAACCAATACTTCAGAGGAATTTATTCCAAAAGCAGACTAAAACTGACAGTATAAATAAAAAGCAATATACTATATGCACTACCTGCATTATGTATATTGCTTTCATTATTTACATTACTTTCATTATTTACATTACTTTCATTATTTACATTACTTTCTTTATTTATATTGCTTTCTTTGCTATAATACTTACATTACTTTAGTGCATCTCTTAATTCCTGGACGGTTTTGTGCTGAACCGGATGAATGGCATATGGGGCAATCTGACATAATGGCTCCAGCACGAACTGACGGTTTGTCATCTCAATATGGGGAATCGTCAGTTTTTCTGTCTGGATAATTTCATCTTCATACAGAATAATGTCTAAATCAATCGTTCTCGGTCCCCAGTGAATCTTCCGTTCTCTTCCCAACTTTGCTTCAATCGAAGCAATTTTTTCCAGCAGTTCTTCTGGCGAGTATAATGTCTTTATGACAACAGCACCATTTAAAAATTTATCCTGATTGGTATAGCCTACCGGGTCTGTTTCGATAAAATCAGACTGGCTGATAACTTTTGTATTTTCATCTTCTAACATTGCAATCGCCTGCTTTAAGTATTGTTCCCGGTTTCCCATATTGGAACCAATGCTTAAATATGCTGTCTTCCACTCTCTTGTAATGCAGACGGAAACTGTTTCCAGTGGCAATAAAACCGGTGCCCACGGCTTTTCAATTTCCAAATCGACTTTCTGAATCTGAGGATAGGTTACCAGTATTTTTTGTGTCAGATGCCACGCCAGACGTTCCAAAAGGCGAAACACTGTTTCCTGCGTACTTTCCTTTAACAGTTGGGAAACTTCAGCATAATTAACAGAGTCTGCCAAATCATCTGTCCTGCCTGCCTTTCTGGTATCACAATACAAATTTGCTGATATCAGAAATTTCTGACCGAGTGCATTTTCTTCCGGCAAAACACCGTGTTTTGCAAATACTTCTAATTTTTTAATTTTTATTATATCCATACCGGCACTTTTCTCCTTTTGATTTTTATTAATCTTCCTTTTCCCAATAGCCTGGATTCATCGTACAGCGCAAAATCATTTTTTTGGACAGTTTCTGGTAATGCAGTCCTAACTGATATCCGACCAGACGGCATCCACACTGCCATGCAAAATAGATTGCCTTAAAAATCCTGCCCTTTTTGCAAAGTGTCAAAATTGTGTTTTTCGCAAAACCTGCGCCCTCTTTTTCAGACGATATGGAGGCAAACACTTCGCTGTACTGTTTTTGGGACACACCCAAATCAAAGCTTCTGACAAACTGTTGTCTGCAATTATACGAATGGGAGTGAATCACTTTCGCATCTGCCGCATAGTAGACGCTGTAATCTGCCTGAATAAACTTTGATGCCATAATCATATCTTCATTAAAAATAGTCGGATAAGAAAATCCTCCTAATGCAAGATACAGATTTCTGTCATACATCGCGCACACATCCGAATTGAAATACGTCTGGATTCCCATACGCTCCAAATCTGCTTTTGTTTTTAGCATACTATTTTCCGGATAGTTATGCAAACGAGCCATCTGCTCTAAAATATCTGCATCTTTTCTTGCTAACTGTCTGCCATATACGATGCCTGCTTTTTCCTGCTGAAAACCCTCCAATAACTGTTCGATTACATGCGAATCAGCCGGAATGGCATCCTGTGTCATCAGCAGCACATAGTCTGCCTCTGACAGCCTGATTCCATAATCTCTGGTTTTTCCGTGGTCAAATTCTTTTTTCTGAATCGGATATACCTTGATTTTTTCATCCTGCGACTGCATCGGAGCCATATCGCCTTCGATTGTCTGCAAAATAAAAATATGCTCAGGCTGCACGGTCTGCTTCATTAACTTTTGTATCAGTTTCTTAAACTCTTCACCGGGTTTATATACCGGAATTACAACATCAACTGTTTTTTTCATTCTAATCCTCTTTTTCCTCGTTTATTAATTTTATTTTGTCTGAAGCAGTTTTCCTGCTACTTCCAATTCATTTCCTGCTTAACTTTTCTGTCTAGTTTATTTTCTACTCATTTTGAAGCAGTTTTCCTGCCACTTCCACGGCTTCCTGCGCATCTTTGGAATATCCGTCTGCTCCGATTTCATCAGCAAAACCCTGCGCAATCACGGCACCACCTATCATAATCTTTGCACGGACATTTTCTTCTTTCGCAAGGGCAACAACTTTCTTCATTTCCATCATCGTTGTTGTCATCAAGGCTGACAGACCGATAATGTCTGCATCCACTTCTTTTGCTTTTTCAATAATCGCTTCTGCCGGAACATCTTTTCCTAAATCATACACCTGATAACCATAATTCTTTAACATCAGTGCCACCAGATTTTTTCCGATATCGTGAATATCGTGTTCTACTGTCGCAATCACTACGGTTCCCTTTGAAGTGGCCGAACGGCTTTTTTCAAGAATCGGCTCTAGAAAATGAATACCATTTTCCATTGCCTCAGCACTGGAAATCAGCTGTGGCAGATAATAAATCTGCTGGTCAAACAGTTCTCCTACTCTGTTAATGGCCGGAATCAGGCTTTCGTCAATAATCTGCTGTGCCTCTGCACCATCCTTAATTCTTTCTTTTACTAATTCCAGAACTTTTTCCTTTCGGCCTTTTACGACTGCATAAAACAGTGCGTCATCATTATCTTCAACAGCTGCTGTCCCCTTTTTGGTACTTTTCTTTGCTGCATTGACAGCTTCCTGCGACAATTCTCCTGAAACTACTGTCAGTTTCTTCTGATTGACACGTTCGATATAACGAATATCGCCCTCTTCTTTATTCATCAGCAAGTCAGCTGCAAACATAGTGTGCATCAGCAAATCCTGTGATGGATTCGCTATTGCCATCGTAAGACCGGCCTGAATTGCCATTGCGATAAATGTACTGTTTACAAAACTTCTCTCCGGCAATCCAAAAGATATATTGGACAGACCACAGACCGTAGCAAGTCCCAGTTCGTTCTTGCAATACGAAATGGTTTCCAGTGTTTCAACTGCTGCTTTTCTGTTTGCTCCTACCGTCGCCACCAGACCATCTACAATAATATCTTCTTTGCAAAGGCCCTGTCTGACTGCTTCATCCAGAATCGTATGGATAATTTCTTTCTTTTCATCAATATCTTTTGGCAATCCTTTTTGGGATAATGGCAACAGAATAAACATTGCGCCATATTTCTTGGCAATCGGTATCAATTTTTCAAACTTTTCCGGTTCCAGTGAAATAGAATTAATCAATGCACGTCCCGGATAAATACGAAGTGCTGCTTCCACAACATCTACGTGGCTTGAGTCAATTGCTAATGGCAAATCTGTTACAACACTCAGTTCTTTGACAGCCTTTAACATCATCTCTTTCTCGTCAATTCCATTCATTCCCATATTGACATCCAGAACAGATGCACCTGCTTCTTCCTGTGACTCTGCAAATTCCGTTACCATATCCATATTTTTTTCACGCAGCTGTTCCTGCAATGCTTTTTTTCCTGTCGGATTGATTCGCTCTCCGATTACCTGGAATGCCCCGTTCAAATCAATTTTCTGTGTAAAACGTTCACTGGATAAAGCACGATGCGTTACTTTTCCGACACGTTCTGTAAAACTTACCTCTGATAACACATCTGCATCCCGGAGTGCCTGTACCATTTTCTTAATATATTCCGGCGTTGTACCACAGCAGCCACCTAAAATATCTGCCCCTTCTTTTGCCAGAACAACCATATGTTTTGCAAATTCATCCGGTGCCATATCGTATACTGTTTCTCCGTTTTCCATCTTTGGAAGGCCTGCGTTTGGCTTACATATAATCGGTAAATCCGTATATTCTTTCATATTTTTAATAACTTCCAACATCCGGTCTGGTCCGGCAGAACAGTTTACACCAATTGCATCGGCTCCCAGTGTTGTAAGGACTAATGCTGCCGTTTCCGGATTCGTTCCGAATAACGTGCGTCCGTCTTCATTAAAGGACAGAGAAATCATTACCGGGAGTTCTGTTGTTTCTTTTGCTGCAATCAGGGCAGCCCTGCATTCCTGCAGACTCATCATGGTTTCTACCACAAGCAGGTCTGCTCCGGCTTCCTCCAGACAACGAATCTGCTCTTTATATACCGTAACCAGTTCCTCAAATGGAAGTGGTCCTAACGGTTCTACCTGTTTTCCTGTCATTGTCATATCACCGGCAACAAATACCCTGCCTTCGGCCTGTTCCTGGGCAATTGCCTGTTTGGAAATCGCAACCAGTTTATGATTCATTTCCTGAATCTGGTCAGCCAGACCATATTCTTCTAATTTGATTCGGTTTCCCGAAAAAGTCGGTGCATATAAAATATTGGTTCCTGCCTGTATATACTCTCTTTGAAGGTTACACATTATTTCAGGATGTTCTAAAATCCAGGCCTCTGGACACACACCTGCCGGCAATCCGAGCTTTTGCAAATTCGACCCCGTCGCACCATCTAAAATCAGTTTTTGTTTTGTAATTAACTGTTTCCATTCTTTTTTTGTCATATGCTTCCTCCAAAACTTTTCTAAACATTTTCATAACTATATATTATAACTAATACTGCTAGATTTTACAAGAAAGAGAATTTTCGCTGCAGCAATTTCTAAGGGGTATTTCTAAGGGGCATGTGATTAAACAGGTTCCCTAACGCAGTTTCCTAAGGGGCATGTGATTAAACAGGTTCCCTAACGCAGCACGCTCTCGCTTGGAAAAAAGCACAGTGGTGCATAAGTTGGCAAAATACGCCAACTAAGCACCAGTGCTTTCTTAACAGCTGCTTTTAGGAAACACTGTTTTTATCACAGCCCTTTTACAATTTGGCTGTTCTGCCCTTTTTTAATACTATGTACTACTTCGTAGTCTACGCAGCGAGAACGTCCCCTGTTAGAAATGGGATGCAGCGTTGGCAGGTTCAACTATACCTCTATAGTTACAATTTGGCTGTTCTGCAAATATTTTCTGTCTACTATTTTAGGAAAGTTTGAGAAACTCCTCTTCATAACACCACAATATAAATTGCCTGGCAGCATTGGGTACCTTTTCTATAAAAGGGTGCTTACAAACTCGACAGTACTTGTATCCTGTTTTTTAGGATACTATGTACTGCTTCGTAGTTTGCGCAGCGAAAGCGTACCCTTGTTAGAAAAGGTACCCAGTGCTGCCAGGTTCACAACAAGTTGTTTTTTCGCCTCTTTTACGATATACTAAGGAATGCATAAATAACAGTTTGGAGGAAATCATATGATTTTACAATGCAGTCATATCAATAAAGCCTTTTTAACAGATGTGGTTTTATCTGATATTTCTTTTCATATAAATGAACACGAAAAAGCAGCTATTGTCGGTGTCAACGGCTCCGGCAAATCGACTCTGCTTAAAATTATTATGGGACAGCTTTCTGCTGACAGTGGAGAAGTCATCCTTGCTAAAGATGCAACGGTTGGCTATTTGGCGCAAAATCAGGAATACGAATCCAGCCATACTATTTTAGAGGAAATGCAGGATGCCAACCCTGAAATTATGCAGCTGGAAAAAAAGATGGCTGATTTGTCCACTAAAATGAATCAGGCAAGTGGTACGCAATTACAGCAGTTAATTCAGCAATTTGACGCTACGCAGCATCGTTTTGAACAGTTAAACGGTTATGCTTACCAGAGCGAGTTAGTTGGTGTTTTAAAAGGTCTTGGCTTTGAAACAGACGATTTTCAAAAGTCCATCACCTCCCTTTCCGGTGGAGAAAAAACGCGCGTGGCTCTTGCAAAAATGCTGCTGACGGCACCCGACCTTATCATTCTGGATGAGCCGACAAACCATCTGGATTTGAACGCTATTCACTGGCTGGAAGGATATCTTTCCCAATATGCCGGTGCTGTCCTGATTGTTGCACATGACCGTTATTTTTTGGACAAAATTGTCACAAAGGTTATTGAAATCCGTCAGACAAAAGCAAGAGTTTATACTGGAAATTATACTGCTTATTCCCAGAAACGTCAGGAAATTCTGGAAACACAGCAAAAACATTATCTGAACCAGCAGGCTGAAATCAAACATCAGGAAGAAGTCATTGCCAAGCTTCGCCAGTTCAATCGCGAAAAATCAATCAAACGTGCCGAAAGCCGTGAAAAACAACTGGAAAAAATGGAGCGTCTGGATAAACCGGTAGAAGAAAATACAGAAATGAAACTTCTTTTTACCCCCCGTATGGAGAGTGGAAAGGATGTGCTACACGTTGAAAACCTTTCAAAATCCTTTAACGGCGTAACACTGTTTCAAAATATCAGTTTTGATATCAAACGTGGCGAGCACGTTGCCATTATTGGTGATAATGGAACCGGTAAAACTACACTTCTGAAAATCATAAATGAATTATTACCACCCGACAGTGGCTCTTTCACTTTGGGAACAAATGTGCAAATCGGCTACTACGACCAGGAACATCACGTTTTACATATGGAAAAAACCCTGTTTGAAGAAATTCAGGATACTTATCCACATATGACAAACACAGAAATCCGTAACATTCTGGCTGCTTTTCTTTTTACAGAAGATGATGTTTTCAAACAGATTAAAAGTTTAAGTGGTGGCGAGCGTGGCAGGGTTTCTCTTGCTAAATTAATGCTATCGGATGCGAATTTTCTGATTCTGGACGAGCCGACAAACCATCTGGATATCGATTCCAAAGCGATTCTGGAAAATGCAGTCAACCAGTTTAAAGGAACCGTTTTATACGTTTCCCATGACCGTTATTTTATCAATACAACGGCACACCGTATTCTGGATTTAACCAAACAGAATCTTTTGAATTATATTGGAAATTATGATTACTATCTGGAAAAGAAAGAGGCAATGGAAACGGCTCATCTTACTTCCGAACCGGATACAGCCACACCAGATACCTCTGCTGACACCAGCAGCACAAAGCTGTCCTGGCAACAGCAAAAAGAGGAGCAGGCACGCATCCGCAAAATTGAAAACAGACTGAAAAAAATCGAGGAAGAAATAGATGCTTTGGAAGCAGACAATGAAACTCTGGACGAAGCCCTTTCGCATCCGGATAATATGTCAAACTCTGTAAAACTGCAGGAACTGACAACAAAAAGAGCCGAGAACGATGCCCGGCTCGAAACACTGATGGAAGAATGGGAAGAACAAAGCACACTGCTTGCTTCTTCCCCATCCTAAAATCATTTTACTGTTTGTAATATTTTATTATAATCCGATTCCTATACTATCCTGCATATGTTTGCAATCACTTGATATTTAGCAATCATTTAATGTTTTTGCACTTCTTTTTTGATGCGCGTGATACTTTCATTGGCTTTCGCATAGATTTCTTCTGGTGCGATGCCAATGTTAAACCTGCCATCTTCATATAAAATCTTTCCGGCAATCATTGTCATTTTTACATTCTGCTTGCTGCCACTATAAACAATATTCTTTGCGATGTTGTTTAGTGGCTGCATATTTGGCTGTTGTAAATCAAGCATTATCAAATCTGCATTTTTGCCTTCTGCAAGCACATCACAGTCGTTCAGTCCCATTGCCCTTGCGCCACCGGTTGTTGCCATACGCAGTACCGGCATTGCATCCATTGCTGAAGCATCATTTGTCGAAACTTTCTGCAAAGCAGTAACCAGAAACATTTCCCGGAACATATCCAGACAGTTATTGCTGGCAGGTCCGTCCGTTCCTATCGCAAGACCGATTCCCATAGAATGCATTTTCTGAATTGGTGCAATACCACTTGCCAGTTTTAAATTAGAAGACGGATTGGTAACCACCCAGACACCTTTTTCCTTGCAGATAGCCAGGTCTTCGTCTGTCATATGAACACAATGGAATCCTCCTCCACCATATTCAAACATACCCAGTTCATTCAAAAAAACCGTCGGCGTTTTCTGGTATCGTTCTATGCAGCCAGCCACTTCATCTGCTGTTTCCGAATTGTGTGTATAAACCGGTGCATGATATTTCTGGCTCAATGCAGCCATTTCTTCCAATATTTCACGCTTTGTTGTATATTCTGCATGAAAACCAAGCTGATAAGAAATCAGAGAATCATAATCATTAAAATGCAGATATTCCTGCTCAATTTCCTTCACCGTTCCACCAAAATCATTGATACTGCCACAAAGAACCGTTCTAAAACCACTGTCTTTAGAAGCCTTTGCATTTGCTTCGTTTTTCTTATACATATCAAAGTTTGCTGTAATACCACTTGTCAGATATTCCAGATTGGCAAGCATTGCACACCAATATATATCATCTGAGGTCAACTCATCTTCCATCGGAAATACTCTGTTAAACAGCCATTCCTGTAATGGCAGGTCATCTGCATAAGAGCGCAGAAATGTCATTGCTGAATGTGTATGGGCATTTTTAAATCCCGGCATCAGCAGATTCTTCTGTGCATCAATCTCACGGTCCCATATCTTATCATTATCAGGCTGTGCCTGTCCTACATAAATAATCTTATCATCCTGTACCTGCACTTCTCCCTCAAAGATTTCGCAATTTTCTTCCATTGTAAGAATACGTGCATTATAAATTCTGATTTTCATAATACTCTCCATTTCCAAACTGTTACGAAAAGGCGACACAAGTGTCTGTACTCTTCTGTCGCCTTTATGCTATTATCATTACTTTTGCAACATCACTTTATTGTCCTTGTGCTATTGCCATCACTTTTGCAACATCAGTTTATTGTCCTTATGCTATTGCCAGCACTTTTGCAACATCAGTTTATTGTCTTGGCAATATTTTTAATAACTTCTGTCACTAATTGTTTAAACAATGGTGCAACACGGTCTGCCGTTTCCTGTACTTCTGCATGTGTCAAAGGATTTGCTGAAAGGCCACATCCCATATTGGAAATGCAGGAAATACCACAAATCATCATTCCCATATGATTTGCTGCAATTGCCTCACACGCCGTACTCATTCCAACAGCGTCTGCCCCCAGTGTACGGCACATACGCACTTCAGCCGGAGATTCATAGTTTGGTCCTGTCAGCTGAATATAGACACCCTCCTGCAATGGAATATCTAATAATGCTGCTGTTTTGCGTATTACCTGCTGCAAATTTCTGTCATAAATATCACTCATATCCGGGAAACGGACTCCCAATGCATCCATATTTGGTCCGATTAACGGTGACGGCACAAAATTGGCAATCTGGTCTTTAATCATCATAAAGTCGCCTGCACGGAAACTTGGATTGACACCACCAGAAGCATTTGTCAAAAAGAGTACCTTTGCCCCCATTAATTTCATCAGACGGATAGGAAGTACCACGTCACTGATTGGATAGCCTTCATAATAATGAACCCTTCCTTTCATACAGACAACCGGAACATCATCCACATAGCCAAAGATATATTTTCCTTCATGACCGGGAACAGTAGACACCGGAAAGCCGTCTATTTCGCTATAATCCAGTTCTGCTTCTACTTTAATGCCCTCTGCATAATCCCCAAGTCCGGAGCCTAATACCAATGCAATCTGTGGAACAAAATCAATTTTACTTTTTACACACTGATAACAGTTCATCAACTTATCATATACGTTATCCATCTCAACCTCCATTTTACCTTATTTCTATTTTCTATTATTCTTTCTTTTCTGTCACTCTTGCTTGTTCTGTCTTTCTTGCTTATACTTATTCGCTTTTCTTACTTGCTCTCTTTCTTACTTATTCTTATTTACTTTTCTTACTCGTTTCCTCTTCCTGCTTTTTACATGCTTTCGAGGCTTTTTCTAATCGGGTACGGACAATCTTTCCAACACGCATAGCGTCAGCATATGCCTGCAGACGTTCCAATTCTTTCTTGTCCTGCTTCATATAATTTTCTACAATTTCTGTAACATTCTCTTCCCCGATATTCTCCTGAAAACGGATGCTGTCACATACACTGCGCTCCAGACCATAGACACGGATTTTACCATATGGTGTTTCAATAATCTGCAAGTCCTGCTCAAATGCAACATCAGAATAATAATGTCTGCAGACTGGAAACGGCAACTGCATACGGGAACGGTCTGTCTTGGCAGTTGCTATCGAAAGTTTTTCCGGTTCTTCCTTTATCAGTCCATGATAATAACACGCACTGTCGGCACAGATAACTGCTTTCGGATTTGTCTGACAAGTTTCCAAAAGTTTATAATTTTCTGGCTTTCCTTCCTCGCTGACCAGCCAGTAATGACCATGTGATACCTTCTCAATCGTACCATTTTGTAATAATTCTTTAATCTGAACCGTAGTCACTTTTTCTTTTTTTAAAAGTGCTGCATTGACATAACCATTGTTTTCCTGAAACAATTTTACAATTTTCTGATATGTGCTTTTTAACATAACAATCCCCATTTCTGAGCAACATTTTACCAAAAGACAATGCAAAGGTCCTGCCTTGCATCTGCCATTTCAACTATTTGTTTTGCCCTGATACAAATAGTTAAGATATATCAATTTTACCGGCAGGCAAAAAACTCCACACGGTTAATATAATTATAACATATCCGGCACTGTTTTGAAACAAAAACAGGAATCTTACTCCCACTCCTAAATTGCAAAAGTAAATTCTACTGTCTTGTTTCCTGATAGAAGTTACCTCTGCACAGGTTGAATTTAATTCTGCATATATATTACGATATCCCTGTCCCTGACAGCAGTGGAAGGAGACATCATGAGTAAATATATCCCTGGTAACCATAAACACCTTACCGCTTCCGACAGGCTTTACATAGAACGTGCCCTGAATGACGGTATCTCATTCAAAGAGATTGCACGACATCTCTGTAAAGATCCAAGCACAATATCCAAAGAGGTTCGTGCACACCGCCTGTCCGATTTCTATCCGGGAAGAGGGCTCTTCCTGAATGCCAAAAACTTTTGTGTCCACCGTTTCCATTGCCAAAAGAAAAACGTCTGTGGAAAGATTATCCTTTGTGATATCAACTGCACTTCCTGCCCTTCGTGCAACCAGCACTGCAAGGATTTTGTAAGGGAACGTTGCAACAGACTTGACCGGGCTCCGTATGTCTGCAATGGATGTGACAAGGGGCATGTACGCTGTACCATCCCTCATAAGTATCACTATGATGCACTCTTTGCAGATCGCAGATACCGGGAAACACTCCGGGATTCCAGATCCGGCCTCCATCTCTCCAAAAAGGAGCTCCACCGAATTGATGCTGTGGTTACCCCTCTGATTTGGCAGGGGCATTCCCCTTACCAGATTGTTGTAGAACATCCGGAGCTTGGGCTTTCCGTCCGTTCCATCTATCAATATATAGAACTCGGACTGCTTACCGGCCGCAACATCGACTTGAAACGGAAAGTTAAATTCAAAGCCCGTAAATGCCATAAATCACAGATTACAGACCGGGAAGTGTTCCATGGCCAGCTGTACAGTGATTTCCAGCAGCTTCCGCCTACACATGTGGTTGAGATGGATACGGTGAAATCCTCCCGTGACTCCAAAAAATGCATCTTGACATTCTATTTCCGGGATGAAAAGCTGCTTCTCGCCTATCTTTTAAACCGGTGTACCAAAGGAGCCGTCCGTGCTGTCTTTGACCGGTTGGAAGCACGGCTGGGCACAATAACCTTCAGTATCTTATTCGAAACGGTACTGACCGACCGGGGCGGGGAGTTTGGAGACCCTAAAGCATTGGAAACCGGCATGGATGATTACCGGCGTACCAGTATTTATTATTGTGATCCCATGCGCAGCGGGCAAAAGGGCGGCATCGAAAATGTTCATACAAAACTGCGGGAAATACTCCCGAAAGGTACCAGTTTCGAGCATCTGACACAATGGGACTTAAATTTAATTGTAAATAACATCAACTCTGTTCCCAGACAGAGCCTGCTTGGACTTACCCCATACCAGACCGCAAAGGAAAACTTCGATATGGATGTCCTGTTAGCACTTCAGCTCAAGCCGATTGAACCCGACAAAATCAATCTAACGCCTGAGCTGATCAAGTAACCTATAAATCCAAACAATGAATCTGCTGTCAGGTAGCAAAGTTTTACATCTTCATAAAAAACGAATCCTGCAGGTAGAAATTAGTCCTGCATACGGCGATTCATACCGGCTTGTTTGCCATACCCTTTTTTAGAATTTTTGCTTGGATCTGGTTATATTATAATCTATTCTTCTCTATTATGGTTCAAAAAAATATAAAAAAACAGCATTTTTTAACGTGCAGTAGAATTTACTTCTGCACTGGAATTTACTTTAGCAATTAAGCTCTTACTCCCACTGCCTCTAAAACAGATTGTAATAACGTAAAAAGAGTATGTCACATCACTAGAAAATATGACATACTCTTTTCTAATATCAGCCGGCCAGGTCGTTGCTGACTTTGCCTGTATAAAGCTGATAATATTTTCCCTGTTTTTCAATCAGCTCATCATGCGTTCCACGCTCAATGATTCTTCCGTCTTCCAATACCATAATGCAGTCACTGTTGCGTACCGTAGACAAACGGTGAGCAATAACAAATGTCGTTCTGCCTTTCATCAGACGGTCCATACCCTGCTGTACCAGTTTTTCTGTACGGGTATCAATGGAGCTGGTTGCCTCATCTAATATCAGTGCCGGTGGATTGGCAATGGCAGCCCTTGCTATTGCAAGCAGCTGACGCTGTCCCTGACTTAAACCGGCTCCGTCGCCGGTCAGCATCGTATCATATCCATCCGGAAGACGTTTAATAAAACTATGTGCATTTGCCAGTTTTGCTGCTGCCACAACTTCCTCATGTGTTGCATCCAGTTTTCCATAACGGATATTTTCCTCAACCGTTCCCGTAAACAAATGCGTATCCTGCAATACAATCCCCAGCGACTGACGCAAATCCTTTTTCTTGATTTTATTGACATTAATATCATCATATCGAATTTTTCCATCCTGAATATCATAAAAACGATTAATCAGATTGGTAATTGTCGTTTTTCCGGCACCCGTCGCACCGACAAACGCAATTTTCTGCCCTGATTTTGCATACATCTCAACATCATGCAAAACAATCTTATTGTCATTATAACCAAAATCAACATGGTCAAATACAACATTTCCCTGTAATTTCCGGTAAGTTGTCGTATCCGTATCTTTATGATAATGCTTCCATGCCCATACGCCGGTACGTTTCTGGCTTTCTTCAATCTTACCGTCTTCATGCTCGATTGCATTTACCAGTTCTACATATCCTTCGTCTGTTTCCGGCTCTTCATCTAACAGTCTGAAAATTCTGTCAGCACCGGCAAGAGCCATAACAATCGCATTTAACTGCTGGCTTACCTGACTGATTGGCATATTAAAGGACTTGTTAAATGTCAGAAAACTGACCAGTCCACCAATCGTAAGGCCTGTCATATGCTGTAATGTCAGAATACCACCTACAATGGCACAAATCACATAACTGATATTACCAATCTGTGCATTAATTGGTCCTAATATATTGGCAAACGTATTTGCATTTTCAGCACTTTCAAATAAGTGGTTGTTTTTCTCCTCAAACTGCTGTCTGCTTTCCTCTTCGTGACAGAATACTTTAACCACTTTCTGTCCACTAATCATTTCCTCGATATAACCATTCAGTTCACCGATATCCTTCTGCTGTGCCACGAAGTAAGAACTGCTCAATCCTGCCACTTTCTTCGTAACGATTGTTGTAACTCCTACCATACATAATGTTACAACCGTCAAAGGCACACTCAGCATTACCATACAGGTAAACACACTGACAATTGTAATCGCACTGTTAAGGACCTGAGGAATACTCTGGCTTATCATCTGGCGCAATGTATCAATGTCGTTGGTGTACATAGACATAATATCACCATGTGAATGTGTATCAAAATATTTGATTGGTAAGGATTCCATTTTGTGAAACATATCATCACGCAGTTTTCGGAGTGTTCCCTGCGTAACATTTACCATAATTCTGCTCTGTGCATAACTGGCAAGCACACCCACCAGATAAATTCCGGCAACCTGGCACAATCTTGCTGCCAGAGGACCAAAATCAGGATTTGCTGCTTTTGTAAGCGGCTCAATATAATCGTCAATCAATGTCTGGATAAACATTGTTCCCTGTACATTTGCCAATACGCTGGCAAAAATGCAGATAACTACAACAATGCAGGATACTGTATATTTTTGTAAAACATATTTTAACAGTCGGAAAAACAATTTTCCCGGATGTTCAATTTTCGGTTTTTTTCCCATATTTCTTCCGTGGGGACCTTTCATTGGACCATGTGCCATAATCTATCACTCCTTTCCCTCTTCGTCAAAGTCACCACTGCCACTCATCTGTGACTCATAAACTTCACGGTATATCTCGTTATTGGCAAACAGTTCCTGTGGTGTTCCTATGCCATTAATCTGTCCGTCTTCCATAACAATAACACGGTCACAATCGGCAATACTTGAAATTCTCTGGGCAATAATAATCTTTGTCGTGCCCGGTATTTCTTCTATAAATGCCTTTCTGATTTTTGCATCTGTAGCCGTATCAACAGCACTGGTAGAATCATCCAGAATGAGAATTTTAGGTTTCTTCAAAAGTGCTCTTGCAATACAAATTCTTTGCTTCTGTCCACCGGAAACATTCGTTCCACCCTGCTCTATGTAAGTATCATATCCTTCCGGCATTTTTTGTATAAATTCATCGGCACAGGCGAGTCTGCAGGCTCTTATACACTCTTCCCGGCTCGCAGTCGGGTCACCCCAGCGTAAGTTTTCTAAAATAGTTCCACTGAACAATACATTTTGCTGCAATACAACTGCAACTTCATTACGGAGTACTTCCATATCATAATCCCTGACATCTTTTCCTCCAACCTTTACGCTTCCTCCGTCTACATCATATAAACGGCTGATTAAGTTTACCAGACTGGACTTTGCACTACCGGTTCCACCAATCACGCCTATTGTTTCTCCGGAGCGAATCGAAACATTGATATCTTTTAATACCAAATCAGGTGCATCCTTCTTATAACGGAAATCTACATGGTCAAAAACAATTGCGCCATTCGGAACTTCCATAACCGGATTTTCCGGATTTGTGATATCCGGTTTTTCATTTAACACTTCTACAATACGTTCTGCACTTGCGATACTTAATGTAATCATAACAAATATCATAGATACCATCATCAGACTCATTAATATATTCATACAGTACGCAAGAAGGGATGTTAAATCACCCGTTGTCATAGAAGAAGTAACAATCATATTGGCACCCAGCCAGCTAATCAGCAGAATACAGCCGTATACCGTAAACTGCATAACCGGATTGTTTAATGCAATCAGGCTTTCTGCTTTTACAAACATCTTGTAAATATTGGCACTCGCTTTGGAAAATTTTTCTTTTTCGTAATCTTCTCTTGCATACGCTTTTACAACACGGATAGCAGAAACATTTTCCTGCACGCTTTCATTTAATTTATCGTATTTCTTAAAGACCTGATTAAAATATTTCATTGTCTTTCGGATGATAAAAAACAGAATCACTGCAAGGAAGCAGACTGCTATTAAATAAACGCTTGCAACGTGCGCATTCACATAAAATGCCATCGCCATCGCACAAATCAGACTTGCCGGTGCCCTCATGCACATACGCAGAATCATCTGATAAGCATTCTGGATATTCGTAACATCTGTTGTCAGTCTGGTAACCAGTCCTGATGTACTAAACTTATCAATGTTGGAAAAACTAAATGTCTGGATATTGTCATACATTGCTTTTCGCAAATTTCTGGCAAAACCTGCTGATGCACTCGCTCCAAACTTTCCTCCTAAAACGCCACAAACCAATCCAAATACAGCTGTCACTACCATACAGCCACCTACTATGTAAATGTGTTTCATATCTCCTTTTTTGACACCGTCATCAATAATAGAAGCCATCAGCAGTGGAATGATTGTTTCAAACAAAACTTCTAAAATCATAAAAATAGGCGTTAGTATGGAATCTCTTTTAAATTCTTTAATATGAGCTCCCAATGTTTTTAACATAACAAAACCTCTCTTTCTATGTATCTCTTTACTCTTCATAAGAAATATTTAATTGTTTCATATAATTCTTAACTGACATATCCCAAGAATTTTCGGGCATCTTATCTATTATAAACTCTTTTTGTGAAGAACCTGTGACCACAAATAATTTTTCTTTTTCAAAACGAAAATGCAACAGAAACTCTATTTTTCCTTCGTTCAGCAAGTGCAGCACTTTTTCATCCTGTATATATTTCCCGGCTTCTTCGTTACACAATTTGAGCGAAATCGAAAAAAATGCCGGTGTCTTTTTTCCTTTTATGTACTGAAAGAGAATATTTCTGACTTCTTTCCAGAAAACCAGATAGGATTTTTCGCCATCTCTTTCTTCTGTATCATACCATTCCTGATTTCTTCTGCCATTTATTTTTAAATTGGCAAAAGTTGTCACACTGGCTTCTTCCAGATAAAAATTATCAAATGTTTCCCGAAGCAGCAGTTGTGCCATCATATTTTTTATATCCAAAATATTTAATGCAATCATAAAATCCTTCTTTCTGTACATACTACTTATTACGACAAGGCAACTACAATGAGAATGCCTGCTATTGCAATCCATTATAGATGACCTGCTTTGTCTTTCAATATATTGATTAAAGCAGCTTTAATCACAAAAAAGCCACGCAAACAAAACAGCGTAGAAATGAGGTAAATCATGAAAAAAGATTCCAAAACTTTTAAAGAAGTGGCAGAGCGTTGTACACGCTTTACACCAAATGAAAGTAAAAACTGTGGATGCAGCAATTCTACCACTGGCGAAAATGTCAGCTGCAGCAACTGCACTCACTACGAGCCAAACAATGTATGTACTTTAGACTTATACCGTGAAATTGTAACAAACCATCATCTGTAAGTCAAGAAGTACCCTTTTTACTTTTCCTGTTTTCTGATATGCTATATCAAAACGGGAAAACCAAAGTGGGAATGCAATTTCTGCATTCCCATTACATACTATTTTATTCTTCTACAAATATGACAGTTGTTCTCGGTGGAACTACTGTTTTCTTGGATAATACAGGCTGCTGTTTCTTTTTTCTGGTACCTGTTTTGGCTGTTTTCTTCTTTGCTGTCAGAAGTTTTGTGTCAAATGTATTGTCATATGTGTCAATCATCACACGCCAGTTTTTGCCTTTTGGCAGATTTGGCAAATCAAATGATTTGGCTTCCCAATACATATTATAAATAATATAAACTGACCTGCCTTCTTTTCTGCCTGCATATTCTCCATAATAAAGCATTCCCAGCATTCTGCTGTAATTTGAATAATCCGGTTTCCATGCCTGCATACCGTGTATTGATAAATCCGGCATACCACACGATAAGGTATCCGTCAGCATTACCGGCTCTTCACGGTGCAAGACCGGAAATGCCTTTCTGAATGCAATCGCCTGTTTCACAAATGTATGAATTTCTTCTGATGTTTTTGTACGATTCCAATTAATATAACTGATGTCATTATCCTGACAATATGCATTATTATTTCCTGACTGTGTATTTCCCAGTTCATCTCCTGCCAGAATCATCGGCGCACCCTGACTGGTAAGCAGCATCAGAAATGCATTTCTTATCTGAATCATTCTACGGTCCAAAATAGCTTTTTTGCGTGTTTTTCCTTCGACACCACAATTCCAGCTGTAGTTAAATTCTGTACCATCCTGATTCATCTCTCCATTCGCTTCGTTATGTTTAATGTCATAAGAAACCAAATCCATCAGCGTAAATCCATTGACGTGGGTAATGAAATTTACATAAGAATATTCTTTTGCATTACGGCTGAAATAGCCTGCTGCCTTTTCCACCATTCCTTCATCACTCTTTAAGAAACGTCTTATATCATTCATAAAACCTTCATTATATTCACCCAGAGCGTTCTTCTGCCCTGTTATCTTTGCACTATGAAGCATATTGACATCCCAGTAAGAGCCAAGCAGCTTCACGCCGGACAGAATCGGGTCAGAAGCCATCGAAAGTGACGGCATTATTTCCTGATTGACACGGAAGCCGTCAACATGATATTGCAGCACCCAGCTGCGCAGGCAGTCTGTCATCAAGAAAAGATTGGTTCCCGGCTGGAAATAGATATCTAACAGCACTTCTATTCCATTTTCGTGAAACGCTTTTACCATTTCCTTAAATTCGGTTGAAGGGCTTGCTACCTGACTTGTATAAGACATTTTCGGTGCAAAATAAAAAGTATTTTCACTTCCGTATCCCCAATAATTGATTCTGGAAGTTTTCTCCTGAACTTTTGCCACAGCTGCTAACTCTTCCCCGTCATCTTCCACATCAGCAACCTCACTAAATTCATATACCGGAAGCAGCATCACGGCATTAATTCCCAAATCTTTCAGGTATGGAATTTTTTCCATCAGTCCCCGGAATGTTCCCTTATGCTGCACCCCGGAAGAACGGTGCTTTGTATATCCACGGACATGCAACTGATACAATATCATATCTGCATACGGTATTCTAAGTGGCGTATCCTCTTCCCAGTCAAAATGTTCCAGACAGATGCTGCCACGCACCGGTTTTTTTTCTGCCATTCGCTTTCCCCAATGCTGTCTTCCTGTAATACCGGCTGCATAAGGGTCTACAAAAGAAACACCATCTGCTTCATAAAGATATTCATAATCCTGTGTCAGAATCTCTGCGATATCTCTTGCATCACTCATTTTGGCAGATTTATTGATAATGGCAGAAAATACACTTCCTGTTTTAAACTTGCCTTTTAATTCCACAACAAAAGAAGGTACTTTTCTGCCTTTTTTATATAACTTCAAAAAACAGACTTCACTCTTTGGAAGATACACGGCAAACTGCACTCCCTCTGTGACTTTTGTCACGCCCAAAGGCAATGCTTTTCCTACACGGTATTCAAATAGACTGTTTTCTTTTATCATTATTTTCCTCATTTCTATACTTATTCTGTGTCATTCTCTCAATTGCTGTCCTGTTTTCTTTTGTATTTTACAGACTGCTGCATTTTTTATCAGATGCAGACTGCGTTTCATTACATAATCTGTTGTCCTGTCATATATCCGGCAAAATATACAGTAAACAACATCGCCGATATCCATACGATTGCCTGATATACTTTTGGTTTTTTCTGCGTCCACTCTGCCAGAATCACAAACATCGGCAATGCGCATGCCATATAACGGCCACCACTAATCAAAAAGGTAACGGAATAATTTACTGCCGTATAAACAATCAAAAATGCAGTATATTTTAACGGATGCCGGCGCAGTGCATACAATATCAGCACAATGGCAAGAACAAATAATACTATTTCCGGATACCATGTGGAAATTTTTAAACTGTTTTCCACCGCATTGTCTGTTGCGTGGGTAAGAATTTCTGCCAGACTATTTGACATCCACGTTGTTGTATGATACCAGTGCTCCTTCTGATATATCTGAAACTGAAAACAATTTCCGGAAACTTTATAATTTATCCAGAGATAAATAGCATTGCCGACAGGCATCAGGAAAAGCCAGATTCCTTTTGTAAAAAATGCTTTGATAAACTCTTTGCCTTTCTTTTCCCGGAACATTTTTCCCGGCTGATATGCCACGAAAAATTCCACAAGGCCTACGCCTAACAGTAAAATTCCCTGTACCCTGCATAACGCGCAGAATATTCCGATAATCCCGGCTGTCAGCCATTTATGACGTCTGATGTAGAAAAATCCTGCCGAAAGCAGACAAAAAAAGAGGCTTTCCGTCATAATGCCACCGAAGAAAAACGAAAATGGGAATATGGATAACAACCAGAAAGAACGCTTTGCAATGTCAGTATTATATTCTTCCTTTATTGTTCCATAGAAAAATACACTGCCGATACAGAATGCCAGCGTGGAAATTACCATCGCTGCGACCTCCCAGTTGCTTATAAACAAATGAAAGGCTCTGATTAGCCACGGATATAACGGGAAAAATACCAAAAATAAATGCTCTCCATTTTCGATACAATTCTGATATCCTGATTTTGCCAAATCAATATAATGAGGGGAATCCCATAAATTCCAGCTCGATATGAAATCCGATACAGAAAAACGTGGTTGTGCAGAATAATAACCGGAAAGCAGCATACAGATTACAGTCCCCAGCAGATATACCACAACACGGATGATAAGTGCCTGACAAAATACGCTGCCGGCCTCCTGTCTGGTTAATTTTCCATCATCTGTTTCCGGCTGCCATCTTTTTTCACAGCACCACTTCATATACGGATGAGCAGATGATACCACTCCTGATTCACCTAAAAAGCGGGAAAACCACAAAAAAAGCGTAACAAATGCCACGATGCCAACAATAATGGCACACATAATTTCTCCCATTTCTAATTCCTTCCTCATACATATTAAAATCTAAAATAATTCTTTTTTATATTACTACATATCAGACCTCAGTGTCAAAGAATTTCCTTTTTTTCAATTTTCCGGTTTCTTTTTCACTTTTCCCCTCAAATAGTCTTGCAAATTCCCCTGATTTCTGTAAAATAGATAACGTATGCTAGGAAATACTTATATAAGGAAAGGATAATATTTTATGATTCAAGCAAGTAATGTCACTCTTCGCCTGGGAAAAAAGGCACTTTTTGAAGATGTCAATATTAAATTTACGGAAGGAAACTGTTATGGTCTGATTGGTGCCAACGGTGCCGGAAAATCAACCTTCTTAAAGATTTTAACTGGAGAAATCGAGCCTTCTAAGGGAGAAATCATCATTACTCCCGGCCAGCGTCTGTCTTTCTTGAAGCAGGACCACTTCCAGTATGACGAATACGTTGTGTTAGATACTGTTATTATGGGAAATGAGCGTCTTTATGAAATTATGAAAGAAAAAGATGCTATTTATGCCAAAGAAGATTTCACAGAAGAAGACGGAATCAAAGCAAGTGAACTGGAGGCAGAATTTGCCAATATGAACGGCTGGGAAGCAGAATCTGACGCTGCTACCCTCTTAAATGGTTTAGGTATTCCGACAGACCTGCACTACAAGCAGATGAGCGAACTGCCTGCAAGCGACAAAGTAAAAGTATTGCTGGCACAGGCACTTTTTGGCAATCCTGATATTTTGCTGCTCGACGAGCCTACGAACCATTTGGATTTAGATGCTATCCGTTGGCTGGAAGAATTTTTAATCAACTTTGACAATACGGTAATCGTTGTTTCGCATGACCGTTATTTCCTGAATAAAGTCTGCACACATATTGCAGATATTGATTATGCAAAAATCCAGTTATATGCCGGAAACTACGATTTCTGGTATGAATCCAGCCAGTTGATGATTAAGCAGATGAAAGAAGCCAACAAGAAGAAGGAAGAAAAAATCAAAGAATTACAGGATTTTATTCAGCGATTTAGTGCAAATGCTTCCAAATCAAAACAGGCAACTTCCAGAAAACGTGCCTTAGAAAAAATCGAACTGGATGATATGAAACCTTCCAGCCGTAAATATCCTTATATTGATTTCCGTCCGGAACGTGAAATCGGAAACGAAGTTCTGACTGTAGAACATCTTTCTAAAACAATTGACGGTGTAAAAGTACTGGATGATATTTCCTTTATCTTAAACCGTGATGATAAAGTTGCTTTTGTAGGAAGCAATACGATTGCTGCTACTACATTATTCCAGATTCTTGCCGGAGAAATGGAACCTGACGAAGGCTCTTACAAGTGGGGCGTAACAACCAGTTTTTCTTATTTTCCAAAAGACAATACCGAACTGTTTTCAGGAAATGAAACCATCGTAGACTGGCTGATGCCATTCTCTCCTGAGAAAGACCCTACTTATGTCCGTGGTTTCCTGGGAAGAATGCTGTTCCCGGGCGAAGACGGTGTCAAGAAAGTAAACGTCTTATCCGGTGGCGAGCGTGTCCGTGTTATGTTATCTAAAATGATGATTTTAGCTTCTAATGTCCTGATTTTAGACGAACCGACGCCTCATCTGGATATGGAATCTATCACAGCTTTAAATAATGGATTAATCAAATTCCCTGGTGTTGTTCTCTTCACTTCACAGGACCACCAGTTTATCCAGACTATCGCAAACCGTATTATGGAAATTACTCCTGGTGGATTGATTGACAAGATTTCTACTTATGACGAATATCTTGATAATGATGAAATGGCACGTAAAAGACAGATTCTTTCTGTTCAGACAGAGGATGACAACGACTAATCTTCTGCCGGCAGAAACTGCTTTATCATAAGACAGAAAATAAAAAGGCTGTCGCTTTCACGAATAAATTTTCGTAAAAGTGACAGCTCTTTTTTACTTTCTAATACCTTTTATTGTTTTCCTTTTCTTTTTGTTGCTTTACGGTTGCTTCCTCTATTTCTTCTGCCGTCTTACCGTTGTTTCACTGTTATTTTTCTGTATCTTCTGCACTCTTTGTTTCGTTCTTTTCTTCCTGATATAAAACCCGTTCAATCGTATATCGTGGACGGTGCTTTACTTCCAGATACGTTTTTCCGATATATTCTCCTATTACACCAAGCGCAAGCAGCTGCAGACCACCAATACCCCAGACAGAAATAACAATCGTCGTCCATCCGGCTACTGTATAACCAACCAGCCATGTAATAAAGAAATAAATCAGCAGCAGAATACTGATACTAAACAGGAAAAATCCTAACACTGTAATCATCCGAATCGGCTTTATACTGAAAGAAGTAATGCCTTCTACGGCAAATGACAACATTTTCTTTAACGGATATTTCGATTCTCCTGCAAAACGTTCATGTCTTTCATAATATACAACGTCTGTTTCAAATCCAATCAATGGCACAAGCCCACGAAGGAACAAATTTACTTCTTCATATTCACTCAATGCCTCTAACGCCCTTTTACTCATCAGACGATAATCTGCATGGTCTTCTAACGTATCAGCTCCCATAAAATTCATAAATTTATAAAACAAATGCGCCGTTGACCGTTTAAAACGGGTGTCCGTCTTTCTGGTTGAGCGCACACCATAAACAATATCTTTTCCGGCATTAAATTTGTCCACAAACTGTTCAATGGCTGCAACATCATCCTGCAAGTCAGCATCAAGCGAAATGGCAGCATCTGCATGTTCTTTCGCAACCATCAGTCCGGCAAACAATGCATTCTGATGACCTCTGTTGTGCGCCAGATTAATTCCCACAAAAAGCGAATCCTCATCATGCAGTTGTGAAATCATCTGCCATGTAGCATCTTTTGAGCCATCATTTACAAATGCAATGCGACTGTCTTTGCTTATCTTTTCCTGCTGCATTAAATGCTGCATTATTTTTTTTAATTGTCTGGAAGTTTCTGGCAATACTTCCTGTTCATTGTAACAAGGTATTACCAACCATACTGTTTTCATACTAAGCCCCATTTCTGAGCAATCTGTTAGCAAGAGGCAATACAAATATCTCTTTTGCACCTGCCGGAAAAAACTACCTGTTTTTGCTCAAAAACAAATAGCCGTGTGAACAAAAAATCGTAGAACATTACATTCTACGATTGGAAACTGGGCTACAAGGATTCGAACCTTGAAATGCTGGAGTCAGAGTCCAGTGCCTTACCGTTTGGCGATAGCCCATCATACTATATACAAATATTTTCTTAAAAAACTGGGCTACAAGGATTCGAACCTTGAAATGCTGGAGTCAGAGTCCAGTGCCTTACCGTTTGGCGATAGCCCATCAT
>JAQYCU010000012.1 GCA_028724545.1 bacterium
CGAATGGCCGCAGGAGCACCGTAAGGCCGAGGGCAAGGTTACCGAGGTTTTGGGCAACATCGGTGATGTGGGTTTGGAGATTCTGTCGATAATCAAGCAGAATGATCTGCCGCTGACCTTCCCGGATGAGGTGCTGGAGGCTTCGCGCAAGGTGCCGAAGTCTATTAAAAAGGGCGAGCTGGCAGGCCGCCGTGATCTGCGTGAACGCACTGTCGTAACCGTCGACGGCGAGGATGCTAAGGACTTGGATGATGCGATTACTTTGTACAAAGAAGGGAATATGTATCATCTGGGTGTTCATATTGCTGATGTCAGCGAATATGTCAAAGAAAAATCGCCTCTGGATAAAGAAGCATTAAAACGTGGAACAAGCGTATATCTGGTAGACCGTGTTATTCCGATGCTGCCACACAAACTTTCCAATGGAATCTGTTCCTTAAATCAGGGCGTTGACAGACTGACGTTGTCCTGTATGATGGACATCAATGAAAAAGGAGAAATTGTAAAGCACCGGATTGAAGAAGCCGTGATTAATGTTGATAGGAGAATGTCATATACCAGCGTGCATAAGATTGTCGAAGAAAAAGATGAGGCAGAGCGCAAAGAATATGAAGAACTGATTCCGATGTTTGAACTGATGTATGAACTGGCAGAGATTATGAGAAAACGTCGTTTCAAAAGAGGTTCCATCGATTTCGATTTTCCTGAGAGCAAAATTATACTGGATGAAAAAGGAAAGCCGTTAGATGTCCAGATTTATGAAAGAAATAATGCACACCGTATTATTGAGGAGTTTATGCTGGCTGCAAACCAGACGGTGGCGGAAGAATATTTCTGGCAGGAGCTTCCTTTTGTTTATCGTACCCATGAGTCACCGGACAGTGAGAAAATGCAGCAGTTAAATGCATTTGTCAATAACTTTGGATATACCATTAAAATGGGAGCAGATGAGGAAGTTCATCCAAAGGAATTGCAAAAACTGATTCGCAATGTAAATGGAACACCGGAAGAGGCTTTGATTGCCCGTCTGGCACTGCGTTCTATGAAGCAGGCAAAATATACAACAAGCTGTGAGGGCCATTTTGGTCTGGCTATGAAATATTATACACATTTTACTTCGCCAATTCGCCGTTATCCGGATTTGCAGATACACCGTATCATTAAAGAAAATCTGCATGGAAAAATGATAGAAAAGAGAATTGCACATTATAATCAGATTCTGCCGGAGGTTACGGCGCAGGCAAGCAGCCTGGAGCGTCGTGCTGATGATGCCGAGCGTGAAGTGGAAAAAATGAAGAAGGCGGAGTATATGGAGCAGTTTGTGGGAGAGAGTTTTGACGGTATTATTTCAGGGGTTACTTCCTGGGGAATGTATGTAGAACTGCCAAATACCATTGAAGGTATGGTTCGTGTTGCAGATATTCCGGGAGATTACTATTATTTTGAAGAAGAAAATTATCAGATGGTAGGTGAACGGACGCACAAAACCTATAAACTGGGACAAAAAGTGCGTGTAACAGTAGATGCAGTCGATAAGGTGCTGCGTACGATTGATTTTGTACTTGCCACGGAAGAAGAGGAAGAATAGAAAAGGAAAGGAAATTTGATATGGCAAAGGAAACAAAAAAAATGATTGCCAACAATAAAAAGGCTTTTTTTGATTATTTTATTGAAGATAAATATGAAGCCGGAATTGCACTTGCCGGAACGGAAGTAAAGTCGCTGCGTATGGGAAAATGCAGCATCAAAGAGGCTTTTATCCGGATAGAGAAAGGCGAAGTGTATATTTATAATATGCATATCAGTCCTTATGAAAAAGGAAACATTTTTAATAAAGACCCGTTGCGGGTGAAAAAATTGCTGTTGCATAAAAATGAGATAAGAAAACTGGAAGGACAGATTGCGCAGAAAGGTTATACAATCGTTCCGTTGAATGTTTACTTAAAAGGCAGTTTAGTCAAGGTTGAAATTGGTCTTGCAAAAGGTAAGAAATTATATGATAAGCGTCAGGATATTGCCAAAAAAGACCAAAGACGTGAGGCTGAAAAACAGTTTAAAGTGAAGAATCTGTATTAATGGTCCGATTGGCGATACGGTAGTTTCCGGGCGTCATCGAAGTATATTTTTTGAAGGTTTTGCAAAAATAATTCAGATTATTAAAACCAACATCATATGAGATATCTTCAATGGATTTCTGGGTTTTCACCAGAAAATCGCAAGCATGGCTGATTCGTGTACGGGCTAAGTATTCCATAGGCCGTGTGCCGAGGCATTGCTGAATCATACGGCATAAGTGCTGTGGGGATACGCCGATTTGCCTGCACAATGTTTTTTGTGTAAGATTTTCTGCATAGTGGTGTTCAATATAGTCAATCAGAGGAGTGAGCCGTTTCCGGTATTGTACGGCAGTCGTATTGGTGCACTGCATATATTGCTTGTAAAATTCAAATAAAAATTCATAGGTATAGGAGGCAGAGAAAAATAAGCTTTCTTTGGTATTTATCTGGAATGCCATATGAATTTTGTTGTGAATTTCGTCCAGTGAACTGAGATTTGCAACGGGAAATACTTTGCATTTGGTAAAATTGAATTTTTTTAGCAGGTCAGGTACGCCTGTTCCAGAGGGAACAAACCAGCGTACATCCCAGACGTCAGTTGTGGCTTCATAACTGTGTGGGACATTGGCCGGCAGAAAAATAATGGATTTTTCCGGGATATCGATGGTTTTTCCTTCGGTAGTTAAACGTCCACAGCCCTGATTGCTATACAGAAACTGGGGATATTCATACCCCTGTGGCCTGTCGGTAGGGTACTGCCAAATGTGCATACCGATACTGAGTGTATAAAAAGGCAAGTCCTCTACATCTTTTAAATCAGGATAATAAATAAACCACATTTTCCCACATCCTTTCAAGATTCATGTTCATTTTGTTCAATTACGATAATATCATTCCTTGCAAAAAGATGCAAGGTAGGGATATGATGAGATAAGTAGTACAGGAATATCAGTTCTGACTGGAACGCTGTCTGGAAGAACTGGTTATTACTATTCGGAAAGGATAAAAAACAGCGTAGAAAAGAGGTTTGTATGAGAAAAAAATTAGTATCGTTAGCATTAATTACAGCAGTTTGTGCAGGAGCGTTGTCAGCGTGTGGTACTTCTGAAACGAAAGATACTTCTGACAAGGCAGCATCTTCGCAGGCAACAACATCGGAAGCAGAACAAAAGAGCAGTGCCGTAGCATTGACGCGCACAGCAAACTCAGACACATTTCCGTTAAATGGCAAAGATATTTTTATGGAAAAAGATAACAGTTCCTGGGTAAAAATTGCAACAATCTGGGACCCGACGCTGACAATTTATGATGCAGAAAGTTTTGTGCAGGATTCCAAAGCGATTGCAGCGACTTTTGAAGTAAGTGGATTTGACGTAGAACCAACGACCTGCTACTGGAATTATATGGTAGGAGATTCTAAGGGAAATGAAATTGAATGCTGGGATACGACATATAAAACGGATGATTTGAAGATTGAGGGAGATGGCAAATACCAGATGGTATTTGATTTTAGCAAGGTGGAAGGACAGGATGTTGCTGAAATCAAATCGTTGCAGATTGCGTTTCCAAATATGAAATCAGATACAACAACGACAGTAAAAGTACTGGATGCCGTATGTATTACAGATGAAAAAGAAATCGGAACAGTTTATAAAACGGGCAAGGTCGAATAAAAGTATCTGTTTCTGCAAGAATGCTGAGAGAAAAAGCAGAACCTGCAGATATAATAAATAAGATGATGCAGTAAGAAAGGTCCTGACAAAGGCAAGTAACTTTTGTCAGGACCTTATTTTTAGCAATATAGTATTTTTTAGTGGATTACATTTTTGTAAATATCTTATTTTTTCAATGGATTTTGTTTTTTGTACATCCTGTAGTTTCTTAGTGAACCTTATAGGTTTTTCCACGAAGTTTTTTATACAATTTTGGTGAAACGGTAACATTCTTAATTACCGTTTTTCCGTACCCTGGAAGGCTTTTATTTAAATGGGCAGTTACCAAAATGGTACTTCGCTGCTTCTTTGTCATATTATCATTTTTACCTCGTGAAAATGTCCAGGAAACCACTTTTGCTGTCTTTTTGTTTTTTAGCCGGATTTTTTTAGGAAGTGATTTTACACTTTTTAATTTAGTCGGATATTTGGTAACAACAGGCGAGGCTTTGGAGTTTCCATAAACTGACACCTCAGACAAAGCAGTTGTCTTTTGTGGATTTCGGAACATAATGTACCGGAATGACTTCTTCTTGGAAGCAAAATCTTTGCTGTGCACATAACTTGGCGTCAGCGAGGAAGGAAGTGCCGTAATAGTAAATAATTTTTCCCATTTCTTCTTCGTGTTAGAGCCATAGAAGGTAATATTTCTCGAAGAAGAAGGATTCAAAGAAGAAGCAACATAGGAAATTGCCTGAATCTTGTGCTTTGCTCCTAAATCAATAATTGCTTTTCCTTTTTTGTAGCGATATTCGGTCATATAATCCTTATCTGCGATATTTCCGGTATAATTTTCTTCGGAAGAAGCTTTGCCTGTAATCTGATTCTGGTGTACGGAAATTTTCTCCAGGGAAGAGTTTTTCTTGTCATTATCCAGTGATATATTTGTAATCACATATGTGGTAATGGAATTTCCTTTTAAAGTAGTATTTAATTTCTTAGAACTACGGTGGAAGGTGTTACCGATTGTCTGGGAAACATCTTTCCAGTTTTCACCATTTTTTAATGTGCCACTTGTGCGAATTGTTTTAACACTGCTGTCTTTTGCGATTGTTCCAAATTGGGACAAATCAATCTGGCAGGTTTTGCTCTTGGAAGATTCGTTTGTCGCAACGACTACCAGTGTATGGCTTTTCGTGTCATAGGCAGCTACCGAGTTGTCGCTGGAACCGATAATTGTGTAACCCGGACGGATATAGCGTGAATATTGTCCGTAAGCATAATATTTTTTGGACTTGATAATATGTCCGGTGTTATGGTTTGCGAAAAGGACACCCCAGAAGCCCTCTTTGTCTTTTTGAACGCGCTCGCTGTCTGTCAGCGTATTTAAGTCGGCTTTGCTATTTTTGTCAATATGAACATCAATCGCATCCCATATAATCCAGGCAGAAGGCTGTAATCCGTTTAATTGCTTATTCAGATAAGAAGAAAAACCAAGTGCTGCGCTCATTTCGCCTGCTTTTGTTCCGGCAATTTGTGTGCCGTCAACCTCTGACATCCATAGATTTTTCTTTTTGCTGCGTGCAAGACTGCGCAGAACCGTTGTATCCGAATCCATATAGGCGTGGGTATCAATGCGCTCTAAAGCAGACAATGCAGACGAGGATAATGCCTTGACAGAGTCGGTTGCAATGTAAACACCACTGGAATCTGGCCCGGCAAGTGTCAGAAAGTCCAGTTTGGCAGCTTTTAATCGGGAAGAAAGGGTTGTCAGTAGTTTCGACTGCGCCTTTCCGGCAGAAATGTGGCAGCCTTCCTGTTTCTGGCTGTTAGCGCACCAGTCGGAAGATTCCGGTTCATTCATTCCCGAAATGCTGGTAACATTTAACTTATTTGTCTGTATCAGATGCTTCGTGACATCTGTCAAATAGGTTGCAAATGCTTTGTAGGAATTGGATTTTAAATTGGTGGCAGAGCCACTTTTGGAGCCGGAGGTGCATCCACTGACCGTCAGAAAATAAGGTGCCGAGTTTGCGAAAGTTTCAGCCTTAAAATCCGTACCGGCTTCTTTCTGACAGGCGAGTGCAACATTCAGCTGGTTTTTGTCGACATTCCAGTTGTAATTCCAGGCATAGCCGGATGTGCTGTCGTAGGCATCATAAGCTGACGCACCGGCAGCAGAAGTTATTTTTTTGGGTGCTGACCAGAATCCCGGCATTTTTGAGTCGGAACGTGTAATATGGTTGTGGGAAGGATTGTCACCACCACCGATATTATATCTTCCTATAGAAAGGCCAAGACCACTTTCTTTATTATAAAGAAGTTTTGCAGCTTCATTTGTAAGCGTGTTGCTATAGCCACAACGGTTTGCCCACCAGCAGAGAGATGTGCCAAAACCTTCGAATTCACCATAGCCGTCTTTGTTCGTATCGTGAAAGACCGAATGTGCATTTGGCTCGGGTTTAATCTTGACAGCAATGGATGCTGCTGTTGTTTTTGAAACAGTATTTCTGTTAGTTGCCGGCAGAACGGATACCAGCAGGGAAGCAGAAATACCAAGACAGAGAATACTTTTTTTCCAATGGTTCTTTTTTCTCATAACTACCTCCTGTTTGTTACATTTATTACAATGATTTGATTATGATATTAAGGTAACTTAATTTTCGTATAGAAAAAAGGAAGAAACTTCACTGAATAGAACAAAATGAACATCTAATTTTGTGAAATGCAAAAATGGCATTGACAATTTCTTTCAGAGTCGGTATGGTAGTAGCAAATTGATAGAATGACGGGTGTCATCAAGGTTATTTGTTCCTGAGCAAAACAGGTGGTTTTGATGGCAGAAGCAAAAAGGATATTGCGTCATATTTTTACAACAGTTTGCTCAGAAGTGAGGATGATTATGGACAGAGTAAGAATGTCATTAGATAGTGACTGGAAGTTTTATCTGGGAGAAATAGCACAGGAAAAGAATGTGTCACATGGTGCTATTTATAATACAGCAAAAGCAGGTGCGTGCCAGGGTGTGCCACAAAGTGATTATGATGTATCAGGTTGGGAAGTAGTGCAGATACCCCATGACTGGTCGGTAAAACAGCCTTTTGATGAGGAAAATGCAGCAGACTGGGGATATAAGTCACGTGGAACGGCGTGGTACCGGAAATCTTTTTTACTGCCGGAGGAATACAAAGAAAAAAAACTGGTTATCGGCTTTGAGGGTGTGGCAACGCATTGTACCGTTTATTTTAATGGTTCTGTTGTTGCCAGAAATTTTTGTGGCTATACGCCGTTTACCGTGGATATTACCGATATGGCACTGTTTGGAAAAGTGCCAAATGTGTTAGCCGTATATGTGGATGCTGAGGAATGGGAAGGCTGGTGGTATGAAGGTGCCGGCATTTACCGTCACGTCTGGCTGGAGGCATTAAATTCTGTATATATAGACAGGGACAGTGTTTTTCTGCAGCCAAAAGAAGTGGAAAACAGTGCATGCACAAAGTGGGTGGTTGATGCAGAACTGGATGTGTGTAATGAAACGGATAAAGAAGAAGCCGTTATGGTCAGAATTGATATGTGTACCGAAAATGGGACAGATAGTGCGTTCACAATCGAGAAGGAAATTCTGGCTGCTCCGGGTAAGAATAAAGTTTTCTTTTCTTTTGAAGCAGACCATCCGTTGTTATGGGATGTTGATTCGCCAAATCTGTATCAGGTTACCGTTACGGCGTATCTGGATGGTGGGAAAACAGACCATGTGGATACCGTTTGTGGTTTCCGGACTATTTCCATTGACCGGGAAAAAGGATTTTTCTTAAACCACAGACCACTCAAACTTTATGGCACCTGCAATCATCAGGATTTTGGAGGACTGGGAATAGCTGTAAATGATAACCTGTGGGAATATCATATTGAACGGCTCAAGGAAATGGGAACCAATGCATACCGTTGCGCACATGGAATGACCTCAGAGGCACTGATTGCTGCCTGTGACAGACAGGGAATGCTTGTTATGGCAGAAAACCGTAATTATGATTCTTCAGAAGAGGGATTGCGCCAGTTAGAGATTCTGGTAAAACGCCATCGCAACCATCCAAGTGTTATGATGTATTCTATTTTCAATGAAGAGCCGTTGCAGGGAACGCGTCAGGGAAGACGTATGGCAAAAAGAATGTGTCGTCTGGTGCATCAGTTAGCCCCGGGAAGTCTGACAACCGGTGCGATGAACGGTGGAGTGTTTACGGATGAAAATGCTGCTTTTGAAGTGGATGCATGTGGAATAAATTATCAGAAAGATGTGTATGATACTTTTCATCAGCAGAATCCACAGATTCCAATGATAGCAACAGAAACGACGTCAACATTTTCTGTCCGCGGCTGCTATCAGACGGTGCCGGAGAAAAATGAGATTTCCTGCTATGACGAGGATGCGAGCGATTGGGGGAATAATGTCAGGGATACCTGGAAGGCAATTATGGAACGTGATTTCGTGGCAGGCGGATTTATGTGGACGGGATTTGATTATCTGGGAGAACCAACGCCACATATCTGGCCGTCTGTTTCTTCTTTCTTTGGTATGATGGATACCTGTGGTTTCCCGAAAGACGGATATTATTTGTCGAAGGCAATTTTTTCAAAAGAACCGGTATGTCACGTGCTGCCTCATTGGAATCATAAGGGAAAAGAGGGACAGAATATCCGTGTTATGTCCCATACAAATTGTGAAGAGGCAGAACTTTTTGTCAATGGAAAAAGTTTTGGGAAGAAACCGGTAGATATCTTCACACAGGTATATTGGGAAGTGCCATATGAACCCGGCACGATAAGACTGGCAGGTTATCGCAATGGAAAAGAGGTTGCATCGGATTGTAAGACAACAACAAAAGCACCTGAAAGTTTGCAGCTGCTTCCGTGGCAAGAGAGCATACAGGGAAATGGAAGGGATGCCATGCCGGTTGCGATTGTAGCCATTGATGAGGAAAAAAGGGAAGTGCCGGATGCTGACTTTATGGTAACGATTGAAGTGAAACACGGAAAACTTCTGGGAAGCTGTAACGGCAATCCGAATTGCCATGAAGCATTTGACGGCAAGAACAGGAGTGTTTTTCACGGAAGATGTATGGCTGTTGTAATGCCGGAGCAGGGTGCAGAGCAGGTAGAAGTTGAGGCAAAAGGGGTGTCAGAAAATGGAACGGTATGTTATGGCAGGGTATGCATTCCGGTTGTTGCCTGCAAGCAGGAATATTGTATTCCGACAGTATCAGAACATTATCTGACAGAATGGAATATTACTTCAGCACTTTATACAGAAAGACCGGATGTTTTTGTGAAAATGGAAGATTATGATATGAATTCCTGGGAGCATATTCGTGTAGACTACGAAAGTGGCTCGCCAAAGAAGTTGGAAAACCAGCAGGGAAAATATGTGATTTATCAGACAAAGGCGAAGGTGCCGGCAACGATTAACGGGCATATTCCTACTCTTTTCTTCCACGGAATCTGGGGAGAGTGTGAGATTTATCTTAATGGCAAAAAGCGTTCAGAATGTTCCTATGGCTGGCCGGAGCAACATAGTATCGCATTAGAAAAAGAGGAAACGGGAGATTTGGAAATCCGTATTTTGGTGCGCAGTACCAATATCAATGCAGGATTAAATTCGCTTGTTGTGTTGCGATAGGAAGGATTTGCTGCCAGTGCAGTGCATTATGAAGGGCATGTGATAAAAAAGGACTTCCTACAGCAGTACGCTTGCGCTTGGAACCAGACACAGTGGTGCATAAGTGGACATAAGACGTCCACTAAGCACCAGTGTCTGTTTAACAACTGCTTTTAGGAAGTTCTTTTTTTATCACAGCCAGTTCAATATTGGCTGTTGCACTATATTCATATCTAAAAAACTGCGACCTGAACTTGCAGGTTACATATGCCCCTAGACACCACAACCTGAATTGCCTGACAGCATACGCCTTCTGTTCTATAAAATGGTGCTTTCAAACTCGCCAGTACTTGTATCCTGTTTTTCAGGATACTATGTACTGCTGCGTAGTTTGAGCAGCGAGAGCGTGCCATTGGTAGAACAGAAGGCGTATGCTGTCAGGGACATCTGTGTACACTCGTATATATATGTGCATCACAATTCGTTGCAAAGAAAGGTTGACAGAAAGAAAAGAGTGTGCTAGGATTGAATAACATCTTGACAGCGTCAATTGTACAACAAGGGGTTGTACTGGTTTCGACGGGCTCACTGAAGATGGAGAAGCTGTTCGTGGTCGGACACCACGTAAAAAGTTCGATTTTAAAATTAAACGCTGAAGATAATTTAGCTTTAGCTGCCTAGTTGCAGCTTGTCGGCCCTTGTGCCCCACCATAAGGATTACCGGCATCGACTTGTGGGAAACTCTGTTGCCAAAGCTTTGAGGCAGTAGAAAATATATGAAGCTACCGAAAGATAGAGCCTGTTAGTGGGCGTTATCCGGAGGGAATAAAAAAACACTGACTATGACAGTAGAAGGACATTGAATCTGGGTTCGGACCGGGGTTCGACTCCCCGCAGCTCCACTCAATAGGAATGCTTGGAAATGCAGTGTTTTCAAGCATTCCCAATAGTGTAAAAATTGAAATCAACCATTTCAAGTCGTTTCAGACCACATTAGACCGAAATGATTGGGGTCAAAAAAATAAAGGTAATTTGAATCGAATTTAGCATATTTTTAAATCGTAAAAAATAGGGATAGTCCCAATCGGCTATGCCCTTTAGATGCTATTCACATATCATATATCGGTTTTTTGAGTTTACATAAAACTTGAAACAGTTTTTAATTGGTGTCTTTCTTTAACTCATCATATATTTTTACAATATCGCTCATACCAAACTTCTTACCTTGTTGGTTATATCTAATTTTCTTTCTTGCCTTTTTATTTAATTCTGCCATTAAATTAGTGGGGATTGTAATAGGTTCAGATGTGTTTTTGTCTATTGATTAGTATAGATTTTAAACCACGTACAGAATGTCAGGAACAACAAACGAGCGACTAGTATTTCAGCAGATGCTTTCAAAAGTAGGCAAATTAAAACCATCAACATTGATTTTATGAAAAAAATTGAAATTTTTTTTAACTAATTGTAGAAATTTACAGTGTTTTTGTTGAAATTTAAAATATCTTATTTTAAATCCTGAAAATCCTGTTACAATGAAAATATACAAAGGAGAAAGAAAAAGACAAAACACAAAAGATATTCCCCAAATACTTAATCGAAAACGGACATAACAGAATAATACAAAGATATGATTTTGTTATGTCCGCGCTTTTTTATGGTGGTATGTAAAAAATAAAAAAGAGATATACTAAAAAGGAAAACGAAACACGGAAAGAAAATCGTTATCTGACAAAAAATGTGATAAGTTAAGGGAAAGAGAGAAATGGTATATTATCTGATTCAGGAAGATGGAATCCGTAAGACGGATGAGAAACAGTTAAAAAAGACAGACAATGGCATTTGCATTTTGTCCTGGCAGGAGTGGCAGAAAAATCAACAATGGCATGCCTTTTTTGGAATCTGGCATACGGCAGACAACATCCATTATTGCAAGGTGGAAAGTTATAAAGATTTTTTGTATGGAACAGTCAGTATTCCGGCAAAAAGTACAAAAGAAGAAAAGCAGGAATTTGCTTTTTATTATACAAAAAGCCATATTCTTTTGTTGGATAAAGATGGAAAGATGGAACATCAGGTTCAGAAACTTGCCCAAAATACGGTGCAGGAAGAATATACGACAGAGCGTTTTTTATATGATTTTCTGCAGTCATTTGTGTCAGAAGACTTATTTTTTCTGGAAACGATAGAGCAGAAAATTGCGAAGATAGAGGAAAAGGTATTGCAGGGAAATGCAGAGCAGTTTAATTATCAGATGCTTCCGGTTAAGAAGATTATTACTCGTTTTTACCATTATTATAGCCAGTTAAAAGAAATGAGTGAAGAATTGCTGGACAGCAGAGAAACTTTTTTTGGAAAAGAAGATGAGCAAAGAATGAGGATGTATGGGGAACGGGTATGCCGGCTGGCAGGAGAAACAAAATTGCTGCGCGAATATGCCATGCAGGTACAGGAAGTATATCAGTCGGAGATAGGATTACGGCAAAATAATGTTATGAAAATGCTCACGATTGTCACAACTATTTTTTTGCCGTTATCTTTAATCGCCGGATGGTACGGTATGAATTTCGCTTTTATGCCGGAACTTCAGTATCGCTATGCGTATCCCATAGTATTTATTGTAAGTGTTCTTGTTGTAATCATCAGTCTGCTCTTTTTTAAAAAGAAACATTTCTGGTAAAATCAACAATTAGAGTTTTCGAATTCCATCACTTGCAATTGTGATTTTTCCGTCCTTCAGAAGATGGCCAATGGCACGTTTAAAAGCATTTTTGCTCATATGGAAACGGTTTTTGATGGCCTCTGGTGCACTTTTATCATGGAAAGGAAGAAAACCGTTGGCATCTTCTAGACACTGATAGATAAAAACAGCATCCTCATTCATCTGCTCAGGGATTTTTTTCTTAACGCTAAGTGTTAAACGTCCGTCTTCCAATACTTGTGCAACACGGGCGTGAACAGGCTGGTTGATGCGATAGGTTTCAAAAACTTCTTTTTGTGGAATCAGTGCAGAAAACATATCATCAACAGCAACAAAGACACCAAAGTTTTCACTGATTTCGTAAACACGTCCGGAAACCTGGTCATCTTTCTGGTAATCAGAGTCATTTCGTAAAGCATCATAGACGTGCATAGAAGCACAAAGACGTTCGCTTTTGTCAAGGTATAATGTAACAAGGACGGCATCGCCTTCTTTTACCGGGTATAACTGTTCTTTAAATGGTAAGAACAAATCTTTTGAAAGTCCCCATTCCAAAAAAGCACCAATGGAAGTGACCTGATTTACATAGAGTCTGGCAACGCCGCCTAATGTAATATCCGGCTCCAGTGTGGTTGCAATCGGTCTGTCTTCGGAATCTTTATATACGAAAACATTGATGACATCTTTTAACTGGGTTCCCTGTGGCACTTGTGCCTTTGGCAAAAGAATTTTTTCGTTTTCCTCGCCGGTCGGAGTGTTCAGATAAACACCAAAATCAGTTTTTTTCGTAACAATCAGTTCCTGATATTTTCCAAGTTCTATTTTCTGTTTCATAAAAATCTCCATTCTGTACTGCACAATATGCAGTCATACAAATACATTCTGATACAGTTAATAATATACTAGGCAAATGGGAAAATGTCAAAAGAGTTTCTGGAAAAAACGCTGTCGGGCAATTCAGGTTGTGGCCTATATGCAAAATTCAGACTTGTTTAAGTTAACAGCACCTTTTTTTATTCAACCCCTTTTGTTACCACGATAGTCATAAGTAAACTATCCTATGTTTATACAAAAATTAAAAAATAACAGAGCCGGGAATTAAAATCAATTATAGCAAACGGCATACACAAGAAAAGTTTTTGGCTGAATAACCATTATGTAAATGGGCAGTGATGCCCGTTAAAAAGTGTACAGCGAAAATGATTCTAATACAGTTTGGAATTTCAAGAAAATCGTGATATACTTTTTAAATATTAGTATATAGAAGAAAGTGAGGCAATTTGTTATGAAAACAGAAATTAGTACAAAAAATGCACCAGCAGCAATAGGACCATATTCGCAGGCAATCGAAGTGAATGGGATGATTTACACATCAGGTATGATTCCGATTAATCCACAGACAGGTGAACTGGTGACTGGCAGTGTGGAAGAACAGGCAAGGCAGGCTCTTTCTAACTTAAAGAATCTGGTAGAGGCTTCTGGTTCTTCTATGGATAAAGTAGTTAAGACGGTTGTATTTATCAGCGATATGGAAGATTTTGGTAAAATTAATGCTGTTTATGAAGAATTTTTCCCATCACCATATCCGGCACGTTCCTGCGTGGAAGTGGCAAGACTTCCAAAGGATGTAGCAATGGAAATAGAAGCAGTTGCCATTAAATAAAGAACTGCTGCTAGTTTTTTAAATGTTTTTCTCTATATATAATATAGAAAAAACTGTATAGTAATAGGAAAAAATAAAAAAGAAAAGATTTTAGATGCTGTTTCACATGATAGTTCTACAGATGTAGTGATAGCATCTGAAGTCTTTCTTTTTTTTGGTAAATGATGGGAATGGTTAAAAAGCCTTAAAACACGGGGATTTTTCAAGTTTCTAATTAAACGACAAGTATTGACAAAAAAAGAGGACGTTGCTATAATGGTTTGTGAGCGTAACAAATTCGTAATATTTGTTACATAAATTTGTATTAATTTGGTTTTTCATTTTATTGGAGGTATGTTATGAGAAAGACACGTTGGATAAGAAATGCTGCAGCATTCGGCACAGCGCTTACTTTGTCTTTAGCGTGCTACACTGTAAGCAGTGATGGCGTTTCGGCAGCAACATTTTGCCAGGAAACGGAAATGGCAGGACTTTCCTTATCTTTAGATAAGTACTACGTGGACAATTATGTAAATACAGAAAATGCAGATACAACAGATGCTCAGACAGAGGCACCGGCAGTTGCTACGGCAGCACCAGCAACCACAGCTGCACCAACTGCGACAGCAGCACCGGCAGCAAATACAAAGTCTGAAGAACAAAGAAAAGAAGAAACGGTTGCAAAGCAGTTCCGTAATCTTGGAATTTCGACAGCAAGTGATTATGTCAACATTCGTAAGCATCCGTCAACAGACAGCAAGATTTTAGGTAAATTATACAAAGGTGGTTCTGCCGAAATTATCGGTGAGAAGAACGGCTGGGTAAAAATCGAATCGGGCAGTGTTACCGGTTATATCAGAAAGGACTTGCTTGCCATTGGTGCAGAGGCACAGAAACTGGCAGGAAAATATGGTACAGCATTTGCATTTGTAAAATCTGGTGTTGTAACATTGAATGTCCGTGCAAAGAAGAGTACAAAGTCTGAAATCATTACACAGATTCCAGAAGATGAAAAGTATGAAATTGTTGGTGAAAGTGATAACTGGTATAAAATTCTGATAGATGATGGTGACAAAGGATATGTTGCCAAAGAATTTGTAAGAACGAGAGTACGTTTTGACAAGGCAGTTTCTATTAAAGAAGAAAAAGCAAAGCTTCGTCGTAAGAGAGCTGCTGAAAAAGCAGAGCGTGAACGTCTTGCTGCATTAGCTGCAGAAAGAGCACAGGCAAGCAGTTCAAGTTCATCATCAAGCAGTAGTTCAAGTTCATCATCAAGCAGTAGTTCAAGCTCATCAAGTAGTTCAAACTCATCATCAAGCAGTTCAAGAAGCAACTCATCTAAGAGCAGTTCTTCAAGAAAGAGTTCATCCAGAAAAACTTATACACCATCTGGTTCATCAGGCTCTGCAATTGCAAGTTATGCACGTAAGTTTGAAGGTAACCCATATGTATGGGGTGGCACAAGTTTAACAAATGGTGCAGACTGTTCTGGATTCACTATGAGTGTATATGCTGCATTTGGTATTTCATTACCACATTCTTCAGCAGCACAGGCAGGCAAAGGAAGAAGCGTAAGTTTCTCAAACCTTCAGCCGGGTGACCTGATATTCTACAAGAATGGTGGAAGAATCGGACACGTTGCTCTTTATATTGGTGGTGGCAAGGTTGTTCATGCAAGTAATAAGAGAGATGGTATTAAGATTTCTAATTACAGATACAGACAGCCTTCATGTGCCAGAAGAATTGTTGGCTAATAAAAGTTAAGAAGATAATAAAAGAAAGATACAGGAAAAAAGCATCGTAGTATACGTTAAGTAGTACGGTGCTTTTTTACCGAGCGAGAATAATTGATATGAGAGAGATAAAGCAGGGATTGAAAGATGGGATACCAATTGCATTAGGGTATCTCTCAGTTAGTTTTACATTTGGTCTGATGGCAGTTTCGGCAGGAATGACATGGTGGCAGGCAGTTCTGATTTCAATGGTGAATCTGACTTCGGCAGGTCAGTTTGCAGGACTGGAAATTATGGTGACTGGTGGAACATTGATAGAAATGGCATTGTCACAGTTGGTTATTAATTTGCGTTATGCATTGATGTCGTTGTCCTTATCACAAAAAGTAGACAAAACATTAAATACTTTTTATCGTTTTATTGTAGGTGCAGGTGTGACGGACGAAATCTTTGCTGTTGCAATGAGCCGTGAGAAAAAAGTCAGTCGTTACTATATGTTTGGATTGATTGCGATTCCTTATCTGGGATGGGCAGGGGGAACTCTTGCAGGTGCTATGCTGGGCAATATTCTGCCGGAAATTGTCAGGTCATCCTTAGGAATTGCTATTTATGGTATGTTTTTGGCTATTATTATTCCAAAAGCAAAAGAAGATACCAGTGTTTTGAAAGTAATTATAATAGCAGTAATACTTAGCTGCTGTTTTAGGTGGATTCCTGTTTTAAAGCAGGTTTCATCTGGTTTTGTTATCATTATCTGTGCCGTGACAGCGTCGCTGATAGGTGCTATTTTTTACCCATTGCCTGAGGAAGACAAAGAAAACAGCTGCGTGGAAGATAGAGAGGAAAGGAGATAGGCAAATGGAGTGGCAGACATTTTTTCTATATTTATTTGTGATGGCAGGTGTTACCTATTTGATTCGTGCCATTCCATTAGTATTGTGCAAGCAGGAACTAACAAACCGTTTTGTCCGTTCCTTTCTGGCATATGTTCCCTATGCCGTGCTGGGAGCAATGACTTTCCCGGCCATTTTCTATTCTACAGACGGATTAGCGTCAGCGTTGGCAGGAACAGTTGTTGCGCTTGTTCTGGCTTTCTTTGAAAAAGGACTTTTGACGGTGGCAGTCGGAGCGTGCGTTGTCAGCTTTCTGGTGCAGGTTATATCGGTACTGGTGTAAAACGTTTAAGGGCATATGATAAAAATAGAGTTTCCTACTGCAGCACGCTTTCGCTTGGAAAAAAGCACAGTGGATGCATAAATGGGCATACTACGCCCATTAAGCACCAGTGCTTTTTTGACAGCTGCTGTCAGGAAACCTGTTTTTATCATATGCCTATTTACAAATTGGCTGTTCTGCCAAAACCTTTTCTGAAAGATGTTGTCTGTTGTTAGAAAAAAGATTTGCAGACCAGTCATAAGCAATTTGTCCTGCAGTTGTGTCAAATTTAAAATCAACGGAGCAGAAAATCAAAATCGGATATAACAGATGACATACTTAGGAAAGAATTTTAGTTGTACAGCCATTATGTAAATGGGCTGTGATAAAAACTGAGTTTTCTGAATTGCCTGGCAACAGAGGATACCATTTCTATAAAAGGGCGCTTTCAAACTCGCCAGTACTTGTATCCTGTTTTTTAGGATACTATGTACTGCTGCGTAGTTTGTGCAGCGAGAGCGTGCCCTTGATAGAAATGGTATCCTCTGTTGTCAGGTATAAAAGCCACTGTTTTATCACATGCCCTTTAAAGGGTGTACAGCGAAAATGAATCTTGCCTAAGAAAAACTTGACAATTTCCCAAAAAAATGATAAGATAATTTCTGTTGTGCGACACAATATGCACCAGTGGCGGAACGGCAGACGCAACGGACTCAAAATCCGTCGAGGGTGACCTTGTGTGGGTTCAAATCCCACCTGGTGCATTTTATGAAAGAGGAGAGTCAAAACCTTGTAATAGTAAGGTTTTGGCTTTTTTGCATAATAGGAAAATGCCCGGAAAACAGAGAAACATAGTGCAAAGTACTGGCTTTGTGCTTTTTTACTATATAGGAAAAAGTGACAGTGTTAAGTGACTATGAAAAAGCAGAGTGAAACACTATGAAAAAGCAGAACTACAGAAAATGGCAGGGGGAATTGTATGAAATTTTTTCATTTATCAGATTTGCATTTCGGAAAAATGTTGCACGGATATGACCTGGTAGAAGAGCAGCAGGCAATGATAAAAAGCATAACAGAAATGGCAGAAAAAGAGCAGCCGGATGCCATAGTGGTTGCAGGGGATATTTATGACCGTTCGGTTCCCTCAGCAACAGCTATGACTTTGCTGGAAGACCTCTTTCTGGCACTGGATGAATTGTCGCAACGGCAAAAGCCGATAGAAGTCCTTATTATAGCAGGAAATCATGATTCTGCCATGCGACTGTCCTATGGAAGTGCTTTTTTAGAGCGTCATCATATTCATATTGCAGTACTTCCACCACAGCAGGAAGAAGAACATATTTGCAAAATTGTTTTACAGGACGAGTCAGGCAATGTCAACTTTTATCTGTTGCCATATACCAAACCGGGTATGGTACGTCACTTGCCAGGGACCGATGAAATCCAGACTTCCAATGATGCTGTTTCCTATCTGCTACAGCGCGAAAAAATCAACTGGGAAGAACGGAATGTGCTGGTGTCCCATCAGTTTTATGCGGCTGCAGGAAAAGAACCACAGCAGTGTGATTCGGAATCTCCAAGACTTTTTGTGGGAGGTCTGGATATCGTTGACACAAATCTGATAAAAGATTTCGACTATGTAGCATTAGGGCATATACATAGCCCGCAGAAGATGGGGGACGAACATATTCGTTATTGTGGCACGCTATTCCCTTATTCTGTCAGTGAAGCTGCACAGGAAAAGTCAATCGGTGTTGTTGAACTTGGCAAAAAAGGCGAGGTGTCATATCGCACTCTGCCGGTCATACCATTTCGCAGTGTCCGGAAACTGCGTGGAAATTTGTCGGAATTAATACAATCGGGAGAAGTATGTCACGATTATGTCAGTATTACTCTGACTGATGAAGAAATTCTGGAACGGCCCAAAGAGCAGTTAGAGCGTTATTATGACCATATTCTGGAAATTCGTGTGGAAAATACCAGAACGAAAAAAATTATGGAAGAGGAAACGGTAGATATTCAGGAAAGTACGCCGTTAGAAGCCTTTCGGACATTTTTTAAAGACAGTACAGGTCGGGAAATGAATGCAGCCGAAGAAGAAAAACTGGAAAAAATATTAGAGGAAGCAGGGGAGGAGCAAAAATGAGACCGAAAAGATTAGTGATGTCAGCATTTGGCTCCTATGGTGGAGTAGAAACGATTGACTTTGATGATGTCAGTCATGGACTTTTTTTGATTGCAGGGGATACCGGAGCCGGTAAAACAACAATTTTTGATGCGATTATGTTTGCATTATATGGTGTGATGAGTGGTCGGGAACGCAAGGGAAATATGATGCGAAGCGAATACGCATCTGAAGACACAGAAACATATGTCGAATTTACATTTTCTTATGGCACGGCTCTTGATACAAAAGTATATACAATAAAGCGTTATCCGGCATATGAGCGCAGAGCCAAACGCAAAAATAAGCAGGGGACTTACGATAGGATAAAGCAGCAGCCGAGAGTTTCCCTTATTCTGCCCGATGGAAAAGAATTTTTGGGCAAAATAAATGAAACAAATCAGAAAATACAGGAAATTATCGGTCTGACGGCAGAACAGTTCAGCAAAATTGCTATGATTGCCCAGGGGGAATTTCAAGAGCTGATTATGGACAAAACAGGAAAACGAAAAGAGATTTTCCAACAGATTTTTTCGACAGAAATTTATGAGAAAATAGAAAAGAAAATTTTTGAACATTATAAAAAAAGCTGTGCTGCACTGGGAGAAAATATGACACAGCTTAGAGAAATTGTAAAAGCAGTTGTTTTTTCTTCGGAAGAGGAAAAAAAGGCGTGGCAGGAAGTGCTCGAATGGATAGATACAGATGCCACGCAGGTGATGGAATTTTTAGATAAAAGTGTAACATCTGTAAGAGAAGAATGCAAAAAAGAAGAAAAGAAGCAGCAGAAACTGGAAAAAGAGATTGCACTGGAAAACCAGAAATATCAGGAAATGACGGCATTGAACAAGGACATTTCTGCATATGAGCAGGCAGTCGAAGAAAATAAAATTCTGTTGTCCCAAAAAGGGGACATACAAAAATGGGAACAGGAAAAAGAACTTGTTCAGGCTGCAAAAGAAGTGTGGCTGCGTGAAGAAAAATTGTTGCATTATCAGGAAGAAAAAAAGAATGTGCTGGAAGCAGTGGAAAAGCAGAAAGTATTGCAGCAGGAGCAGAAAAAAGAATTAGAAAAAGCACAGAAATATGCAGAACTGCAGAAGAAATTTTATGAAGAAAAACAGCCGGTTCTATTGCAGGAGAAAAACCAGATTTTGCAGACATTGGAACAACTGGATGCCTATCTGGAAGTAAAAGATGCTTACAGTAAAACAGCAAAAGAATTTGAAAAAGAAGAAAGAGTCGTTTTACAGGCCAAAGAGAAAAAAGAAGCACTGGAAGCACGTCAGGAAGAACTGGAAAACTGGTTAGAATTACAAAATGACTTAGAAGTAAAAATAGAGCAGACAGCACAGAAAAAAGTACAGTTACAAAACGGGGAAAAACAGCTCCAGCAGTTATTAGAAAAAAGCAAAGATTATTTCAAACAGAAAGCTGCGTTATCGGATGAAGAAAAGAAACTGTTGGAACTTATCAATAGTTGGGAAGAATGCAGGAGAAACCAGGAAGAAAAGAACCGGGCTTATGTGGCAGCACAGTCGGCATTTCTGGCGATGGAACTGTCAGAAGGCAAACCGTGCCCGGTCTGTGGTGCAACAACGCATCCGGCTCCGGCTAAAAAGACGGCAGATATTGTGACAAAAGAAGAAATAGAAGAATGCAGAAAGCAGGAACAGAAAGTACAGCAGGAAAAGGAAAAGTGCCAGCAAAAGACGGAGGCCTTTCGTATTCTGCTAAAGAAAACCTTGCAGGATTTGCAGCAGGAAGTTGTTCTCTGTATGGAAACGGGACAGAAAGAGGAAAACGAACAGAAGCAGAAAACCGAGCAGAAAGAAAATAATAGTGGGCAGAAGCAGGAAAAGCATTGTTACCCGGATTTTGCAACGGACAGCGAAGAGGAAATTCTTTCGTTCCTTCAGGAAAAGCAGCAGGAAAACAGAAAGCAAGAGAAAGAGTTGTCACAACAGGCAGAGATTCTTTTGGCAAAACGTGACGAGAAGAAGCAAAAGAAGGAAGCGTTAGAAC
>JAQYCU010000013.1 GCA_028724545.1 bacterium
GAAATCAAATGAAGACGGCTATCTGGTAGGTTCCCGTGGCTCCGTCGGTTCTTCTTTTGTAGCAACAATGGCAGGAATTACGGAGATTAATCCTCTGGCAGCCCATTATTACTGCAAAGAATGTCATTATTACGACTTTGATTCGGAAGAGTTAAAGGCACATTCGGGTAACTCGGCCTGTGACCTGCCGGACAAAATATGTCCGAAATGTGGTGCTGTTCTGGAAAAAGAAGGACACGATATTCCATTTGAAACATTTCTTGGTTTTAAAGGAAATAAAGAGCCGGATATCGACTTGAATTTTTCGAGTGAATATCAGAGTAATGCCCATGATTATACGGAAGTTATCTTTGGCGCAGGCCATACATTCCGTGCCGGTACGGTTGGTACACTGGCAGAAAAAACAGCATATGGTTATGTGAAAAAATATTGTGAAGAGCGTGAAATTACCAAGCGAAGCGCAGAAATTGAACGAATTGCGCACGGTTGTGAAGGTGTCAGACGTTCTACCGGCCAGCATCCGGGTGGCATTGTTGTATTGCCGATGGGAGAGGAAATTTATACATTTACTCCGGTGCAGCATCCGGCAAATGATATGACAACAAAAACCATTACAACACATTTTGATTATCATAAAATTGATTCCAACCTGTTGAAACTGGATATTCTGGGACATCAGGACCCGACAATGATTCGTATGCTGGAAGATTTGACGGATGTGGATGCCGGCAAAATCAGGATGGATGACAAAAAGGTGCTTTCTCTGTTTGCCAGTACGGAAGCACTGGGAATAACACCAGAAGACATTGGTGGCTGTACATTAGGCTGTCTTGGACTGCCGGAGTTTGGCACGCCGTTTGTTATAGGAATGCTTCTGGACGCCAAACCAAAGAATTTCTCGGATTTGGTGCGTATTTCCGGACTTTCACATGGAACGGACGTATGGCTGAATAATGCACAATATTTTATTGCAAATGGTGACTGTACTCTTTCGACAGCGATTTGTACCCGTGATGATATTATGACCTATCTGATTCATATGGGTGTTGAAAATGAGCGTTCCTTTAAGATAATGGAGAGTGTCCGTAAAGGAAAAGGTTTAACGCCGGATATGGAAGAGGATATGAAGGCCTGTAACGTGCCTGACTGGTATATTGAGTCCTGCAAAAGGATTAAGTATATGTTCCCGAAGGCGCACGCGGCAGCTTACGTTATGATGGCACTTCGTGTTGCCTATTTTAAAGTATATTATCCATTGGCATATTACGCTGCCTATTTTAGTATTCGTGCAACGTCCTTTAACTATGAACTGATGTGTCAGGGAAAAGAACGTCTGGAATACTATATCAATGATTATCAGAAACGGAAGAATGAACTTTCTGATAAAGAGAAGAGTACGTTAGAAGATATGAAAATCGTGCAGGAAATGTATGCGAGAGGCTTTGGCTTTGTAAAAATTGATATCTACCGTGCAAAAGCAAACCGTTTCCAGATTGTTGATGGAAAACTGATGCCGTCTTTTGCTACGATTGACGGACTTGGTGATAAGGCTGCTGAAATGATAGAAGATGAAGCGAGCAAAGGCAAATTTTTGTCCAGGGAAGACTTTAAAAACCGTTGTAAAGTCAGTGCAACGATTCTGGAAACAATGGGAAAACTGAATTTGCTGGGAGATTTGCCACATACGAATCAGATTTCGTTGATGGACTTTATGGAAATGTAGAGGAAAATAAAAGGATGAAACAGGAAGAATTGCAAAAAGAACTGGAAGGAATGGCACAAAAAGACTATAAGAAATTTAGTGCCAGCCTGCTTCCCGGTGTAAAAAATTTATTAGGAATCAGACTGCCCCAGCTGCGTAAAATGGCAAAGGAGATGGCAGACGAAGACTGGAAGTACTATTTGTCTTGGGAAAATGCCAGATATTTTGAAGAAGTAATGCTGCAGGGAATGATACTTGGCTATGCAAAGGCACCGGTTACGGAGATTTTGGAATATACAGAACGTTTTATTCCTAAAATTGATAACTGGTCGGTCAATGATTCGTTTTGTACCACTTTCCGAAGTGCCGATAAATACCCTGGGGAGGTATGGGATTTTCTGATGAAATATCAAGACAGTCATCAGGAATTTGAAGTGCGTATGGTAGCTGTTATGCTGATGTCGCATTACCTGAAACCGGATTATATACAGAAGGTTTTTGAAGTGTTAACATCACTGGATGTGACAGAATATTATGCCAGTATGGCAGTTGCCTGGGCTTTTGCGACTGCATGGGCAAAATTTCCGGATGAAACAAGAGCCTGGCTGGCTGCCCATCCCATTGAGAAAAAAACATATCGCAGAATGCTGCAAAAATGCATTGAGTCAAGACGAATAAAAGACGAAGACAAGCAATGGATGAGAATGGAAAGAAGCCTTGACAAAAGTGGCATATAATGATAATATTGTTCAACAACAAGGTGCAGACTGCTTGGTTTGCACTTTCTTTTCACAAAGGTGTTAGCACTCAATGAAGAAAAGTGCTAACAAAAAAGTAAGAGGAGGTTTCAGATTATGTTAGTCATTCCGGTTTTTGATACATTAATTTTATCAAATGTGCAGATTAATGTGCAGGAAGATGTATTTTCGCAAGCAGAAATTGATAATATAAAAAGTGATGAAAATTTTATTATTGTGCCAATTAAGGAGCAGAAAGAGCGTGGAGAACTCTGTGCAGAGGATTTTTACGAGGTAGGTATTATTGCGACGGCAAAATCCGTCACAGGTCAGGAGGGAAATGCATTATTTTCTGTTGATACCAAAGAGCGTGTCCGAATCCACAATGTTGAGTTTTATGGTGACAGAGTAGAGGCAGGATATGAAATTCTGTCGGATATACAGGATTTGTCAGAGGCAGAAGAAAAAGCCGTTTTAGCTGAGTTTAAGCAGTATGCAGAGGAACTGATAAAAGATGTTCCGGGTGGTGCCCTAATGAAAGGGTATATCCGCCGTTGGAAAAATATGAATGAGGCTGCTACGAATATTGGAGGGTATCTGGATTTTGATGAGCAGGAAAGAGCAGAGATTATGTGCACGGATTCCCTAAAAGAGCGTTACGGGCTGATTATGGAGGGAATCCGTCGCCTGATGGGAAATAAATCCGTTCAGGACGAACTCAAAAGCCGTATGTCAAAGGAACAGCAGGACAGTTATAAAGTAATGGCAATCAAAAAACAGATGCAGCTGTTAGAGGAGCAGTTGCAGGAAATGGAAGAAGATTTTTCATCAGAAGAAGAGATGTTTGCCAAACGGATAGAAGAAGCACAGATGCCGGAAGAGGCTGAGAAGGAAGCTAAGAGAGTGCTGAAACGTTTTGCAATGGAAGGAAGCAGCAGTCACGAATATGGTATGTTATACGACTATCTGGACTTTGTTACGACACTTTCCTGGAAAGAGCAGGAAACAGAAGCAATTGATTTGGCAAAGGCAAGAAAAATCTTAGATGATGACCATTTTGGACTGGATAAAGTGAAGAAGAGAGTGTTAGAACAGATTGCCGTAATGAGTCTTCGTGGAAAACAGTCTGGCTCTATTCTTCTGTTTGTTGGTGCACCGGGAACCGGAAAAACCAGTATGGGAAAGAGTATTGCAAATGCACTGGGCAGAGAATATGTGCGTATCAGTCTGGGTGGTATCCGGGATGAAGCAGAAATACGTGGCCATAGAAGAACATATGTAGGAGCAATGCCGGGACGTATTATGGAAGGTATCAAGCGTTCTAAGGTAAACAATCCTGTTGTTGTACTGGATGAAATTGATAAACTGACAAAAGACTACAACGGTGACCCTGCCAGTGCATTGCTGGAGGTTTTAGACCCGGAGCAGAACAATACATTTGTGGACCATTATCTGAATGTTCCATATGATTTGTCAAATGTCTTCTTCCTGTGTACAGCCAATACAACAGACGGCATACCAAAGCCGTTGCTGGACCGTATGGAAGTAATTTCATTGTCCGGTTATACTCCTTTGGAGAAGTACCAGATAGGCAGAAAGTATCTTCTGCCAAAAGCGATAGAAGATGCAGGTTTGAAAAAAGGTCAGTGTACCATTACGCAGGGTGCATTAAAGAAAATGATATCGGATTATACAATGGAAGCCGGTGTGCGTGGACTGCGCAAGCAGTTAGACAAGGTTTGCCGTTATGCTGCAGTGAAGGCGGTAGAAGAGGGTGTCTCCAAGGTGTCTGTTAAGGAAAAGGACTTAATAGAAATATTGGGAGCAAAGACGGCAAACCATGACACCTGCCTGAAAAAGAGTGTGCCGGGCGTGGCAACAGGACTTGCATGGACACAGGTTGGTGGTGAGATTTTATTTATAGAAACAGTAGATATGCCAGGCAGTGGAAAAGTGAAAATTACCGGACAACTGGGTGATGTGATGAAAGAGTCGGCAGAAATCGCATATACGCTGGTGCAGTCTGTATTCGCAGACGGTACATATGATTTTAAGACAAAGGATATTCATATCCATGTACCGGAAGGAGCAGTGCCAAAAGACGGACCATCAGCAGGTATTACTTTGTTTACGGCTTTAACTTCGCTGGTGACACAAAAACCGGTTCAGAAAAAACTGGCAATGACAGGAGAAGTATCCCTGAGAGGAGAAGTATTACCGATAGGAGGCCTTCCGGAAAAACTGATGGCTGCACAGCGTGCCGGTATGCAGAAAGTCCTGATTCCTAAGAAAAACGAAGAAGATTTAAACGAAGTTTCGGATGAAATCAAGGACAAACTGACAATTATTCCGGTTAGCACCATTCAGGAAGTTATTAAAGAGAGTATCGGAATTACGATATAAGATATTTACTTATCGTAGCAGTATGGAAACCATAGGAAAATAGAATAGGGAAACAGCATCATTATATTATGGAAATCATAGCATAGAAAAAACAGGCTCTTGTGCAATGCGATATTCTTGTCTGAAAGATAAGTAATATCGTATAGCAAAAGCCTGTTTTATTATGTTATCGTTATGATGCAATACTTAATGATGCTATATTCTGGTATGCCATATTCTAGTATGCTATATTTTATGATTCGATTTCTCCACTGTCCTCATGTGTCAGTGGCTCAAATTTCCGTAAAGAATGAGGTGTGTGTTTTCTGCTTTCGGTAACAGCCATTGCTTCTGCACAAAAATATTTTTGTGAGTCGATTTTATCTTTTCCACGGTATTTCAGACGGCGATATGTGCCATCAGCCTGCAGCTGACGGGCTTTCATATTATCCCGTAACTGTATATCCAGAATGTGGATGACTTCTTCTTTCAGGGCAGGGTCTTCTACCGGGAAGAGAATTTCTACACGTTTATCCAGATTTCGTGGCATCCAGTCGGCACTGCCCATATAAACTTCTTCAAAACCGTTATTATGAAAATAATAGATACGGCTGTGCTCCAGAAAATCGCCTACGATAGAACGGACGGTTATATTCTCGCTGATGCCCGGAATACCGACTTTCAGACAGCAGATTCCACGAACAACCAAATCAATTTTTACGCCGGCAGCAGATGCTTCATATAAGGCAGAAATAATGCCAGGGTCGCAAAGCGAATTCATTTTAGCCTTGATAAACGCTTTTTTGCCATTCTTGGCAAAATCACGTTCTCTTGCAATTAACTGGATAAAACGGTCACGCAGCCAGATTGGGGCAACGCTTAATTTGTTCCATACGGCAGGCTCAGAATAACCGGAAAGCATATTAAAGACGGCAGTAGCATCTTCGCCAATGGCTTTCTGACAGGTAAGCAGTCCCATATCGGTATATAATTTGGCAGTACTGTCATTATAGTTACCGGTTCCTAAGTGAACATACCGGCGAATGCCATCTTCCTCTTTACGGACAACCAGCGTGATTTTACTGTGTGTCTTCAGGCCAACCAGACCATACAATACGTGGCAGCCGGCCTTTTCCAGCTTACGCGCCCAGTTAATATTATTTTCTTCGTCAAAACGTGCTTTTAATTCGACTAAGACAGTAACCTGTTTTCCGTTTTCGGCAGCTTCTGCCAAAGAAGAAATGATAGGAGAGTTGCTGCTGACACGGTATAATGTCTGCTTGATTGCCAGTACATTCGGGTCTTTGGAAGCCTGTTTTACAAAGTCAACAACCGGGTCAAATGTTTCATATGGATGATGTAAAAGAACATCATGCTCGCGAATCTGGTCAAACAGATTTTCTTCGCCATGCAGCCATTTTGCCGGCTGTGGTGTGTATTTTTTGCTTCGTAAAGAATCATATCCGGAAATACCCGACAATTTCATTAAAAATGTCAAATCCAGAGGCCCGTTAATTTTGAAAATATCCACTTCGTTAATTTGCAATTTATCCTTCAAGGTCTGCAACAGGCGTTCATCAATAGAATCCTCGACTTCCAGACGGATAGCCTCGCCCCATTGACGTTTCTTTAACTGCCGTTCAATTTCCATCAGCAAATCTGCTGCCTCATCCTCCTCAATCGTCAGGTCAGCATTTCTCATGACACGATAAGGAAAAACGGATAAAATTTCGTAGTTTACAAATAGTTTGTCAATATTTTTTTCGATAATCTGCTCCAGAAGAATAAATGTTTTAGAGTCTTCTTTTTTGGAAGGGATTTCTACAAAACGTGGCAGAACAGAAGGAACCTGAACCGTAGCAAAATCAATGTCGACATCATTTTTCTTCTTTTTGCCGTTGTTATTGTGTGACATATATAATTCACGGAACTGTCCTTTGTTTTCTTCATTTTTGTCGTGCTGTTTTGTCTTCAAAAGGGCACCTATATTCAAAGACTTGTTACGAATCAAAGGAAAAGGACGTGAGGAGTCTACAGCCATAGGTGTCAGAACCGGATAGACTTCAGAACGGAAATAATTATCGACGTATTGTGCCTGTTCTTTTGTTAAATCTTCATGGTGGTCGATAATATAGATATTTTCCTTTGCAAGGCTTGGCAGAAGCAGTTTGTTATAGGTATCATACTGGTCTTTTACCAATTCGTGTGTCTTTTTATTGATGGCCTCTAACTGCATCTGGGGTGTCATTCCGGCAATATCCTTTTTGGTATAATTGACCTGCACCATATCCTTCAGGGAGGCAACACGAATCATAAAAAATTCATCTAAGTTAGAAGCAGTAATGCTTAAAAATTTAAGACGGTCTAACAGTGGGATGTCTTTATCCTTTGCTTCTTCCAGGACACGGTAATTAAACAGTATCCAGCTTAATTCTCGGTTGTAAAAATATTCTGGTTTGGAATAAATAGATTTATTAGCCATAGATAATCCTCTTTTCTGCACACAAAATAGTAAAACCGGCAGTGTGCGTAGCCATTTGATTTTTAAAATTCTTTTTTCTGTCGCAGTAACGGCTTTAAGCCGAAGACTTCCTCAAAAAATCCTGCGTGATTCGTAAAAATACCCTGTTCCAGTGCAATATCATAGATGGTATGGCCTGTAATATAAAGGTTATTGCCACGCAGTGTAACCGTAACGGTTTTAAACTTCTGACGATGGCTCCGGTCCATTGCATCAGCCAGACGGAGAATCGCATTTAATTTTGTCAGTTTGATGTATTCTGATTTTTCAAAAACATCACTTAACTGGTTATACTCCGGAAAAGTTAGGATAGGATACCTAACGATATTGGCAACCATCATACGCTGCTTATGCGATATGCCGATAATTTCTGTGGAAGTAACAATTTTATAAGAGTTTTCGCCAATATCATTCAGATTGATAAAAGCACCACAGTTATGCAGAATCGTAGCAATCTGCAAGAGAAGACGGTCCTGCTTGGTAAGATGGTTTTTACGTTTTACGGCATCAAATATTTTTAATGCAACACTTTCCACACAACCGGTATGTTTTTTGCTGCATTCATAACGTGCTGCAATTCTTCTTGCAGCTGACAGAATATCATCAGCAAAATTGTGTGCCGGTACAATATGTGTTTTGCGTTCGGCAAAATCAGCAGCCATACCGTCACAAATGGTAATGCCGGAAAGCCACATCTGTTCTGCCTGGGTTTCTTCAAAAATATTATGATAAATCATTGCTGTTGGAAGCAGCAGGGATGCCTTTTCAATGGTAATATTTAATTCCCGGCTGAGTTCTTCCGGTGTCTGTGAAATGATGGCATGGTAAAATTCATCATATTCATTGTGATTGACCGAATCCTTTTTCCTGCCCTTTGTGTCGAGTGGCTGTACGCTGCCAAAATGATGGGCAGTAAGATATTTTACAAAACTCTGCAACTGGTTACCGACAGCAATAATATTTCTGACTTTGACATCTTTTAAATAAGATTTTGCATAAGCGTGTAAATCGTGTGAAATAAATTCGTAAACGAGATTTTGATAATTGTCGGTAGTATTGCGCATATCCTGCAGGACTTCCTGAATACGGAGAGAACCCAGCATAATATTCTGCGTGGCGATTAAAGCACTTTTATCAAAAAGAGATAACTGGATGCTGCCACCACCGACATCCACTAATAAAGTACCCTTCTGGATTAATTTATGAAAGGTATTTTCTGTTAATGCAATTGCTTTGTAACACAGGTAACGCTGCTCGGAGTTACTCAGTATTTTGATGGTAAATCCCGTGCGCTGCTTTACCTGGTCTAACACGATTAAATTATTATCTGCCTCACGCAGTGCGCTTGTAGCAATAATCATATAATCGGAAATGCCATATTCTTTCATTTTGTCAGAAAAACCATTTAAAATTTTGCAAAGTTTTTCTATGGATTTGTAACTGATGTGACGGGTAGAATAGGTTTCATATCCTAATCTGGATGTATGATGTACACAGTCTAATTCATGAATGCCATTCTTTTTTGAAATTTCATAGACACGAAGTGCTGTTTCATGTGAACCAACATCAATTGCTGCAAAAGTTGTAACTGCCATGTCTGCCTCCCAATACTTCTATAAAAAATTTGTATATATACAGTTAGATTGTAATTAATTTTACGATATTCGGGGAAAAAAAACTAGTGTTTTTCAAGATATTACATATTTTTTACATGCTTTTTTCATAAAGTTGATTTAGCATTTACTATTTCCTGATTTAGAATAATTATTTTGCAAAAAGCCATAATAAGATAAAGAAATCTGATAGAAAACAAAATCGTCTGCACAGACGGCTGTATCGGCTGGAAACAGAAGATGCCGGTTGGCTGTAAAGGACAGAAATGAGGTGGCTATGGGCAAATATGAAATTTGTAAAGTGAAAGGCAGACAGGTAATTGATTCCAGGGGAAATCCTACCGTAGAGGCAGAAGTGGTTTTAAAAAATGGTATCAGTGGACGTGGCATCTGTCCGAGTGGTGCCTCTACCGGCAAGTATGAGGCGCACGAATTACGCGATGGGAAAAAGGAATATGGTGGGCTTGGCGTTACAAAAGCCGTGCAGTATATTAATACGGAAATCAATAATGCCTTAACCGGTCTGGAGGCAAAAGACTGTTATTTTGTTGACAGAAAATTAATGGAGCTGGATGGAACAAACGAGAAAAGCCGTCTGGGAGCCAATGCGATTCTGGCCGTATCCATTGCAGCAGCAAAAGCAGCAGCAAAAGTGCAGAAAGTACCACTTTACAGATATTTAGGAGGTGTAAGCGGAACTGTGCTTCCGGTGCCGATGATGAATATTTTAAACGGGGGTGCGCATGCAGCTAATACCGTGGATATTCAGGAATTTATGATTATGCCGGTGGGTGCCGGCAGTTTTTCGGAGGGGCTTCGTCAGTGCTGTGAAGTATATCATACATTAAAAACCAATCTGAAAAAGAAAAATCTGACCACTTCTGTCGGAGATGAAGGGGGATTTGCACCGGATTTGGAAAGTGACAGCAGGACGATAGAAGTGATTCTGGAGGCAATAGAAACAGCGGGATACCGGGCCGGAAAAGATTTTGTTCTGGCACTGGATGCAGCAGCAAGCGAATGGAAAGGGCAGAAGAAGGGGGAGTATCTGTTGCCGAAAAGTGGGCAGCAATTGTCAACACAGGAACTGATTTCGCATTGGAAGCAGTTGTGCCGGGATTATCCGGTTTATTCGTTAGAAGACCCTCTGGATGAAGAAGACTGGGAAGGCTGGAAGAGTATCACAAAAGAGCTGGGACAAAGTGTGCAGCTGGTGGGAGATGATTTGTTTGTAACCAATACGAACCGGCTTCAAAAAGGAATTGATACCGGCTGTGCAAACTCCATATTAATCAAACTAAACCAGATTGGAACACTGTCCGAAACGATGGAGGCTATTAAACTTGCAAAAAAGAATGGATATACTTCGATTATCTCGCACCGTTCCGGGGAAACAGAAGATACAACGATTGCAGACCTGGCAGTTGCACTGAATGCAGGACAAATAAAAACAGGTGCACCAAGCAGAAGTGAGCGCGTGGCTAAATATAACCGTTTGCTAAGAATTGAAGAGCAGATGGGGCATTGTGGAATGTATGGCGGTGAGAAAATTTTCCCGTTTTTGGGAAGATAACAGGATTTCAGAAGATAAAAAGAAATGTAGAGTGACAGGAAAATAGTAGTATTTGACAGATACCCCCGGGGAGTATATAATGCGAAAAAAGAGATATACCACCCAGGGGTATATTGTCATCAAGAAGAAAGAAGGAAAAAGGAATGGCAGAGAAAAAAGATTGTTGTTGTCAGAAGACAAAGGAGCGTTCCCAGGAGGAATACAAAGATTTGATACATCGTTTAAACCGTATTGAAGGGCAGATTCGTGGCATTAAAGGAATGATTGAAAAAAATGCATATTGTACGGATATTCTGACGCAGGTTGCAGCAGCAAACGCAGCATTAAACAGTTTTAGCAAAGTCCTGTTAGGGAATCATATCCGGACATGTGTTGTGCAGGATATCAAAGAGGGAAAAGAAGAAACAATAGAAGATTTAGTGGATACCATTCAGAAATTAATGAAATAGCTGAGATTTTAAAGGAAAAGAAAAGGAAAATTCAGTGTTTTGCGAAAAAGACAGATGGAGGAAAAATAGAAATGAAACAGTATATTGTGACAGGAATGAGTTGTGCTGCCTGTAGTGCCCGTGTGGAAAAAGCAGTGTCGGGCGTTCCGGGAGTAACTTCCTGTTCTGTCAATCTTTTGACGAATACAATGGGGGTGGAAGGAACGGCAGAACCACGGGATATTATGGCTGCTGTTACAGAAGCAGGGTATGGTGTGTCCTTAAAAGAGGACAGACCGGCTGATACAAAAGGGGAAAAAATATCCGGTACCTCAGAGGAAGAACTGTTAAAAGACAGAGAAACACCAGCTTTAAAGAAAAGAGTCATCAGCTCTGTTATTTTTCTGGTAATGCTAATGTATGTTTCAATGGGACATATGATGTTTCATTGGCCATTGCCTTTTTCTTTGGGGCAGAATCCTATTGCGATGGGACTGATACAGTTGTTATTAACGGTTGTTATTCTGGTTATCAACCAGAAATTTTTTATCAGTGGATTTAAAAGTCTGTGGCACAGAACACCGAATATGGATACGCTGGTTGCATTGGGAGCCAGTGCCTCCTTTTTGTACAGCACATATGCCTTATTTGCAATGACAGATGCACAGATGCGAAATGATACCGGGGCAGTTATGGCATATATGCATGAGTTTTATTTTGAGTCGGCTGCTATGATAGTTACACTGATTACCGTTGGAAAAATGCTGGAGGCGTACTCCAAGGGAAAGACGACAAATGCCTTAAAAAGTCTGATGCGTCTGGCACCGAAAACGGCAACGGTACTAGAAGATGGAAAAGAGGTTGTTGTACCGGCAGAGCGAGTAGAAAAAGGGGATATTTTCGTAGTGCGTCCGGGGGAAAGCATACCCGTGGATGGTATTGTGCTGGAAGGAAACAGTGCAGTAGATGAGTCGGCGCTGACAGGAGAAAGTATTCCGGCAGAAAAAAATGTCGGCGACAAAGTATCAGCAGCGACCATAAATTGTTCCGGCTTTATTCAGTGTAAAGCACTCCGTGTCGGAGAAGATACTTCTCTGTCACAGATGATACAAATGGTAAGTGATGCAGCAGCGACCAAAGCACCAATTGCAAAAATAGCAGATAAGGTTTCCGGTGTATTTGTACCGGTTGTGATAGCCATTGCTGCCGTTACATTTCTGGCGTGGATGTTTTTAGGAAAAAGCATTGGTTTTTCGCTGGCAAGGGCAATATCGGTTCTTGTCATCAGCTGTCCGTGCGCACTGGGACTGGCCACTCCGGTAGCCATTATGGTTGGCAATGGTGTGGGGGCGAAACACGGCATTTTATTTAAAACGGCTTCCTCACTGGAAATAGCAGGCAAAGTAAAGACAGTCGCACTGGATAAGACAGGAACTATCACGCTGGGAGAACCACAGGTGACTGACATTTTGCCGGCAGCAGGTTATACGACAGAGGAATTGTTACGGACAGCATATTGTCTGGAACAAAAAAGTGAGCATCCTCTGGGAAAAGCGATTGTAGAAAAATCGGTACAGCAAAAGTTACCGGCTGAAGAAGTAACGGAGTTTCAGGCAGTTCCCGGAAATGGTTTGTCCGGAAAGCAGAATGGAAGTTTTCTATATGGAGGCAATCTGGCATTTGCAGAAAAGTGGACTACGATACCGGAAACCATCAGACAACAGGCAAAAATACTTTCTGAAAATGGAAAGACACCGTTATATTTTGGAAAGGACAAGGAACTGCTGGGTGTGATTGCAGTAGCAGACGTAATCAAACAGGACAGCCCACAGGCGATAAAGAAATTGCAGAAAATGGGACTCCGTGTTGTTATGCTTACGGGCGATAATGAGCAGACGGCACAGGCAATAGGCAGAAAGGCAGGCGTGGATGAAGTGATTGCCGGAGTACTGCCGGATGGCAAGGAAAAGGTGATTTCCCGTCTGAAAGAGCAAGAAAGTGTGGCAATGGTAGGAGATGGTATCAATGATGCCCTTGCACTTACCAGCGCAGATGTCGGAATTGCAATCGGAGCCGGTACGGATATTGCAATCGATGCAGCTGATGTAGTACTGATGAAAAGCCGGTTAAGCGACGTGCCTGCAGCGATTCGTTTAAGCCGTGCCGTTCTGAAAAATATTCACGAAAATCTTTTTTGGGCATTTTTTTATAATGTAATAGGGATTCCTTTGGCAGCAGGTTTGTGGTATCCTATTCTGGGATGGAAATTAAATCCTATGTTTGCTGCTGCTGCGATGAGTTTATCCAGTTTTTGTGTAGTAAGCAATGCGTTAAGATTAAATTTATTTTCAATAGATGGGAAGGAGAAAACGAAAATGACAAAGACAATTAAAATTGAAGGAATGATGTGTGCACATTGTCAGGCAAGAGTAAAAAAATGCTTAGAGGCATTAGAGCAGGTGGCAGAGGCAGATGTTCATTTTGAAGATGGAACAGCCGTTGTGACATTAAACAGTGAAATTGCAGATGATATCTTAAAAAAGACAATAGAAGAACAGGATTATAAGGTGATTTCTATTCAGTAAGATATGTCGGCAAAATAATAGAAAATGTTTTTGTTTGTCTTAAAAATGCAAAGAAAGCAGATAAATAAATATTGGCAGACAATATAGTAAAAAATGATGTATTTTGGATAACAAATTAAATTGCAGGAGATTGTTATGGAAACAAAAAATCAGGATATACAGGAATTATTTGATTTTATTGAAGAAAGTCCGTGTGCATTTCAGACTGTTTTGGCGATACAGAAACGTCTGGAGCAGTCCGGGTTTGAAGAACTGGCAGAGCAGGATGGCTGGAAACTGAAAAAGGGTGGCCGGTATTTCGTAAAAAGAAATGACTCATCCCTGATTAGTTTTATAGTGCCGCAAAAAGAAATCAAAGGATTTCATATGGTTGCAAGTCATACGGATTCTCCGTCTTTTAAAATCAAAGCAAATCCGGAAATAGCTGCTGAGGGAGCATATGTCAAAATGAATACAGAAAAGTATGGTGGCATGATTTTGGCAACCTGGCTGGACAGACCACTTTCTGTAGCCGGAAGGGTATATGTCGAAGAAGCAGATGGGAGTATTGTGCCAAAACCGGTTCATATTAAGGAAGACCTTTTTGTGATTCCGAATCTGGCAATCCATATGAACAGTGAAATCAATAAAGGTTATTCTTATAATCCACAGGTGGATATGCTTCCGATTTTTTCGGAGAATGAAAAAAAGAAACTGCTTCCTTATATTGCACAAAAAATGGGAATAAAAGAGGAAACGATTTTGTCGGCAGAGTTATTTCTTTATGTCAGACAAAAGGGATGTGTGGCAGGTGCCGATAAAGAATGGATTGTGTCACCACGTCTGGATGACCTGCAATGTGCATATGCAGAACTGATGGGAATGATACAGGCAGAGCCGGAGGAATATATGCCGGTGGGTGCGTTTTTTGATAATGAGGAAGTGGGCAGCAGGACAAAGCAGGGTGCTGATTCTACATTTTTAGAGGATGTGCTTAACCGGATTTATAATGCACTTTCTGACTGCACAAAGTCCTTAGAACAGCTGCTTGCGTGCAGTTTTATGCTGTCGGCAGATAATGCGCATGCTGTTCATCCAAACCATCCGGAAAAAGCAGATATTACGAATCGTCCGAAGATGAATGGTGGCATTGTCTTAAAATATCACGGAGGACAGAAGTATACGACAGATGCATATTCTGCTGCACGTCTGATTCAGTTATGCAAAGAATGTGATGTGCCATACCAGACTTATTGTAACCGTTCTGATGTTCCGGGTGGCTCTACATTGGGAAATATTTCGATTTCCCATATTTCGGCAGCATCTGCTGATATTGGATTTGCCCAGTTAGCAATGCATTCGGCAGTGGAAACAGCAGGACGAAAAGATGTGCAATATGGTATTCGCTTATTTGCTCATTTCCTGTCCAAATAGCAGAAATAACAATTCTTGATATATTTAGAGGAAGCAAAAAATGGCAGAACAAAAAGAGTTAGAAAGTAATCGCATACAAAGAGAGAAAAAAGAGCAAAAACAGGTCAAGAAGAAAGAAAACCGAAAACGGGAAAAGGCAGAAAAGGCTCAAGAAAAAGAAAACCGGAAACGGGAAAAGGCAGAAAAGGCTCAAGAAAAAGAAAACCAGAAACGGGAAAGTAAACGGAGAAGAGAAGAGGTCAGAAGCAATAAGAAGGAAACACAATGGGAAAAGTTAGATAATACAGCGAATCTGTTTCCGGCGATTGCAACACAAAGTATGACAAATGTTTATCGGATTTCCGTTACTCTGACAGAGCAGATTGATGAGGCACTGTTACAGCAGGCATTGGATATGGTTCTGCCGGAATTTCAGACATTTCATGTCAGAATGAGAAAAGGAATTTTCTGGTATTATTTTGAAACGAATACTAAGCCTGCGCCTGTTGTCCGGAAAGAACAGGATTATCCGTGCCGATTTATTGAACAGTATGATAATAATAATTATCTGTTTCGTGTAACATATTATAATTGCAGGATTAATCTGGAAGTCTTTCATGTTCTTGCAGATGGGATGGGAGGCGTTACTTTTTTAAGGGAAATCACATATCAGTATCTGCGTCTTCGTTACCCGGAGCTGGCAAAGGATGGGGAAAATACTTTATCCGATGCGACTTCGCTAAATACGGAGGACAGTTATTTGAAAAACTTCCGAAAGAGTCATAAAAAAGGTTATCAGACGCGACGGGCACTGGAAGTTAAAGGGGAAAAACTGCTGCCGGGCGAGATGAGTGTTTTTCATGGCTATATGAAAGTTCCCGAGGTAAAAGAAGTTTGCAAAAAATATGATGTTACCATTAATGAGTATTTTACAGCAGTGTTTTTATATAGCATTTATGTGGAATATCTGCACGGTCAGCCGTCGAAAAAACCAGTTGTTGCCAGCATACCGGTCAATCTGCGTCCTTATTTTGAATCGTTGACGACCAGAAACTTTTTTGTTATGGTCAGTGCTGTTTTTGAAGCAGATAAAGAAGATATTTCTTTGGAAAATGTGATTGCGATTGTGAAAGAAAGTCTGCATTCGCAAATTAATAAAGAACATCTGGAAGACCTTTTTTCCTATAATGTATCAAACCAGAAAAATATTTTTTTAAGGTCAGTTCCTATTTTTTTCAAAATCTGGGCAATGAGATGTGTGTATCATTCTTCGGCAAAGGCTAATACCACAACTGTGACGAACATAGGAAATATCAAGGTAGAAGAAAAGTATCAGAAATATATACGGCATTTCCATGCCATGCTATCCCGTTCTGCCGGTCAGAACATAAAAGGAGCCATCTGCTCCTATCAGGATACGCTGGTATTTACGATTACTTCGGTGCTGGCAGATGTATCCATCCAGCGGCGTTTTTTCAGAATACTGGCGTCGGAGGGAATTTCGGTAGAAATAGAAAGTAATATTGTGTCATAGAAAAACTATGGAAAGAATAGAAAGTAATATTATGTTATAGAAAAATGACGGAAAGAATAGAAAGTAATTCTGTGTTATAGAGAAGAGGTGTAATTATGGGCAGATGCAAAAGATGCCAGTTGACAGTAAGGAATCAGACATCAGTTTGTCCACTGTGCAATACAGTTCTGACAAAAGAGGATTCGCCGGAAGAAAACGGATATCCTGACATACGCAAAAAAACAAAAGTAGTAAAACGGCTGATTTCTATAATGATTTACTTTTTGATAGTGGCAGAAATTGTCTTTTGTGTAGTTAATTATTATACATTACAGAAAATGAACCTAAGCTGGATTACGGGAGTATCCGTTGGCTACATCGTGCTGACATTGCTGTATTCTTTTAACAAGAGAAATAGCCATATACGCAAGATATTTGTACAGTGGACAGGGGCGTTGCTGTTGATGCTGCTTCTTGATATTGCAACAGGAAGCACCGGATGGTCCCTTGCATTGGGCTTACCGTGTGCCGTGCTGGGACTGGATTTGGTTTTAGTTGTTTTGATGTTAGCAGATTTTAATAACTGGCAAAGCTATTTGCTTGTGCAGTTGGTTTCTCTGGTTATTAGTCTGGTTACACTGGTGTTATATTGGACTGGTATTACGAAAAATCCGGTTCTCCCGTGGATTTCATTCGGTGTTACGGCAATTATTTTTTCGTTTTGTCTGCTGGTGGGAAACCGGAAAGCCAAAAACGAATTACGGCGAAGGTTTTATGTTTAGCAGGAAAATAAATAGTGAAGAAGATTTGTGTTTTGCAGAATAAGAATAAATAGCGACGAAGATTGCTGTCTTGCAGAATAAGAATAAATAGCGACGAAGATTGCTGTTTAGCAGGATAAAATAAGAAGTTCTGGAATAAAAAGAAAGAGGAAGATGAGTGAAAGAAGAAATCAGTATCCGTGCGAAAGTATTACGTAACTTAATCCGGATGGCGACTTCTGACCGGCTGATTGGAGCTAAAATCCAGGATGGAACTTTTCGGAAAAAAGTCATCGAGCCGGCGTGGAACTGTCCGTCCGGTTACCATTTGGGAAAAATAGCACTAAAGCATTGCGAGGTTGAGATTCTGACACCACCGGAAATAAAAAGTGACAAGGTAGTGTTGCAGCTGCACGGTGGTGGCTATATTGGAAAAATGAAGAATATTTACCGGAGTTTCGCAAAAAATTATAGTGATATGCGTGGTGGAATGAAGGTTTATACTGTTGATTACCGGGTGGCACCCAGACATCCATATCCGGCAGCGTTACAGGATGCCTGTTCTGCTTATTCGATGTTACTAAATCTGGGTTATACCGGAAAACAGATTATTCTTGCCGGAGATTCGGCTGGAGGTGGCCTTGCACTTGCTCTTTGCGCTTATCTGAGGGACCACGGCACGGAACTCCCAATGGCAGCAGTCCTTATGTCGCCGTGGACGGATTTGACAGCCTCTGGTGCTTCTTATCAGGAAAATTATACGAAAGACCCACTTTTTGGAAATACAAGAGAGAGTATGATTTATAGTGGAGAGTATTACGGAAAAGAAAATCCGGCAAATCCCTATATATCGCCTTTATTTGGAGATTTTACAGGATTTCCCGATATGCTGTTTCAAGTCGGCAGTATCGAAATGCTTTTGAGCGATTCGACAGAAGCCGTCAGAAAAGCCAGAGAAGCCGGATGCCGTGCTGAGTTAACGGTTTATGAAGGAATGTTTCATGTCTTTCAGATGGCATTAAACAAGATACCCGAATCTGAGAAGGCGTGGCAGGAGGTAAGAGAATACATTGAGGCGTTAAAAGAATAAGCATGGAAACGGTATTTAGAATGGTTTATGGGAAATCTAAAAAATGCAGAAAATCCAACCGGAAAAAATGTTGATAAGCCGGTTGGATTTTTTTGAAATACAAAACTTTGAAAATATAAAACAAGGATGGAAACTGGTTTGTAAAAACGTTTATGCCATTTCTGCAATACGGCTGACGCCAACGTAGATATCGCTGATTTTATACCAGGTAGGATAATCGACCACTCCGGTCTGAGGCAGATGAAAGACTTTTTGGAAAACAGTAACAGCATCTGCTGTATTCTGCCCATAAATACCATCTGCTGCAATTTTAGGAATCAGAGGGTATGCACCGGCGATAACATTTAATTGTTCCTGCATCTGGCGAACTTTGCTGCCGGTACTTCCGATGGTCAAATCCGTTCCCGGCCAGGAGGCAGGTATACCGGAAATTTCTTCTGAAGTATTGATATAAATGTCATCCCCATAGAAAAATCGCAGGATCTCTATGGCAGATAAGCCGTCTTCGCCCAAAGATTTTGACTCCCATTGGCGCATCCAGGTTGGACAGGAAACCCGTTTGCCGTCACAATACTGAGTAAAAAGTGGCTGTCTGACATTTGGACGTGATAAGTAATTGGAAAAAATGGTATCAACGGCATCGGAGATGCTGTCATAAATATTTCTGCCAGGAATCCATTTCTGGTCATAGGCAGTAGAGGAAGTGATGGTAAAATCTTTGCCACGGTTACGGTACCATTCGGTGTAAACCCGGTTTAGAGTGATAGACTGAATGGCAAGAATATTAGCATATAATGTTTCCTGAGGCCAGGTGGCATAGATTTCGCTGGATGCAACATTTTTGATATAGTCTTTGTATTGTTTCAATAATTTCATGAAATAGATTATATCAGCATGAATTGCTATAAACCCTTTATTTTATGCTGGTTGATGGAGTTTTAAGTCGCATAAAACATCACATAACAATATGTTTCAAAATGCCAAAATGGTGTAGTAATGGTGTAGTAAAAATGAAATAATTTGAAGCCTTGATACAACAACATTTGAAAAAAATTCCAAGGCAATGAATTTGATACCCCCCTACCTTATGAAATTTTTCAACATATATTTTCTGTATAAAAATTCTTGAAATTTGCTCACGATTTGGAGCGGATCCATAAAAAGTTTCTGTCAAAAATTTTCAAGGTAACTGAATTGATACCCCCCCGCCTTCAGAAGAAAATATCCAACAAAAACCGGTACAAAAATTCTTGAGATTTGGTTCTGATTTTCTTTCAATTTCCCAAAAGTTTCGTACAAAATAATTTTAGATAGATAATAAGGCTTTGTATTGATTATATGTTGCAGGTCTTACAGTAGACAATATTATTAAACATGATTAAATAGTTATACAGCCTAACAAGCGTTCTTTTCTGGATTCGCTCTTATAATCATAAACGAACGCATCCAGCATAGCTATATAGCCTAATATATATCAATAACAATCAAACGTCAATACAAGCGCGTATTTTGGTTATATATAGATTTTTACAATATAAGGTATAAAAGTTTGGTATTCGCACAATACAAGCGCATATGCGAAAATATAAAGTGTATGACGTCGCAGGCTGTTTATATATGCATTTATTCGGTACATAAATAACACACCTTAACAGGTGTGAGTGTTTCAATCTGATATAATACCCTTGTCTTTCAATACTTTCACATACTCGTAATATTTTTCTTGGAGATATGATCCAGATATAACAACATCATTACAATATCGGTTAACAAGGTACTTAAGTTCTTTTCGTTTGTCTTCGGTTCCGTATTTGATTTCAAATTTGATTTTGTCATATATACTGGAATATATAATAAAATCATATACAGAATCATATTTTGAAATTCTCTCAAAGTTTTCCATATGCTGCACCTCCTTCTATTCTTTTTGGAAAATCCGCACCCCAGAGTTGAACCGGGCAAGCTGCCGACCAGATGCGGAAAGAATTACTTTTCTGTATAATTTTTTCGCTGATTTCCTGCCTGTGTTTTTGCATCGACCCAGCGACAATTTGCCGGTTCATAATTTCCATCATTATCTATTCTGTCTATAGTACATTGGTTTCTTGGTGCGTTTTCAT
>JAQYCU010000014.1 GCA_028724545.1 bacterium
ATACGGCTCTTTGTATCATTATCGAGTCCTGTTCCAAATTCACCAACAAGCACCGGTATCTTCTTATCCGTAAAGTATTCTTTTAACAGGGCTATTTTTCCTGCCATTTCTTCTACCTCTGCATCACTCCCCCAGGTATTCTGCTGATTGGTCGTACAGAACTGCCACGGTGTATAATAATGCACAGACAGAATACAACGGTTCTGCTCATCTTTTGGCATCTGGAAATTCTCATTTGTGCAGGCTGCTATGTCTGTCCAGTATCCGGCAATCAGCAAATGCCTTTTGGCATTATTGCCACCAGAAGAACGAACCAAATCTACAAATGTCTGATTCATTTCATTTAATAACTGATACGCATCAGCCTCTTCTAAATCGTCAAAACCTACTTCATTCATCGACTCAAAAATCAGATGGTCAGAATAATTCTGAAAACGGTTCGCAATCTGCTCCCATACTGCTTTGTAACGGGCAATCACTTTTTCCTTATCTGTTGATGCATTACGAATCCACGCACCAAATGCAGGGTCACCACCACCGTCGTGATGCACATTGATGATGACATACATATCCAAATCATATGCATAATTTACAACCTCCTGTACACGGTTCATCCATTCTTCATCAATCGTGTAATCCGGGGCTGCCCCCATATGGTCACGCCAGGTTACAGGAATACGGACTGCATTTATCCCCTGTGCCTTTAACGTTTCAAAAATCTCTTTTTTCGTTTCGACATTTCCCCATAAAGTTTCATCTACTTTTCCATCCTCCGGCACTTCATTTAGCTGACCATCTCCATCACGGTCTGCTGCACAAACATCCAATGAATCCCCAAGATTCCATCCCAGTGTCATTTCGTCCAGCAATTCCTGTGATGTAATGTCCTGTATGGTTCCCTTCCTGTCATTTTTTGATACTTTACCCGCTGCTTTGTCTGACTGCGCTGCCTGTTCTGTCGCCGTTTCTGTCACTACCGGACTTGTCGTGCTTTTCGCTTTGGCCGTCGTTTTCTGATTACCTGAACATCCGGTAACTGCCAGCATTGCTGATAATGCCAATGCTCCTATGATTCTAAAATTACGTTTCATCTTATTCTCCTTTTCTATTGAACTTATTGTAAGAAATGGCACACATATCAGATTTTCTGACAAATCCTGATGCGCACCATCATCCTATGATATTTTATCATCTTCCAACGGCAATGTACACTTTTTTACTGAATTGTAGTATACTGCTTTATACAATGCAGATTTTTGTTATTAGCGTTGCAGCAAAAAATTTTGCGTAAACGCTTCTGAATGGAGATTTATATGGAAAATAATTTAACTTCGGGCAATCTTTTGAAAACAATTATATCCTTTTCCCTGCCATTTCTGCTGTCTTATTTTTTGCAGACACTTTATGGCATGGCAGACTTATTTATTATCGGGCAATTTAACGGTGTAGCAAGCACAACAGCCGTTTCTATCGGCAGTCAGGTGATGCATATGATTACTGTTATGATTGTGGGACTGGCAATGGGAACTACCGTGACGATTGGACAGGCTTTTGGTGCAAAAAAAGAAAAAGATGTTTCCTCGGCAATCGGTAATACCATTCTGCTGTTTTTCGTACTGTCCATAGCAGCCACCGGTATTTTATTGCTTTTTGTAAACAGCATCGTTTCTATTATGTCAACACCGACAGAAGCCGTATCCGAAACAGTTTCTTATCTGAGAATCTGTTTTATCGGCATCCCATTTATTACGGCTTATAACGTGCTCAGTTCTATTTTCCGTGGACTTGGCGATTCAAAAAGTCCTATGTATTTTATTGCCGTTGCATGTATAGTCAACATTGCACTCGATTTTTACTTTATTGGCTGCTGCCGTATGGGCGCCGTCGGTGCTGCCTTAGGAACAACACTGTCACAGACATTTAGCGTAATCATTGCCCTAATCGTTATCTGGCGCACGAAAAGAGATTTGTTTTTTAATAGAAAGCATTTTCATCCAAACCGGAGAATTATGGGAACTTTGCTTAAAATCGGTATCCCGGTTGCCTGTCAGGACGGCTTTATTCAGATTGCCTTTCTGGTAATTACCGTAATTGCTAACAGACGTGGCTTAAACGACGCTGCTGCCGTCGGCATTGTAGAAAAAATCATAAGCATTCTTTTTCTGGTCAATTCGACAATGCTCTCTACTGTTTCGGCCCTATGCGCACAGAATATCGGTGCCGGAAAGCACAAACGTGCCAAACAGACTTTGCAGTATTCCATTCTGATTACCAGTGCTTTTGGGCTTTTCGCCGTGGTTGTTATGCAGCTTGCGCCAGAGCCGTTTATCGGTCTGTTTACCGGCAATCCAAATGTAATTTCTATGGGTGCGCAATATATGCACGGATATGTGTTTGACTGCATTTTGGCAGGGATTCATTTCTGTTTCAGTGGCTATTTCTGTGCCTGTGGCAAATCCTGGATTTCGTTTGTACATAATGCTGCTGCCATTATGTGTGCCCGGATTCCATTGGCATATCTGGCATCCATTCATTTTCCGGATACGCTGTTTCCTATGGGGCTGGCAACGAGCACCGGCTCACTGGTGTCGGTTATCATATGCGTGGGATTCTTTTTGTGGTTGGGAAAGAGGACGAAAAAAAACATCCCCAAGGCCTAAAACCTTGAGGATGTGTGATTTCTGTATTAAATTGTATCTCGACATTTCGAGAAAAATTCCAACTTGTCCGGATTTTCTTCCTATCCTTCCATTCGGTTTGTGCAATCTGCCATTTTATACATTCTGCTTTGCAGCGTATCATTTAAATATTCCGGTTTCAGCCTCCATGCCCAGTTGCCACCCAAAGTAGATGGTACATTCATTCTGGCACTATTGTCCAATCCTATGTAATCCTGCATTGGAACAATGCTCATACTTGCATTACTTCGCATAATAAGGCCAATTAACGGATAATGAATTTCCTCGTCAGGAGTATACCAGTCACAAAGATAGTCCCTGATATTTGCCTTAATCTCGTCGCTTAACTGGTTCCACCAGCCAATCAGGGTTGCATTGTCATGCGTTCCGGTATAAGCAACACAATTTTCCATATATCGATGAGGATAATACTCTAAGGCGTTGGAATCCATTCCGTCGAATGCAAACTCCAGTATTTTCATTCCAGGAAATCCGGAATCCTTTACTAATTTTCTCACCGAATCCGTGACAAAACCTAAATCTTCTGCGATTACATTTTTCTCTCCCAGTACCTCTTTCATCTTATCAAACAAAGCGATACCCGGTCCGTTCTCCCAATGTCCATTGACAGCAGTTTCATCACCATACGGAATCGAATAGTACTGGTCAAATCCTCTAAAATGGTCAATTCGCACGATATTGTAGATTTCAAAGCAATGGGCTAACCGTTCCATCCACCATGAATATCCGTTTTTTCTATGGTAATCCCAATCGTACAACGGATTTCCCCATAATTGTCCATCTTCAGAAAAACTATCTGGTGGGCACCCAGCCACTGCAACAGGAAGGTGATTTTCATCTAACTGAAACAACTCCGGGTTTGCCCAGACATCTGCACTATCAAGGGCAACATAAATAGGAATGTCCCCGATAATTTGAATTCCCTTTTTATTCGCATAAATTCTTAATTTATCCCACTGGTCAAAGAACAAATACTGCATAAATTGGTAAAACTCAATATCCTTAGCTAACTTTTCCGTATACTGTTTCAATGCTTCTTCTTCTCTGTTCCGAATCTCGTCGGGCCATTCCACCCAGGAAACGCCACCAAAGAAATCCTTCAAAGCCATAAACAGGGAATAATCATAAATCCATGCTTGTTGTTTTTCAATAAAGCGATAAAAATCCTGATTGATAAATTTGTCAGCCCGTTCAAATGCTTTACGCAACAAAACAGAGCGTCCATTGTAGATTTTTTGATAATCAATCTTTTCCTCATCGCCCCCAAAGTCAATACTCTTGCAATCGTCATCGGTCAGTAATCCCAATTCCACCAAAGTATCCAAATCAATAAAATACGGATTACCCGCAAAAGTAGAAAAGGATTGGTAGGGTGAATCTCCATAACTGGTAGGCCCCAAAGGTAAAATCTGCCAATATGTCTGTCCTGCTTCTTTTAGCCAATCAACAAAATGATAAGCCTCTTTAGAAAAACATCCAATACCATATGGAGAGGGCAAACTGGAAATTGCAAGTAAAACACCGGCCGTTCTCTTCATTTCTTTTGTCCTCCATACTATGTCAAAACCAATATCTCACTTATCCCTATCATCATAAAAATAATTGTATCTTCCAGCATCAGGAACTCTGATATAACAAATTCTTCATAACTTCTCAGAAGTTACTTTAAATCCATAATACTTTCTCTTTCGATAATCTCAAATGCAACCTTCTCATGCACACTTCCAATATCATAGTGTGTCCGTTCCAGTAACAACGATACACTTCTATTCGCCAGTAATTCTATACTTTGCCTTACTGTTGACAATCTTGGAATAGAAAAGCTTGTCAAAGAGATTCCATCAAAACCAGCCACTGAAATATCTTCCGGAACACGGAATCCCCTGTCTGCAATTCCACGCATGACACCCAGGGCAATCGTATCACTCATAGCAAAAATAGCAGTTAAGCCGGAGGAATTATCCAACAGGTGCTTCGTAGCTTCATACCCTGCTTCTATGTTATATTCACAGGGAATATAATTACTATCCAGCTCCAAATCCAAACCATACTCGTTCATGCACTTTTTACATCCACGAAATCGGCTGGAACTAATTCTGTTATCCGATAATTTACCTCCAACAACACCAATCTTTCGATGGCCTCTTTCAATCAATCGCTTCATCATTTCATAGGTTGCTTTCTCGTCATCGATACTTACAGAAGAAATGTTATCATATTTTAAAGATTTTCCATCTGTTGTTACAATCACACATGGGATATGAATATCTTTTACACGTTCATCATACATAGATAAATCTGCTCCCAAAAACATAATACCTTTTGGAAAACGATTCTTTAACAGGCTCAATGCTGCCTCCACCTCATCATCATCTTCACCTATGTATTGAACAATCACATCTTCATTATAACGCAACAAATTATTTTGTATTTTCTCAAGTACTTCAGCAAAAAACAAATTCTGATTTCCTTTAATAATGATACCAATGGCATCACTGCCTCGCCTTTTTAACGACCTGGCACTTTCATTTGGTTCATAATTACTTTCCTCGATTACTTTCTGAATTTTCTTTTTTGCTTTGTCACTAACTCCAGGCTGATTATTAATCACTCTGGATACAGTTCCAATACCGTATCCGGATAACTTTGCAATATCTTTTATTGTCATAAGCGATTCCCCTACTGTAATAATTTAACCAGTATATTTTATCCTTTCACAGCACCATCTGCAACCCCTTTAATAATATATTTCTGTGCAGACAGGTAAAATACTACAACAGGTATAATGGCCATAATGAGGCAAGCCATAATGGCACCCATATCTACTCTGCCATAACTTCCTTTCATATACTGGATTACAATAGAAATCGTTTTATATTTCTTAATATCAAGGACAAGATATGGCAACAGGAAGTCATTCCAAATCCACATCGCCTCTAAAATACCCACCGAAATATAAGTAGGTTTTAACATTGGCAGTACAACTCTGAAAAACGTACTTATCGGAGAGCATCCATCAATCGTTGCCGCTTCTTCTATCTCTACCGGAATTGCCTTAACAAAACCGCAGAACATAAATACTGCTAAACCGGCACCAAATCCGAGGTAAACAATGATAATTCCCCACGGTGTATTCAAATGCAATGAATCTGCTGTTCCAGACAAAGTAAACATAACCATCTGGAAAGGAATTACCATAGAAAAGACACATAACAAATAGATGAATTTGGTTAACTTATTCTGTACTCGTGTAATATACCATGCAGTCATAGAACAACAAATCAAAATAACTGCCACTGAAAATACAGTAATAAATACCGTCCATCCTACAGCCTTAATAAAATCGTACTGCGTGATTGCTTCGGTATAGTTTTGCAAACCAACAAAACTTTGCTCTGTTGGAAGTTTAAAAGTTTCTAAGTTAATAAATGCTTTTCCCTTGAAAGAGTTAATTAATACAATGAAAATCGGTGCAAGGAAGGCAACCGATACAAATGTGAAAAATACAGTGCCCAGCAAACTCCATAAAGAAGTTCTCTTCTTTGGCTTTAAAACTTTTTCTTCTGCATTTTCCATCACAGACTCTTTTTTATTCTTCTCGCTCATTACTGTTGCACCTCCTTATTTCTTGTCAGTTTCAACTGTAACAATCCAATGATAACTACGATTGCAAAGAACACAACTGCCTTTGCCTGTCCAACACCTTCATATCCAACTCTTCCATAAAATGTATCATAGATATTCAATGCCATCATTTCTGTCTTATGCATTGGTTCACCAGCGGTAAGAGCTAAGTTCTGGTCAAACAGTTTGAATGAGTTGGTAATGGTTAAGAATGTACAGATGGTAATGGATGGCATCATATTTGGAATGGTAACACGAAACAAACGCTGCATCTTATTTGCACCATCAATCATAGCTGCTTCCTGAATATCCGCAGGAATCGACTGTAATCCAGCAATATATACAATCATCATATAACCAATCTGCTGCCAGCAAATTAAAATAACCAAACCCCAGAATCCAAATACTTCATTTAATTTTAAAGCGGTATCAAACTTCTGGAAAATTGCATCAAACATCAGCTGCCAGACATAACCTAAAACAATACCACCAATCAAGTTCGGCATAAAGAATACGGTACGGAAAAGGTTTGTTCCTTTCATTTTCTGTGTTAATGCTAATGCTACCAGAAAAGCCAAAACGTTGATTAACACTAAGGTTACGATTGCGAATAATGTAGTAAATTTAAAAGAATCTACAAATGTTGTATCTTTAAAAGCCTCAATATAATTCTGAAGACCAACAGGCTTCGCATCTCTAATGGTTGTAAACTCACAAAAAGATAAATAGATACCCTCTATGAACGGTACTATAAAACCTATCGTAAATGCAGCCATTGTTGGAAGCAGAAATATCGGCCAATATTTTTTTAGTGTTTTTTCCATAACACACCTCCAAAACTTCTCCATATTAATTCAGAGGAGATTGACTCTCCTCTGAACAATTCCAACTTTTTTTCAGTAAAATTATTTTGTAGCTGCTTTTTCTTTTGCCCAGTTATCTACAAATGCTTTCTCAACTTTTTCCCAGTTTGCATCTGTCTGATCTGCCGCATAAGTTGTCAATGCAGAACCCAGGTCATTCTTCCACTGCTCTGATGGCATTGTTGTGAAATTCCAGCTTACAGGTGTCTTACCATCTGCAACATACTGATTTGCAATGTTTACTAACAAGTTGTCTGAATCCAGATTCTTCTTAAATGGAATAACAAATCCCATTCCATCTGCACCGGATGGCATAGCCTTTGCAGAACCACACATTGCCTTTAAAGCTGTTTCATTGGTTACGCACCAGTTCATGAAATCCAGAGTTGCTTTCTTATCTTCTTCAGAAGCTTTTGCATTTACACACCAGTAGTTCTCACTACCTGTACAAAGTCCCTGATTCTCTTCTCCTTCTGCGCCAATGTAAATTGGTAACATTCCAAGGTTCTCATCACCCAGAGAAGAAACATCACTATAAGCCCATGTACCATTCTGATAGAATACTGCTTTTCCGGTTGTGAACTCAGCAACTGCATCATCACCTGTCTTAGTGCTTAACTGTCCCGGTTTTGCTGTTGAATTGTTAATGTAAAGGTCCCAAATGTTTCTGTAGTTATCTAAGTAAGTACCTTTAATTGCATCGGTATCTGAAATACCATCATCTTTATACTCGTAGTAAATAGGAAGGTTTGCCAGATGTGTCTTAAATCTCCAGTCTGAAGAACCATCCATTCCTGCTGAAGTAAATGCAGAGAAACCAAGTTCATCACTTCTCTTTGTAATATCTTCTGCAACCTTCTTCAAATCTGCAAAGGACTGAATATCTTTTTCTGTATATCCGGCTTTGCTAAGTAATTCTTTGTTGTAAATAATACCATAGGATTCGATTACATAACCAACGCCTGCTACTTTATCTCCATCCTTTAATGCGAAATCTTCCATAGAAAGTTCATCCAATATTGCAGAACCCGTTAAATCTTCACAATAATCTTTCCAAGATGCTAATCCAACCGGGCCGTTAACCTGAAACATTGTTGGTGATTCTTTCTTACCCATCTCACTCTTCAGAGTTGTTTCATACTGTCCAGATGCTGCTGTTACAACATTTACAGGAACTCCTGTCTCCTCGGTGTAAATCTCAGCCAGCTCCTGCCACTGTGCATCTGCCTCTGGTTTGAAATTCAAATAGTAAACGGAACCTTTTGAATCCTTTGATTCCTTTCCGCCGCCACAACCAGTCAGCATTGTTCCGACCATAAGTGTAGCTAATGCTACTGCTGCTAATCCTTTTTTCTTCATGCTTGTTTCCTCCTTAAATGTTTTTTTCCGCTGGAACTTCCCAATCAATACCTTTTTTCAATCAAATCCGTATTTCGTCAAGTTCGGATTTAGTTTTGAAACGTTTTTGGTATCGTTTTTGGTATCGTTTCCATTTGATAATCTAAGTATACATTACGATAACGCTTTTGGCAAGTCTTTTTTTGCTTTTTTTATAATTTTTTTCACTTTTCTTTCATTTTTTTGTGAATTTTGACGTGGAAACTGTTTTGGATGCGCTGTTACTGCTGTTTAAGTTGGACAAATCTGCTCCATAATTAGGGATTTTCTCTATCCCTAGTGCAGTCAGAAACTTTCTCCAGTTCAACCATAGCCGGTACTTTCTCTATTCCAACCACCGTCAGAATTTTCCTGATAGGTAATAGATAGGGCATTGCCTGGGATTTGTGGTTTCTTCTGTATAGTATCGTGAATAAGAAATATGTAGGAACAAAAAACATCCCCAAGGCCTGAAGCCTTGGGGATGTGTGATTTTTGTATTGAATGGTATCTCGTTTCGAGAAAATTATCTCTTTGAGAACTGTGGTGCTCTACGAGCTTTCTTAAGACCGTATTTCTTACGCTCTTTCATACGAGGATCACGAGTTAAGTATCCTGCCTTTTTAAGAACCGGACGGAAATCAGCATCTACTGTAAGAAGTGCTCTTGCAATACCGTGTCTGATAGCGCCTGCCTGTCCTGTGAATCCACCACCGCGAACAGTAATCTTTGCATCATACTTATCTACTGTGTTTGTAGCTACAAGTGGCTGACGAGCAATAATCTTTAAAGTTTCAAGACCAAAATACTCCTCAATATCCTTTTTATTAATTGTAATCTTACCTGTACCAGGTACTAAATATACTCTAGCAACACTGCTTTTTCTTCTACCTGTTCCATAAAACTTTGCGTTTGCCAATTTATTTTCCTCCTCTCAATTATGCTCGCTCTTTAATCACTAATACTTCTGGTTTCTGAGCCTCATGTCCGTGCTCTGCTCCTGCATAAACATGAAGTTTCTTTAACATCTGACGACCAAGTGGTCCCTTTGGAAGCATACCCTTTACTGCGTGAGTAATTACATACTCAGGCTTTTTGTTGAGCATATCCTTGAGTGTTGTTTCTTTCATTCCACCAACATAATCTGAATGATGGTAGTAAATCTTCTGGTCTAATTTCTTACCAGTTACTTTAATCTTATCTGCGTTTGTGATGATTACATAATCACCTGTATCAATATGTGGTGTATAAATAGGCTTATTTTTACCTCTTAATACATTTGCAACTTCTGATGCAAGACGTCCCAATGTATGTCCTGTTGCATCAACAACATACCATTTTCTCTCAATTGTGGATGGGCTAGCCATATAACTTTTCATCCCAGTACCTCCTAACTTATTTCGTATATCATATTCAAACTAATTGCGTCTGATTGCTTATACCGGGGCTATGGTCAGCTTTCACACGCCACATTTGCTAATTATATAATGAATTAAAAGGCTTGTCAAGATTTTTCCTTATTTTTTTCTTTATTTTTTTCAAAATCTCTTCTTGACATCTCGCTCACAATATAGTATACTTTGTAAGTCGCTTGTATGAAAGACAAAACCTATATAGGGGTGTAGTTCATCGGTAGAATAAGAGTCTCCAAAACTCCAGAGGAGGGTTCGATTCCTTCCACCCCTGTTACCAAATAGTACAAGTAAGAAAAAGGTCTTTAGAATTTTCTAAAGACCTTTTTCTATTCTATCAACACTTTTCTATCAACATACAGCCTTTCCCATTTAAAACAAAAAAATTTCCAAGCGCATCTGATATATATTCCCCTACAACCATATACGCTTTCCCACCTGATACACTATACACTAAAAACTTTCTTCCATAATATCTCTATATCTCAAAATGCTGATAATCTTTACTGTCTTCCCAGTCACCACCCCACGAAAATCCATATTTTTTAAATATTTTCGTGATTTGGCTATTTTTCTGAATCATATATTTCGCATATTTGCCACGGCATTTTTTGACATCGCGACACTCATACACCTTTGCATTTTCTGGCGTCAGAACGCCCTTACTGTTTATATAGGGATTAATTCGTGGATTGATATCAACTGCCATTCCCAGTGCGTGTTTTGATAGCTGCGTTGTGCCTGCTATCGTCCTGAAATTAAACGCCGAAGTATTGTTATCTCCCATAGAACGTTCATCATCTGCCCCATATTCATCCACCAGTTTCATTCTCTGAATCGGATATTTTATTTTATATAAGACATAAAAGACTTTTGCCATTTTTCTTGCTATTTTCTTATTTACAATCAATTCGCCACTTTGTACCTGACCGGAAAAATCATAATACCGTACCCTGACATAGCGCAAATCACTATATTGTATATATGGATTTTCCCGATAGGACACTCCCGTTATTTTCTTTTTAATATGTGCCGGAAGTTTCTGATATGTAAAACCTTTTCTATACACCATTGCCCGTATCTCCGGTTTTGTATGAAATAATGACAAAATGTTTGCTGACATACAAACTGCTCCTATTCATTTTTCTTTCTGTAACTATCCCTGCCTGCACCTCTCAAAAAACAGTATTACAAATTGCACCTCTCTTTTTTATACCTTGCCGAAGCAAACGAGATGCTATCTGCCATAAAAGTAAAAGAGGAATTGCTAATGCAATTCCTCTTTTGGAGAAGGTATTTTTGTTACTTATGGGGTGTAGCAAAAACTATATAATGTATTGGGGTTTACAATTGTTAGTATATCAGCACGTGCAAATAAAGTGTGCACAAAACTAAAAAAGTTTTTTTTGAGTTTTTGTGCATTCTGACACAAGCCAAAACAAAAGCCAGCCGTTTTGCTTTTAAAAATAGCCAAAACGATACTGACTTTTGTTACTTTTCTATCATTCTTCGTCTTACGAACTGTGTTGCCTATTCTTCTTCCGTTTCACATTCCGTAGTGTTATTCTGCTCCTCTTCTGTATTGCTGCCCTCTTCTTTCTCAGCAATCTGCTTTACCTCTTCTGGCTCACTTTCTGCTTCACCAAAGAGTGCCTCAAATTCTTTACGGTCAATGCGTTCTTTTTCGATTAATAACTCTGCACAGGCATGGAGAATATCCATATTTTCTTCCAGAATCTGTTTTGCGTCTGCATATGCCTGGTCAATAATTTTCTTCACTTCACGGTCAATCGTCTTAGCAACATCCTCGCTATAGGCACGACTCGTCTGACCAAAATCTCTTCCGATAAACACTTCATCTGCATCAGCATAATTAATCATACCAATTTCATCAGAAAATCCATACTTGGTAACCATATCTTTTGCTGTTGCCGTTGCCTGCTTAATATCCTGTGAAGCTCCTGTCGTGATATCATCAAAAATAAGTGACTCTGCAACACGTCCACCAAGACTTGCGACAATGTCCTGCATCATCTTTCCTTTTGTCATAAACATTTCATCACGCTCTGGCAATGGCATGGTATATCCGGCAGCACCACTTCCTGTTGGTATTACCGACACCATATGAACCGGTCCGATGTCCGGAAGAACATGGAACAAAATAGCATGACCTGCTTCGTGATAAGCTGTAATCTTTTTATCCTTTTCGGAAATAATCTTACTCTTCTTCTCTTTACCGATACCAACCTTAATAAACGATTTGCTGATATCTTCCTGTTCAATAAACTTTCTGCCCTCTTTTGCGCATACGATAGCAGCTTCATTTAACAGATTTTCCAAATCTGCACCGGTAAAACCAACCGTTGTCTGTGCAACCTTTCGTAAGTCCACATCATCTCCCAGTGGTTTTCCCTTTGCGTGCACTTCCAGTATCTCTTCTCTGCCTTTTACATCCGGTCTTCCTACCGTTACACGACGGTCAAAACGTCCCGGACGAAGAATCGCAGGGTCCAGAATGTCAACACGGTTTGTTGCAGCCATAACGATAATGCCTTCATTTATACCAAAACCGTCCATTTCCACAAGCATCTGGTTCAATGTCTGCTCACGTTCATCATGACCACCACCAAGACCGGAACCACGCTTTCTTGCCACGGCATCAATCTCGTCAATAAATACAATACAAGGTGCATTTTTCTTGGCTTCTGCAAACATATCCCTTACTCGCGAAGCACCTACACCTACAAACATTTCCACAAAATCTGAACCAGACAGGCTAAAGAACGGCACGCCTGCTTCTCCTGCCACTGCTTTGGCTAACAATGTTTTACCGGTTCCCGGAGGTCCAACTAACAAAATTCCCTTTGGAATACGGGCTCCGACTCCTGTATATTTTTCCGGACTTGCCAGAAAATCAACAATCTCTTCTAATTCTTCTTTTTCTTCTTTCAGACCTGCCACATCACGGAAACGTTTCGCATGTTCATCCGGGTCAATTCGCTGGGCACGGCTTTTGCCAAAATTCATCATCTTCGCATTGCTTCCACCTGCGCCTGCTGACTGTGCTGATATAAAAGAAAATACAAAGAAAATAGCAAGTGCCACTAATCCATATGGAAATAATGTTGTAAGAATCCAGGATGGCTTTTGCACATCAGAAGTTGTATAATGCTTTGCCAATGTATCATTTGTCAAAATAATTTCTTCTGCTGCTTTGACATCTGACACATAAAAACTTACTCTTTTATCATCTTTTAAAACAGCTGTTACTTCGCCGGTAGGCACTTCCTCATTCTGAAGAATCTTAACCGATACGACATTTGACTTTTCAACATCTTCTTTAAATGTAGAAAGATTGTAGTTGCTGTCTGAACTTTGTGTAAACGAACCCGAAGCATAAACTGCCACGAAAATAATAGCCAGTATCAGAATATAAAATCCAATACCACCTGTTTTCATCTGTTTATTCATGAAAAATCTCCTTTAATTTATTCTTCTACAAATTCAAGCACGCCTATATAAGGAAGATTCCTATATTTCTGTGCATAATCCAATCCATATCCTACAACAAACTTGTCGGGTATTACAAAACCTGTATAATCCACATCCACCTGTGTTTCACGTCTTTCCGGTTTGTCCAACAATGTACAGATTTTAAGGCTGGCAGGATTTCTTTCTGCAAGCATTTTTTTGGTTCTGCTTAATGTATTTCCGGAATCAATAATATCTTCTACTATCAGACACTCCAGTCCTGCAATATCTTCATCCAAATCTTTGCGCACGTTTAACGTTCCTGAACTTTCTGTGCCGTCACCATAACTGGAAACTGCCATAAAATCAATTGTAACCGGCACGGTTACTCTCTTTGCCAATTCCGTAAAGAAAAAAACACTTCCCTTTAAAATACAAATCAGATGCAGTGTTTTTCCTTCATAATCCCTGCTTAACTGCTGTGCAAGTTCTTCAATCTTCTCCTCTACCTGCTTTTCTGAAAGCATTTCATGTATGAGTTCTTTCATGATATCCACCTTTCTCTTGTAAAGTTTCCCTTTATAAATGCTATAACAGCCATATGGCATCATACCGTTTCTTCAGCTGATGTCAGTCTGGCGCAAACAATCTTTTTTGTGTCCCGTGTAATATAATAATATGCACTGCAACGATTGAGCAAAGGCACCCATAAAACATGGTTTCCCTCTGCCAGAACAACCGTTTCTTTCCGCTGACTGAGTGGAACTTTTGCATCGATAAATAACCGGCTCAGTTTTTTCTTTTTGCCCGTTTCATCCAGCCAGAGATAATCCCCTGATTTAGGATATCGCAACACTGGCATAGTATCCATTCTATCATAATCAAAACATTTCGTACAGTAGTTTTTTTGATAGTTACCGGAGAATTTTTCAATTGTCCTTTCTTCAAAATAAACCTGTTGCCTTTGGTTTTTCTCATTCAAAATCAGATACGGAACACCCAGCTGGATTGTTATGCCCTCCACAAGTGCATCTGCCTGATTTTCCTTTTTTGCTTCCTCATTCTCTGGTACGCCTGCCTGATTTTCTTTTTTTTCTGCCCCACCTTCCGGCACGCCTGCCTGCGTTTCCTTTTTTACCGTTTCCCTTTCATCACGGCTGCCTGCTTTTGTCATCGATAATGTCTGATATGATTTTTCTGCCACAAGAGAATACGGCAGCGAAACCTTTTTTCCCGTACCTCCCAAATACAAATCACACACAGACTGTATATGTTTTCGCGTAATATCTTTTTTCTGTCCTGCCAGCGATTGTATCATGGCAAGCACCAGTTCCCGCTGCAAAACCGGATGAAGTGCCACAAATTTCTCTTCTGATAACACAAGGCTGTTGCCTTTTTTTGTTATCAGTTCTGTATACAGCATTTCCGTTTGCATCTGAATGTATTCCATTACTTCCTGTAATTGTGTCGCTGTTTCTGCAATATGTGACACGGCTGCAGGCTGAATATTTTCCTGCAGATAAGGAAGAATATGATGTCTGATGATATTTCTGGCATATTTATCTTCTATATTAGTAGAGTCCACGCAATATGCAATCTCTCTGTCCCTTAATTCCTGCTCTATTTCCTGACGGCTGACTCCAAGCAAAGGACGCACAATGCAATCCCTCTTCGGGCGCATACCTCCCATGCCACGCAGCCCACTGCCACGCAGCAGCTGAAACAGCACTGTTTCTGCCTGGTCTTCCTGATGATGTGCTACGGCAATCGACTGGCAGTTATTTTCCCGGCGAAATTCTTCAAAACACTGATATCTGTAAATTCTCCCTGCTTCTTCCTCTGTCAGATGCTCTTTTTTTGCAAGTGCCGGCACATCGGTCTGATATACTTTGCAGGCAATGCCAAGACTTTCTGCAAATGCGACAGCATACTGCTGGTCGCGCAGAGCCTCCTCTCCCCTCACGCCGTGATTTATATGAACAGCAAACAGCTGCAAACCCCATTTCTGGCGTAACCGTGACAAGGCATAGAGCAAAAAGACAGAATCTGCGCCCCCGGAAAGTCCGACAACAACCCTGTCTTCTTTTTGAAATAACTGGTATTCTTCACAATATATCGCAATTCTTTCGTAAATATTACTGCTCATATTCTATCTCCGTCTGATTAACCATTTTCATACAACTTCACTACCAGAACACTCATATCGTCTTCCGGTTCTCCCTGCCAGCGTGCCACTGCTTCCTGCAGTAATTCATCTGCCATATCCTGTGGGCTTAACCTTTCTTCCAGATAATTCCAGATTAGCCCTTCCAGTTCAAACTCTTCTGTCAGAAAACTGTCTGCCACGCCATCAGTCATCATTATAACATAATCTCCTGAAGATATACTAGTTTTTCTCATATAAGGCTCTATGTCGTTTAATACGCCAATAGGCAACGCCTCGCCCTCGATTTTTTCAACTTCATTCTGATGAAATAAGTAAGTAGTGCTGGCACCACATTTTACAAAATGACAATTTTTCTGATATAAATTCAGCACAACAATATCTGCCGTAGCAAATCCCCCTGACTCTTCTCTTGCCATATACATCGAATTGATTAATTTTAGTGCAGAACTTTCGGAAAAACCTGCTTCCGTCATCCGTTCCAGCAGGTCAATGACCTGCTCACTTTCCTCGTATGCCTGTACCCCACTGCCCATACCGTCAGACAACGCTACAAAAAGTTCTCCTCCCGGCAAATAGGTGCTTGAAAAAGTATCTCCCGATATTTCTTCTCCTGCTTTTGGCATCCTGCTGACACCCGTGGCAGCGCGCAATTTTGCACATTCCTCAAAAACGAAATCCTCTTCTTCCCGCGGGAACACTTTCCGGCATGCCTCCCCCGGCACAAAATTTCTATTTAAAATTATGGCAATGACTTCTCCAACTTCCCGTGTGGTCACATAACGTCCTCTCCACGTGCGCCCACGCAGATGAATTTCCAGTCTGCCATCATATTTTTCATAAAATGCAATGTCCGTCAGAACAACTCTTCTCTTTTTTAATTCTTTTTCGATTTTTTCCTGAATATTGTGGGGAATCCGTTTCACATTAGGCAATTTTTCCGACAAATCCCCTACAATGTCCCCCACCTCTCTCATCTGCTCTGCCATAACCTGCTGATTCTGAAACATCCTGTTCTGAAATCCCATCCAAACATTAGCCAGATGGATATTTTGGTTTGCTTCCGACAAAAACCGTTCCTGATGAATACATTCTCTTGTAAAATCTGCCGGCATCTGCTCTAACGCAATTTCTCCCTGCTCTTGCGCCAGTGCCAGCGTTCCAAACATTTCCGGACGCTGTAATGCTATCTGTCCCCTACAGTTTTCGCAATTTTCACACCGTCCACAGACTTCATTTGTCATAACTTCTGCCATTTTTCGCATCTGGCTGTGAGTCATAGGCAATTTCGTTTTTGTACCTTTGGCAAGCGACTGGGAAAGTGACTGAAACGATTTTGAAAAATCTTGCAATTTATATTGCATCAGATGCTGTAATTTTTCACTTTCCCAATTATCTTCCCAGCCTCCGGCATTGATTTGAATTTTTCCAATCCATTTTTCCGGAATAACCAGAAAAATCCCACCAGCCAGTGCAATGCTTCCCAGCTCATTTATCAGAATAATGTCTTCCGAAGATAAAAAGCAAAGGGCAACTGCCGTCAGAAAATAGGTCCCACATAATATGAGCTTTCCCTGTTCACGAAGCATTCCGGCACAAATCCCCAGCAATGCGAGAATGCCCGTCATAACCGGCTGCCACCCACACGCTGCCAGTACACAGCCACTGATAGCACCGGCTATTGCTCCCGTACCGGTTCCATATGCATATCCCATAACAAGCGTAAAAAAATAGACAACAACCAAAAGCAATGACAGCCCTGCCACTTTCACATCCGGAAGCCCGAATATGGCAAAACCACCCAGCAGGACAAGACTGATTACTTCTTCATTCCCCAGATTTTGTCCTCTTCTGGCATGCAGCATAAAATGCACCCCATCATAGAGAACACGGGTACATACCATTGTCAGCACCGCTTCCAAAACGCCCAGCATAATATCATAGTTATCGTGTGGCATCAGATACAGTCTGAATACGTTCAGGCAAAAGACAGCAGCAAAAAGCAGCAGGGCAACATGTCCTAAACGAACTGTCACATTTCTTTTTTCCAGCAAATCAACTGCCAGAATCACTGCCGTTATCGCCAATGCACTGCTAAATACATTTTCTATCGGGAACACGGTAAGCATACCCAGCACAACACTGAAAGCAACCGGAAGTTTTGAGCCTTTCTCTGTGTAGCACGCTGCAAAATATGCAATTCCTACCGGATTCATTCCAAACAAATTAACCCGTCCCAGCAAAAAGCCTAGCAAAATCTGTCCCAGCATCCTTTTTTGAATATCTTTCATATCATCCCACCTCTTCTATTTCAATTCCCCTGTTTCCCACACAGGTTGTTGTAGCATAAAAGTATAAAAAGTTTATTTTGCAGATTTTGTCAAATTTCATACATTACACAGAAAAAGTATTCGACATTTTTTATTTTTGCAATTCGCCGGGTACTGGGAATGTGACAGATTTCCGAAACAGCGCAATTTAGCATTTTAGAAAAAAACAAAAATACCAGTCTGGCATCTGATATGCTAAACTGGTATTTTTAGATATTAATTTATAAGATTTTATGTTACTGCTCATCTTCCGGTTTGAATATGATTTCGCCTTTATATACTAATCCGAACTTTTCTCTGGCAACTTCTTCTGCATATTCATCCGTTTTGACATATTCTTCCAAATCTTTTAAATCTTCTTTTTCTTCTTTTAATTCTTTATTTTGCTTTTGTAATTCTTTTATCTGGGCAGAATATTCCTTTTCCTGCGTTCCCATAACCTTCTGCTTGTACGATAATGTTCCACAAAGAACAACCGTCAGCAAAATAGCACCAAATATGGTCGCTTTGCTCAGCTTCTTATGTCGCTTCCGTGCCAAAGTTTCACCCACCTTCTCCAAGTTTCTACAATATACAGTGTAAACTGTCGGCAGTAAATACAATATATTGTGCTCAAAAATCCGTTCCTGCAATTTGCCACAACCCCTTATTTTATAAGGCTTTGCAGGCATTTTGCCTAGTTCTTTTACTATATACCATTTCTTACAATTTTGCAATATTTTTTTTGCTATTTTTTCTGGCCCGGACTATTTTTTTACCCTTTGTTAGCAGTTTTTTCAAACATTTTGATATCCATTTCTTCAGACGGTTTTTCGGTTTTGTCAGATAATGATAGCCAAGACGGCGAACCAGACGACTGATTCCTTTTTCATATACAGCTCCACCAACTAACACGGCTAACACTCCGTACCAGCGTATTTCTCCTTCATTATAAATGAAAAATACCACATATGTCGGAACAGACATAACGCACCAATAAAGAATGTCTTCTATCGCTATGGCAATTTTATTGTGATGCACAAGCCACCGGCCAAAGCGCAGCACATCATAGCCCAGCATCAAAATCATTCCCCAAAATGCAGTGACCACAACAAACCGAACCTGTCCTAATATGATTTCTGTCACTGAAACATCCTCCCCAGAAAAGAACCTGCTTTCTTCTGTGGTTCTTCCCTGTCGGAATAGGCAAAGCTGTCAATTCTGCCGTCTACATCTACTTCTCCTTTTTCCAGCGACAGACGGCTCACATGAAGTTCGTCACCACGTATCAGCAAAATTCCCTGCTGCGTTTCGAGATATACCTCTTTTGCATCAAATGACAACACATCTTTGACGCCGGATAATACTGCTGTCTTTCTTCCATTCAAATATACTTTATGTATACTGTTTCGTCTGCTATCTTCATAGGATTTTTCTTCCATAAAAAAACTTCCTCCTATCCTTTTTACAAAACACTTTGTAACTATTGTAGTATATGAGGAAGTTGTTTTATTTAGCACTTAAATTCGTATGGTTCTGCCAATCTGTGCATACACCGGGCATCTTGCCGTTATGCCATTTTTTCTCTGTATAGACTGGCATATATAATCTTTAGAGCATTTTATATAATTCTTTTGCTTCGTCCTTTTTGTAAGTTTCTTCGATACTCAGGACCTCAACTTTTACCTGTTTGTCACCAAAAGAAATTTCTATAATATCTCCCACTTTGACATTTAAAGAAGCCTTTGCTACTTTTCCGTTTACCATAATTCTTCCGGCGTCACAAGCTTCATTTGCCACCGGTCTTCTTTTGATAAGCCGTGAAACTTTTAAATATTTATCAAGGCGCATTTGTTCATCCTCCTTATTTTCAAAAAAAGAAAAGAGGTTGTACACCTACAACCTCTAATCACTCATAATAAAACTGTTACTAGTTTACAGCATCCTTTAAAGCTTTACCAGCTTTGAACTTAGGTGCCTTAGAAGCCTTAATCTGCATCTTCTCACCAGTTAAAGGATTTCTACCTTCTCTTGCAGCTCTTTCAGCTACTTCAAAAGTACCGAAACCAACTAACTGAATCTTTTCACCTTTCTTTAATTCATCTGTAACAACATCGATAAATGCTTTTAATGCTTTCTCTGAATCTTTTTTAGAAAGCTCAGCCTGCTCAGCGATAGCTGCAACTAATTCTGTTTTGTTCATGGATAAATCCTCCTCAAAAAATAATTCCGTAAAAACTTACAACTTTATTTATACCCTTATTATGAGCGTTTGTCAAGGTATTTCGGCAATTCTTTACCTTTTTATGGCATTTTGAGGATATTTTTTTCGTTCCTCCATTAATTTGTTATATTTTTCCAAAACCCCGTCCTCTTTTCCCTTTCGCAGCACCTCTACCATCTCTGTCATAATCTCATATAACGAAGTTAATCCCATATTGGCAATGACACCTTTTAGCGTGTGTGCGCACTCAAAACTCTTTTTGACATCATGCTCTTCTAATGCATCTTTTAGTTCCCAAAATCCAGCGTCATTGATAACCTTCTCATAACACTCAACATAAAATTCCTCGTCATCCAGAAAACGCTCCATCGCGCCTTCCATATCACAGCCTAAGTTCTGCAAATCTGATATTAATTTTTCCATAAGTACCTCCTGCCCTATTTAATATATTTCCTGGTTTCATAAAAGAGTGCAACATCCGTATTTTTCGCTGTATTCTCTGCTTTTACTGCATTTCCCGATTCTACATAATCAAAAAGCCCTTTGCTAAATTATAACAAAGAGCTTTTTGTGTGTCTATGCATTTTTTCTACTCGATTTGCGCTCCCAAAATCTTCGACGTATATGCCAGAAGACTCTCTTCCTCTATGCCCGGCTTTTTTTCAGAGTCTTTCGACAATAACATCACGCTGCCAATCACATCTCCCTGCGAAATCACCGGATAAATCACTTCCTGTTTGTAAGAAATACCTTCATTTGTCAATTTGACATATTGTTCCGAACCGGCTGCTGCCATTACTTTTTTTCTGTCAAAAATTACTTTTTCCAAATCCGGGTGAATCACTTTTTGTAATAATTCTTTTTTTCCATTAGGCGATACGGCAATAAAACGTTCTCTGTCGGTAACGGCTGCAATATTTCCAGACACCTGTGCTAAAGCCTCAACATATTGCTTTGCCACTTCCCCCATTTCTGCGACAGGAGAATATTTTTTTAGGATGATTTCCCCGTCCCGGTCTGTATATATTTCTAATGAGTCAGCTTCGCGAATCCTTAACGTCGTGCGTATTTCTTTTGGTATTACGACTCTGCCTAAATCGTCGATGCGACGAACAATGCCTGTTGCTTTCAAGTCTTTTTCCTCCATTTCCATTCAAATCTTTGGATATGGAGTTAGTATGTGGAAAATGGGAAATATTATACTTCAATGCCGATGTATTTTCCTACAAGCTATCAGCTTGATGCCCTATTTTCCATCCCTTACCTGCATTCCACACAAATTTCCTGATACTTCCGGTAACCCTCGTGAAGCATTACCGTCTGCATTTCCTGTGGCTTATCCTGGCAGCAGATAAACTGATAGAGATTATATTTTCCCTGCTGATAATCAAAATCAACGCCATTATCCTGATAATGCGTATAGCTTGCTTCCCGACCGTCAGCTGGATAATACTCTAATGTCAGCTTCGTGATATTTTCCGGCTCAATTGACTGCATTGGTGCATATACCGGCAAAATACTGTCGCCTTTGATATACATTGGGCAGACATCCAGAGGTGCCTCCCGTAAAATATATCTGCCACCCGTGATTCGTTCCTTCGTCCAATAATCCACCCACGTTCCTTCTGGCAGGTAAACCATTCTCGCTCTCATCCCCTGCTGGACAACAGGTGCCATAAGAATTTTATCGCCCACCAGATATTCATCATTACATTCCCTTACGTTTTTATCCTGCTGGTAATGCATGACAAGAGATCGTAACAATGGCATCCCCGTCTGTGTTTCCTCATAGCACAAATCGTAGAGATACGGAAGAAACTTATAACGCAGCGCAATATACTTTCTGCTAACCTCTAACGTTTCTTCTCCAAAACGCCACGGTTCCTGCCTTCTGGTATCTTTTGCACTGTGATTCCGAAATAGTGGTGCAAAACAGGATGCTTCTATCCAACGGCTGAACAATTCCGGCGTTGCATTGGCTCCAAATCCACCAATGTCCGTTCCTACCATAGGCATGCCCGACATTCCCAGATTGAGCAGTTGTGGAATGGACATCTGTAAATGCGCCCAAAGGCTCTGATTATCTCCCGTCCACGCTGTTGAATATTTCTGCGTGCCACTATAACATGCTCTGGTAATAACGTAAGGCCGTCTTCCATCGTTTCTTTTTAACCCCTCGTATGTCGCTTTCGCCATCAGATGACCATAAATATTGTGTACTTCTTTGTGTTGTCTTTCTTTTCCATCTCCAGCAAATACAACGTCATCCGGCAATGGTCCACAAAAACTTGCCGGTTCATTCATATCATTCCAGATACCCCGTACTCCCTGCAAGGTCAGTCTTTTTGTCAGATTGCCCCACCACTCTCTTACTTTTTCCGAAGTAAAATCAGGATATACCGAATCTCCCGGCCAGACTACATTCTGATAAATATTTCCTTCTTCATCTTTCGCAAAGAAATTTTTCTGCACGCCCTCTTCGTAGACATCATAGCCTTCTTCGATTTTTGTTCCCGGGTCAATAATCGTAACCAGTTTGATTCCCATATCTGCCAGTTTGTCACTCAGTTTTTTCATATCCGGAAATTTCTTTTGGTCTACCGTAAACACCTTAAACCGTTCCATATAGTCAATATCCAGATGAATTGCGTCGCAAGGTATGCCATATTCCCGGAATTTTTCTGCCAGAGCCAGCACTTCTTCCTCGCTCTCATAACTCCAGCGCGACTGCTGATAGCCCAGCGTCCACATCTGTGGCAATGGTGCCCTTCCTGTCAGCATCGTATAACCTTTGATAACTTCTGCAATGGTATCACCTGAAATGAAATAGTAATCCAGCGTGCCACCGGCTGCGCCAAAATAATAATACTGACTGCTTTCATAACCCATATCCAGATAAGAACGATAGGTGTTGTCCAAAAAGATTCCATATACACAAGCATCCCGTACTACAATAAAAAACGGAATGGATTTGTACAGTGCTTTAAATGTCTGATTTTCTACGTGAGGCTCCGGATTGTCCGAATTCCACATCATATAGTCATATCCCATTTTATTTAAAAATCCGGTCTTATCGCCCAGTCCGTAAATAGTTTCATCGCCATACAACGCTTTTGTCACGCAAAAAGAAAGGGCCTCTTTCTCTGACTGGGCATCGTGACCTTCCATTCGTAACTGTTCCAGTTCTTCTTCCGATAACGTCTGCTCCTGTTTGCGGTTACCTGCGTAATCGGCACAAAGCAGCACATCTTCTTGATTATAGATAGAAAGCCTTCCCTGTCTGTCCATCAAAACGGTTAAATCATCCGTCTTCCACTCACGTCTGCCCGTTTTTCCATCCTCAGACACCTTTATTTCTTCTTTGGGCATATTTTCTTCGATAGCAAACGAAACTGTTTCGCAAACCTCATCCTTTTGCATCTCAGCACTGTGTATTCTCAAAATACGGCTGGTAATGGCATCAATCACAATATTATTTTGTTTCATACGATATTCCTGATAACGACGCTCCTGTTCATTATCTTTTCCTCTCTCCAGTTTTTTTGTCATGGCAAATATTTCCAGACACCGTTAAGTCAAAAGAAAGAACTATTGGCACAATATGCATTTGTATATTCCCAATAGTTCTTTCTCATTTTTATAAATATTACCTGTTACTATTTATTTTAACTTTTCTGTACATTCTTCCGTATATTCGGCTTTTCTGGCAGCTACCAGTTCATTATACATAGTATCTGTCTTTGTATAACCGGTTACCTGTTTCCACCAGTCGTACTGTAATGATGTACTTCCTTTGCGCTCCCAGGAATCCAGGTTTACAAAGCACTGGCCATCTGCATATTTCTGCACATCCGTAAACTCAATTGGAATATATACTTTTGTTTTCTCAAATGATTTATCTTTGCTCTTTACCGTTGCAGAGTATACCAAATCCAGAATATTATGGGAACTCCAGGTATCTACATCCTTATTTGTCAGGAAATAGTATCCCTCAAATGTAATTTTATCAGCCTTGATAAATTCGCTTTCCTCTGCAAAATAAGCATCAATTACATCTTCTGCCTGTTTTTTGATTGTTCCCAGATAATCTTCCGTGATATCGGCATATTTCATAACATATTCATCAACCTTATCACAAGTATACTCTTTTGTTGTTTCCTCTAATTTGCAACCACTTTCTTCCAACAAATACTCTTCATCTGCATAGGCAGTAATGACAATCTTATCTCCTTTTGCAATACCTGATGAATGGTCTGCCGAGAAATCAACATAGTCCATTGCATCCTGAACAGAAGAGTCTTTAGAAGAAACATCTACCGTTGTTTCAATCGATGCATTTGGTGAAGTACCTGTAAAGCTGACTGTCAGATAATCAAATGGATTGATTTTCTTAACTTTTTTCAAACCTTTTACTTTGAATTTTTTCGCATCACCTGAAAATTTAATACCAATCTTAGATGCTGCATCATTATCAAATTTGAAAGAAACTTTTACAGTATCTCCATTCGATAATTTTCTGTCTTTGTTTAATTCATAAGATACCTCATTTACTGCATTATATGTATCTAAAGAAGATGATAAAACAGAAGACCAGTCACCATTTTCGATACTCTTTTTGTCAGCACGGTCAAACTTTCCATATTCCTGAATATCTTTTATGAACTGCTCATTGTCAAAGTTCAATGTAGCTTTTCCGTAACCATTGTATCCTGAAAAAGTAACTTTTGTATAATCTTCCAAATCAATCGTCTTTTTGTGTGTAGCAATCAATACAATAACGATAATCAGCAACACAAGTGCTGCACCGGCAATCCCGATAATCATTCCCAGTTTCTTTTTATCGATTGGTTTTTTCGGTGCCTGCTGTGGTGGTACCTGCCATGCATTCTGCTGTGGTGGCACCTGCCATGCGTTCTGCTGCGATGGTATCTGACCTGCATTTGGCTGTGGTGGTATCTGGCCTGCGTTTGGCTGTGGTGGTACTTGACCTGCGTTTGGCACACCTAATTTTGTACCACAGAACTCGCAAAATTTACTGGCATCTGCTATTTCTTTTTTACAATTTGGACATATCATATGCATTTTCTCCTTCATTTAAAATATATTAAGTAACGAACTAATGTAACTTGAAAGGCTGCTCATAACAACTGACATAACAATGCGTACAAACAAAAGGTTAATTACTGTCATAATCGCTATTGCTATCATAGCAACAAAAGCCTTTTTGTTCGCATCTAATACAGAAACCTGTGTATAGGTAACCACCATATATCCCAGACTTACTACAATTCCCATTACAATAACAGAAATTCCAACCACCGGACTAATGATACCTAAAATTGCTCCCAAAATCAGAAATGCCGTACTCAGCAGTGCCTTTGCTCCTACAACAGTAAGCATAGAACCAAATGTCGCATCTCCATGGAATACTTTGTTATCAAATAAGAACAAACATGTTGTCATAAGTGCGATGCCCGCTGCCGTAAACACTAATATCATAATTGGAAACTGGACATATGGAATATCCGGTAAATAAGCAGCATAATCTCCTACTTTGGCGTGCAAATAAATCATACTGAAAATAGCAATACAGGTACTGATAAATACATTGATTCCTGCAAATACTGCTCCGTATGCCATTCCTTTCTTTTCTTTTGCAAACTCGGCTGTTTTTGTGACCGGCTGTTTCAGCATATCTCCCATATCTGCCACCACTCCCTTGACATCAATGGAAGCCTGTCCTGCATTCATCTGCTGATTTACAAACTGTCCCTGCACAAACTGTCCTTGTACAAACTGATTCTGCACTGGCTGACCCTGCACTGGCTGACCCTGTACCGGCTGGCCCTGTACCGGCTGGCCCTGTACTGGCTGGCCCTGTACCGGCTGCGTGCTACAGTTGCACACCTCTCCATCTTCTAATTTTCTGCCACACTGGCTGCAAAATTTTGCCATATTTTTTTCCTCCTTACCATTTTTTTCATTATAACGGCATTTTCTAAACTTCTTAACTACTCCTGTTCAGAATGTTATAATGCTGAATATACAATATTCCGAATCACTTGGATATCACGGAATCCATTGCCACCACATTTTTGAATGACATAAATGACTGCCAAATCTTCTTTCGGGTCTACAAACATATAGCTGCCAAGCCATCCATCCCATCCAAACTCTCCATCAGAGCCTACACTGTCTGCGTGTGCTGCATCAATCATAACACGCATTAAATTACCATATCCATAGCCTTTTAACTGTTCCCATCCTAAGGACTTTAACTGCTGCTCTGTCAGACGGTTCTGCGTCATCCACTCAACTGTCTTCTGTCCAAGAATACGGACACCCTGATAGGTTCCTTTGCCTAAAAGCATTTTAACAAACTTGCCATAATCATCCACTGTGGATACCAGACCGGCACCACCTGATTCAAATGCAGGTTTCTTTAAATGCATATAACTCAATCCTAAATGCTGCCATGTACACGGCTCCAGTGTTTCTGTTTCCGGCATATACTGGTAAAACTGACAGAAACGGTCCTGTTTCTCTTCAGGAACATAGAAATCAGTATCTGTCATGCCCAATGGTTCAAAAATCGTTTCCTTCAGATATTCTCCATAACTTTTCCCCGAAACAACTTCAACTACAGCACCTAACACATCTGCGCAGAAACTGTAACACCATTTTTCGCCCGGCTGAAATGCCAAAGGCTGCTTACCAATTAAGTTAGCTAAATCATATGTAGAAGTCGGTGTATCTTCTTCAAAAATTTTCCGATAATATTCGTCAATCATATCCTGCATTACTTTTCCTGCCGGAAAGGATGCATCCGGATAAACCACACCTGCCGTCATATTAAGCAAATCCTGTATCTGTACTTCTCTTTCTACCGGCACCAGTCCGTCATCCGTCAGAACCTGCTGGTCTTTAAATCCCGGAAGATACATACTGACAGGGTCTGTCAATGACAGCACCCCCTTCTCTACCAGCGTCATAACTGCCACCGAAGTAATCGGTTTTGTCATAGAATAACAACGGAATATGCTGTCTGCTGCCATCGGAATCTTTTTTTCCCTGTCAGCATATCCATACTCATTACGATAAACTTCTTCTCCTTTGTGTATTACGCAAATGGAGGCTCCCACAATGCAATCCGGGTCCTTGCTATTTTCTTGCAAATTTGCAGAAATAGCATCATCCAGATATTTTAAGTTTTCTTGCTTCATTACTAATACCTTCCTAGCTTGTATTTTATTTTATGTTATCATAATCTGCCCGGAAAGAAAATAAATATTTTTCTTTTCCTGCCAATTTTTTTCTTTTTCCGACAGCTGTTTTTCTGTTTTATTCTTCTATTTTTTCATCTGCCTTTATTTTCATAAAAGCACAAACTATTTTTGTCAACACTATCAAAAAGCAAAACTTTCATCCGGACAAATGATACAAAAATAAAAAGGAAATTTTTGTTTTTACGCAAAAAAAGAATAAGGGTTCATTTAGTAGACAAACTATTACATATCAGGTCTGCATTTTAAGATAAAATTTACACATACAGAAAGGTAGGTTCGCATGACGCAGTTTCAGGCATATTCTATTATGTTTTTGACCGGTGGGTTTCTATATTGTGGTATCGAAATCCTCGCCAGAGGATATTCTCATATCTCTATGTTTCTGGCCGGTGGTATATGTTTTCTTCTCATCGGTGTAGTTGAATTTCTTCTGGGCAATTCAGCTTCCATTTTAAGCCAGATGTTTTTTTGTGGACTTATGATTACCGGGGTGGAACTGGTTTTTGGTATGATTGTAAACCGGCATATGCACCTTAATGTCTGGGACTATTCCGGTGAACAATATAATTTCCAGGGACAAATTTGTCTGCTCTACAGCAATCTGTGGTTTTTCCTGTCTTGCCCGGCCATCCTGCTACACGACTATATGGAATTTCTGCTGTTAGGATACCAGATTCCCCATTACCGGATTTTTTAATCAAAAAAGGGCGCTGCATTTTGAACCGTCCCCATCGCCAGATTTCAGGTCTGACTTTTTGGGTTGGTTCCTATGCAGTGTCCTTCTTATTTTCTGCTATTTGCTGTTTTCTTAATTACTTGATTTTTCTCAATCATTTACTTTTTCTCAATCATTTACTTTTTGCCAACTACTTTTATTCTCTTGTCAGCAGATATTTACATAATTGTTTTTCTTCTTCGGTATCGCAGCTGTTTAGAAATGAAACCGTTCCTTTTGTTTCAGAATCCGTCAGTCTGCCTGCCACTTTTAGCCGGCGATGCATTTCCCTTGCTGTTCCATTGCCCCCGTCAAAAATCATCACGTCATTTCCGACGACCTGTTCAATCATTTTTTTTGCAAATGGATAATGCGTACATCCTAATACAATAGAATCGATTTTTTCTTCTTTTACTGTCCAAAGCAATTCGGTCAGATATTTCTTTAAATCCTCACCATCCAAATCGCCCCGTTCTACAAATTCCATCAGACCGGGACACGGAAGAGGAATAATCTGTGCCTGATTTTCGTACTGTTTCATTAACTTCTGAAACTTTTCCTGTTTCAGTGTCATCGGTGTTGCCATTACGACAATTCGCGAATCCGGCTTATACAGAACTGCCGGTTTGATTGCCGGTTCTATCCCGACTAACGGCAAATCCGGGTATTTTTTTCTGAGAATCGCGACAGCAGCACTTGTTGCCGTATTGCATGCCACTACAATCGATTTTGCACCACGCTGAAGCAGAACATCAATATTTTCTAATGTCAATGCCCTGACTTCCTCCAGAGATTTGGTGCCATAAGGGGCATGCCTAGAATCTCCCAGATAGAGATAATTCTCGTTCGGCATAATCTGAACCAGTTCACGGAGCACACTGATGCCACCTACTCCCGAATCAAATACACCTATCGGCTCTCTGTTTACCATACTAGCGCCTCATTTCAATCAGTCTTTGTCGATGATTTCTTTGTAAAATTCCGTGTAATCCTTACGTCCTTCTTTCATGGCTGCTATTGCTGCACGTGGATGCTGATTCAGATGTCCCGTAATCATATAAGGAATGTCAAATCCCCATTCAATGCCGGATTCCAGCAATGGCACCATCTGTTTTTCAATAAACTGGACAACAGGGAACAATTTGTATTTTGGATTTTTCAAAAATCCCAGTAAAAGTTCTATTGCACAGTTACCTGCACCACGTCCCATACCACTCATAGTTGCATCCAGATACGATACACCCTGTGCACAGGCTTCAATCGTATTTGCAAATGCAAGCTGCTGGTTGTTGTGAGCGTGCATTCCAATGTATTTGCCATATTTTTCGCCAACTTCCAGATACTGGTCAGCAATTTTACGAATTTGCTCAGGGAAAAGAGAACCAAAACTGTCTACAATATAAATACCATCAACACAGCTCTTTCCTAACATTTCCAAAGCAGTTGCAATATCCGATTCTTTTGCATTGGAAATCGCCATAATATTACAGGTTACTTCATAGCCTTTGCGTTTTGCATCTTCAATCATATCAATCGCTGCAGGCATTGTATTCACATAGGTTGCCACGCGAATCAGGTCAAGAGGACTTTCGCTGCGGTCATGAATGTCTTCTTTATAGTTACATCTTCCGACATCGGCCATAATTGCCAGTTTCAAATCTGTGTCATTCTCGCCAACGATTTCACGGATATGTTCGTCAGATGCAAATTTCCACTTGCCAAATTTATCTACATCAAACATTTCTTTATCAGCACGATAACCAAACTCCATATAGTCAACGCCTGCTTTTACATTTGTCTGATACAAATCCTTAATAAACTCGTCTGTAAAATAAAAGTCATTGACAAGACCTCCATCACGAATGGTTGCATCCAATACTTTTATGTCTGGACGAAATGATAATAAATCTCCCTTTTGTGCCACTTTTTTTCCTCCTTCTTGTATCCACAATACTTTTGCAGACTGCCGTTTTGCTTTTTTGCAGACAAGCCCACACTATTTTTAGTATACTAAACTCCACAAAGTAATGCAACTAATTTGCGCAGAGGAATCATTTTCGCTGTCTTTTAAGGGATATGTAATAAAACAGTTTTCCTGACGGAGCACGCTCTCGCTTGGAAACACGCACTATGGATTTGCTTTTACAAAATCTAAAATACAGTCATTTGCTCTGCCGGATTCATCAAAAGGGTCTGATTTAAGCAACTGCAAAGCATCTAGTAAACTGCTTAATTGACAAACCTGATTTTTATCAACCTCTAAAATATCATATGAAGATGACAAAAAATCACATAACATTTTTGCATTATATGCTTTATCGCCTTCTTCACCATCTCTTATCCCAGCATACATAACAACTAAATCCTTTAATTCTTTGATAAACTCAGTCCTATTTGTATCACTCGGTTCATTACGATACATTTCACCTGTTTGTATGGCTTTGTCAATAGTATTGGCATAATCCTTTTTCTGGTAATTGGATTTTACATTGCAATATAGGATATAGCCGAGCACACATATGCTAAGTATAATCATAAACCATTTAATATTTCTTTTCATACTATGAATTAGTCACCCCACATCCTATTCCTTTTTCCAAATGAATACTGTTTTGATAAAGCATTTTCCCTGTTTTATATGATATATTTGCTGTTTTAATATTAGGAATATTGCTTAAATTTCCTAAAAATCCCGATATTCCGATAAAAGCACCTTCACTATCGATATCCATAGTTAAATGTGTATTATCTATACACAGGCTATGCTCTATCTCTCTTCCGTAAGTCATCAAACTTCCTTCTTCTGCATGATAAACGCTTCTTGTTGAAATATCCTTTTTTTCAATAATTTGAAATTCCATAATTATCTCCTTTGTCAACGTGTTTCTGCCGGCCTTTTACCAGAGAACCACAATCTGAATTGCCTGGCGAGTTTGTACAGCGAGAGCGTGCCTTTGACAGAAAAGGAAGCCTATGCTGTCAGGACCAGTACTTTCTGTAGATGTAGCAAAAAAGGACTGCACTGTTACCGTGCAGTCCCTGCTTATCATATTGCACCCAAAATGCCGTTCCCTGAATTTTGAGTCCTAGCATTCGCTAGGTGGGCAACCGCACATGCGATTCTGCCTTCCACTCTTAGGAGGCTTGACATCTTCGCAAAAATGTAGGAATCCCAATCAATAAGTGTAGGTTCAAAATATCAGGGGTGTCGTACATCCCAGGCTTTTTTGCCAGACAGAACACCTTTTTTTAGGCTTCTGCCAGACTTTATATCTTGTTTTAATTATAGTATATACTTTTTTTCCAAAAATACAACTAGAAAAATTTTGAAATACTACCTTTTTATCAAATTATTTTTTGTAAACCATTTTCATTTCATCGCTTTTTTAGTTGTGCTATTTTTCATAATATTACTTTTTCATTTCATTCCATTTTATTGTAGCATTTTTCAATTTCATCGCCTTTTTCCATTGCTCTTTTATGCTGCATCCTTTTGGCAAAACTATTTATTCAAATTCCTCAAGGCAGGTACACTCTTCAAAGGAGAATGAAAAAGTAGTTCCCTGATTTAATTCACTTTCCACTTCAATATCCCCTCCGTGCCGTAATGCAATCTGCTTTGCTATCATCAGACCCAGTCCTGTTCCCGTTTCATTCTGTCGCATCTTAGATGAATAAAATTTTTCAAATATATATGGCAACTGTTCCTTTGAAATCCCTACACCATAATCCCTGATGGCAATATGATACCGGTTGTCTTCCTTATCAATCACAATCTCAACCCTGCCGTGCTCTTTTGAAAATTTGACAGCATTATCCACAATCACCATAAACATCTGGCGCAATCTTCCATAATCACCCATAATCAGACACGGGTCTTCTTCCGGTGCTTCTAACTGAATGCTAATATCCTTTTCTTTTCCCAGTATGTTGCCACTACGGATAATTTCTCCAAATATCTGTGTCAGGCTGACCGGTTCTTTGTCAATCTCAAAATCAGGATTCTGCATTTTTGATAGGACAAACAAATCATTTACCAGACGTTCCATCCCCTGACATTCCTGCAGCATACGCTGGTACAAAGCCTCAATTTGCTCCGGCTGCTCTACAACACCATCAGCCAGTGTTTCTGTATACCCACGCATTACCGTAATCGGCGTTCGCAGTTCATGCGATACGTTGGCAAAAAAATCGCGTCGCACCTGCTCTAAGTTTTCTCTTTCTTCTTCTGCCTTCCGTAACTTTCCTGCCAGATAATCCAAAGATTTTTCCAGACTTCCTATTTGCGAATTTGGTCTTTTCACTTCTATGTGGGAATAATCTCCCTTTGCCATAACGCCAATTCTTTTTCCTATCTTGTTCAATGGCCTTGATAAAAATTGAGAAAAGAAAATTGCCACAATATATGCAATAATGACAGCTGTCAAAACGCTAAACGTAATCAGATATTTTCCTTCACTAATTCCCATTGTCTGCCGGTCAATCATAGAAATCATCAAGACTGCGCCACAGACTTCTTCTGTATTTATGTTTCTGATTGGCACAGCAACGCTCAGCGTAGTCATACCATATGTACTGTCAAAACTGGAATTGGATGCAATCTTTCCCTTATATGCTTTTTGCAAAACAGCGTAGGTTTCTGTAGAAAGATTCTGGGCATCTGCATTTGCATTAACAAACTCCAGTGCCAGTGGATTTTGGGCATCTTCTTTTGCCACAATCCAGACATCTGTATTTTCTGCACGCTCCATCTCGTCGATATATACATTGTATTTTTGGAAAAGCGTTTCTTTCTTTTTGTTCTCAAAACGTGCTACCCGTTTTGATATAATTTTTCCCTGCCGTGTCAGCAGTTTTGTATATGATGCCACATAGTTTTTCTCATATAGCGATATAAAAATGCAGCCTATCAGTACGCCGGTCAGTGCCAATACAAATGCAAAGGAAGTAAAAATACGCAAAACAACATCATTATGCTGAATATAATTCCACAATGAATGCCTTTTCTTTTTGTTGCGATGAAACATCAATATCACACTTCCTTTCCTTTTTGTTGTTACTGCTTTTTCGTTTATTATAGAAAATATTCTGGATTTGCCAGCCTGATTGCTTTTCATTTACCCGGCTATTCTAAAATTTATCTTCGTTGATTTCAAACTTATAGCCGACTCCCCAGATTGTCTTAATGGTCCAGTCCGGATGCTCCTGCGTATCCAGTTTGGCACGAAGCCGTTTTATATGGGAATCTACCGTCCTGCTGTCACCATAATAATCATACCCCCACAGACTGTCTAACAGATTATCCCTTGTGAATACTTTGTTTGGATTCGTTGCCAATGTCCACATAGTTTCAATTTCTTTTTTGGTTAACGGAACTCTCTGCCCGTTAATACTGAAAGAATATTCCTCCAGATTTACTACCATATTATTGATTGTTACGATATTACCTGATTTCTGGGAACCACTGTCACGGTTTAAACGGCGCAGCACGGCACGCAGCCTTGCCATCACTTCACTTGGGCTAAACGGTTTTACAATATAATCATCTGCACCGATATCCAGTCCCATAATTTTATCAAAATCTTCTCCCCTTGCCGTAATCAGAATAATCGGTACGCTCGACTTTTGACGGATATCACGGCACACTTCATATCCGTCCTTAAACGGCATCATAACATCTAACAGCAATGCCACAGGATTATATTCCTCAAACATACGCTCTGCTTCCACTCCATCTTTTGCCACAACCGGTTCATATCCTTCTTTTTTTACATAAACCGTTAAAATATCAGTAATATCCTTATTATCATCTGCAATTAATATGTAATCCATACTGTTTGACTCCTCTCTGCTCTTTTATTTTTCCTACTGGTTTTACACTTTCCTGATTTCATACTATTCTTTTTTCTTACTACTCAAACTTCATACTACTCTTTTTTCATACGAATTTCTTATTATCTGTATTCTATGTTGAAATTTTCCGGCATACTCTGCCTCCTTATAATAGATTACCAAAAAAATATGTCAAAAAAAAGAATTTTTCTGACACTATTCTGCCACGTCCCCTCTTTACACTAAGGATAGTATCCGTTAAGATAATACAAGACAATGTTTTGATACAGAAATGGAGTCCTTATGAAAAAAACAGTATTACATATAATATGTGGCAGCCTGCTTCTGCTGCTCTGTCTGGTTCCTGCAGATAAAACTTCTGCACGAAGAAACCGTTCGCTTGCCCTTGCAAGCCAGACAAACAATACAGAGCAGAGTTCTTTTGCAAATAGTGCAGAACAGAGTTCTTCTGATGACCAGGCATCCATAGACCAGGCTTTTCTGCCTTTGCAGGAAACTTCTGCCACAACTATAAAATTAAAACAAAAAAAAGCAGCACCAAAAGTTGGCATATCAAAGCACGCCAAAAAAATCTTTCAGAATGACAGCGATACGTTATCCGTTTTTAATGTACCGAAAGACTGTAGCGTTACTTTCAAAAGCAGTGATTCTTCCATCCTGAAAGTGGAGCAGGACAGTGATACTTCCTGTCGCTATACCGGCATCAAATCCGGTTCTGCAAAAGTTATTATTAAAATAACAAAAACTAATTTTTTGTTTTTTGAAGACACAAAAACCATCAATGCAAAAATTTCAGTGTCGCCCCGTGCTGCCAGCATTATGTTTCATCAGTCCGTCCGTAAAATCCGTAAAGGACAAAAAGTCAAAATGGCAGTTACGCTCCGTCCAAGCATCACAAAAGAGCGTCCATTTTTCTGGTCTGCCAACAAACAAATTGTTTCGATAGGAAGCAAAGGCGTCATTCACGGAAAAAAGGTCGGAACCACTTATGTGATGGCACGCATCAGTAATGGAAAAACTGCAAAATGTAAAATTATTGTCCGTAAGAAAAAAGCAAGTGAAAAGTAATTCCATACTTTTCACCTGCTTTTATTTTTCCTTTATTTTTTCTTGTGCACAACACAATTTTTATCCAGTTTTCCGTTGGTAGAAATCCCATTTATGTATTTCACGAATTTCTTTACCTGGCTTGGCTTTGTCAGCAATTTTGTTTCCTTGCCACTCTGCAGACAAGGCTGGAGTTTTGCCGTTAATTTTCCTGAATCAGAAATATTGATTTCTAAAACAGTTGTATACAATGTTCTTTCATTAAACCAGAAATTTCCCAAACTATAAAAAATAGGAACTCCTTTATAATATCCAATTCCCTGCATACAATGGGTGTGAGCGCCAACGACAGCATCTGCACCTGCATTGATATAATCTTTTGCCTGCTGTACCTGCGCCTGTTCTAACTTCGTGCTGTACTCAGTTCCCCAATGAACATAGACTATGACATAATCGGCTTTCTTTTTTGCCTTTTTAATGGCCTTAACATACTGTCTGTCATTATAAGTCCTGAAAACACCGGGACTGTTTTTACCTGCCTGTGGCGTAAGAACATATTTTTCTGCCCGGGTAGCTGCCACAATGGCGATTTTCTTACCTTTGACTGTAAGATAGGCAGGTTCTTTCGCCTGCGCACTGTTTTTGCCGGCACCAACTGTCGCTATACCGGCTTTCTTTAAATATTTGAGTGTATCATAAAATGCTGCTTTTCCATAATCAAAAATGTGGTTGTTAGCAAGACCGGCAACATCCACGCCCAGTTTTTTCAGATACTTCACATTAGCCGGTTTGCTCCGGAATGTATACGCTTTGCCTGCCATTGGCGTTCCTCTTTTGCTAATGGAAAACTCGTTATTTATTATCATGGCATCATATGCATTCATTTTCCGAATCAGTTTAGGACTAATGACTTTTGACAAACTGCCCTTCTGCCTCATATGACGCATAACCGCACTGGTATCATCCAGACAAATGTCACCGGCAAATCCCAGACGAATGACAGCGTCATCTTTTACACTCCCATATTGATATGGTACTTCTTGTCCGTCTTCCTGATAAGACTGCGTTTTGGCTGTTGTCGTATCCTTTTCCGGTAGCGCTGCTTCTGGTTCTGTGCTCTCTTCTGGCATTGCTGTTGGTGTTGCCGTTGGCGAAATTGCATCACCCGGTATATAGGTTGCATTTTCATCTGCCGTTCCTATACTGTCACCACCAATATTCTGCTCTTCCAGTGTTTTAGGCGATACTGTCGGATTTGGTCTTCCGGAGCCAAGATGACCTCCTCTTTCTACTACAAAAAAGTGTACCACTATCCCTATCGCAATAACAGCTACGATAAACATAACCAGATTTCTTCCCCGGCCATGCATCCATTCCCTGAATTTTTTCATATCAAAACCTTTCTTATCCTCACTACATAAACTGTAATCGTACTGAAACAAACTTTGTGTCGTTACCAGATGCTTTTTCCTGTTACATAAAATTGTCCATATCTTTTATGATAATAGCCGATACCGGTGGGCACGTTACACGGATATTTCCATTTTCGATGGCGTACACCTGCGTTTCGTCGGAATATCCTTCCCGTGTCGATATGAAAAGGCGTGCCATTCTCTGCTGCTTTGTCAAACCTAATCTCCAGACCGGAATCACAGCCTGACGCTCTGCTTCATCCCTGTTGATAATAACAACTGCCCTTTCTTTCTCATTAAAACGTCCATAACTAATCAGATTGTATTCTCCCAGCAAAAACAGAATCGAACCCGTCTTAAATACTTCGTACTTTTTATGAATCCGGATTAATGCCTTGTGATAATCAATCAAATCCTTATCTTCGTGTCCCCACGGATAGGCACGTCTGTTATCCGGGTCCGTCCAGCCACATAAACCGGCCTCATCACCATAATAAATCGTCGGTGCACCCGGCCATGTCATCTGGATTAAAACGCCCTGACGAAATACAGCTTTGTCAACGCCTTCATTCGCTGCCTGCGCCCCACGCGAATTTGTTCTGCCTACCTGACTGTTCGTTCTGGTCAGGAAACGGGAATGGTCATGGTTTGACAATTCATTCATGGCAACCTGCAGCGACTGCGTACAGAACCTTGTCATATAATGACGCATTGAGCCAAAGAATGCATCTGCATTTCCTTTCATATCACCACGATATTCATCACTGTGCTTCTCTACACCTGTTAAAAACCATGTAATCGGCTCCATAAAAGCATCATAGTTCATAACGGTATCCCATTCATCCCCCTGCAGCCACGCTGTCGGGTCACCATAATGCTCTGCCAGAATAATTGCATCCGGATTAGCTTCCTTTACATTTCTGCGAAATTCCTTCCAGAAATAATGGTTATATTCTCCGGAATGTCCCAAATCTGCTGCCACGTCCAGACGCCATCCGTCGGCATTATATGGTGGCGATACCCATTTTCTGGCAATATGCATAACATAATTGAATAATTCTGTCGAATCTTCATAATTGAGTTTTGGCAGGGTGTCATGTCCCCACCAGCCATCATAATATGTGTTATATGGCCAGACATCTTCCCAGAACTTAAAGTACGTATGATACGGACTGTCTTCCGATACAAACGCACCTTTCTCATATCCCGGTGCATCCTCATAAATACATTCCCGGTCAAGCCATTTATTAAAAGAACCACAATGGTTAAATACACCATCCAGAATAACGCGCATCCCACGACGGTGCACTTCTTCCACAAACTCAATAAACAACTGGTTACTTGCTTCCAGATTTTCTTTGTCCGTTACACGGCAAATATAGCGCGTCGCTGCTTTGTTTGGATGTTCGTCATCAACCAGCAGTTCACCATCTGTTCCACGTTTCAGTAATTCGCCCTCATCTTTTACGATTCTTCCGATATGAGGGTCCACATAATCATAATCCTGTATATCATATTTGTGATTTGACGGCGATACAAAAATAGGATTCAGATAAATAACTTCCACGCCTAAATCCTGCAGATAATCAAGTTTCTGCATAATACCTGCAATATCGCCACCGTAAAATTCGCGCACACCCATCTCAGCCGGATATTTATTCCAGTCCGTAACCTTTTTGGTGCCCTCGCCAATGTAGAAATATTCATCATCTTCTACATCATTTGTCTTATCGCCATTGTAAAAACGGTCTGTGTAAATCTGATAAAAGACAGCCCCTTTTGCCCAATCCGGCGTTGTAAAAGAAGGCGTAATCCAGAAATTGTAATAATTTTCAACTGTACTGCAGACACCAACACTGTTGTAATAGCAGACAAGTGGCCCACAATGCACTTCAAAATAATATTCCACACGCTTTGTACCCAGCTGGAATCCCGACTCATAATAGTCAAACAGACGGTCATTGGAAGTCTTCACCATCAGCTGACGGGTTCCGTCGCACACGAAATAAACCTTATCGATATTTTCCCTGCCGGCGCGAAAACGAATCTTCACATAATCATTAACCTGTGGCTCAGAAGGGATTCGGTAACTTTCTGTCCCATCACTGAATAACGCCTGTGGATTAAAAATAACAGTAAGATTGTCTATATAAACCTGCGTTTTCATAGAATTGGACATCTGATGCCACTGCATATTAAGTTCCATCTACTTATTCTCCTCCACTCTCTTGCATTTTCTCCCTGACATACTCAAGTAACACTTCTTTTTCATTCTTTTGTGGATTATCTAAAACATATTCTAATACATTTTTCAAATTTTTTCCAATTTCTGGTCCTGCTTTGATTCCCATTGCTATCAGGTCACTGCCGGTAATTGCAAGTTCTTTTAGTTCCAGTGCTGCGTTGGAATCCATTACCGTTTTCCATACTGCCACACACTGATTCAGTCTTTTGATTTTTTCTTCCAATATAGCAGGATTTTTTGCCAGTATATCACTATATTGCACCAAAAACAACAATGGCATAATATCACGGCCTATTTTTGCCACGCTCTTTCGCATAGCTTTTTCGCCCTCTTCAAACTGATAATCGTGCCATCGAATCAGTTTTCTGGCAATATCTGTCGTTTCATTGTCAAAAGTCAGACGTCTGAGTATCTTTGCAGCCATCTTTTCTCCCTGCGCCGGATGCCCATAAAAATGTCCGGTTCCATTTTCATCTGTTGTCTTTGTTTCTGGTTTGCCAATATCATGCAACAGCATCGTAACACAAAGAATACTATGCTGTTTTTCTGACAAAGGAGCAACCAGTTTTTTGATATTATTTGCAGCAGTTTTTGCCCATTCACAATGCGCTGTTTTTTCATCTGTTATCTTCTGCCCATAGAAAAATGCATTCATATTTTCCACACTGCGAATGGCATGCTCTCCAACCGTTGCTATGTGATGATGATTATTCTGCTCACACAGCATTGCCTTGTCAAATTCCGGCAAAAACACTTTTGTCATTCCTGTTTCAAAAGCCGTCCGTAACTGACCTGCCCCTTTGGAAACAAGCAGTTTTGTGAGTTCTACACGGATTCTTTCGGCACTGATATTTTTCAGATTTTCTGCCCTTTCTTCTATCGCCTGACGTGTTTTTTCCTCTATTTGAAAACCGAGCTGTCCCGAAAATCGGACAGCCCGTAACATTCTAAGTGCATCCTCATCAAAGCGTTCTCCCGGATTGCCTACACAACGGATGACTTTATTTTCAATATCCTGCATCCCTGCAAATTCATCCACCAGTCCCCTTGTATCATTATATGCCATTGCATTGATAGTAAAGTCCCTGCGTTCCAGGTCCAGTTTCAGATTTTGTGTAAATTCTACACTTTTGGGATGACGGTTATCTTCATATTCGCCATCAATACGGTACGTTGTCACTTCATATCCTACCTTATGCAGCATTACTGTAACCGTACCATGCTTGATGCCGGTATCAATTGTTTTGGTGAAAAGATTTTTAATCTGCAACGGTTTTGCTGACGTGGTAATATCCCAGTCCTGTGGATTTCTTCCCAAAATAGTGTCACGTACACAACCACCTACGGCAAATGCCTCGTAGCCTGCATTCTCTAACTTTCTGATAATTAAAGACACGTCCTCGGGTAATTCCATCTTCATGCTTTTCACCAAACCTCTTTCCCTTTCTTAGTTTTCGTACTGCTTTAATACTTCTACCTTATCCAGCTGCTCCCATGGAAGATTTAAGTCAAGTCTGCCAAAATGTCCATAAGACGCTGTCTGCTTATAAATCGGACGGCGAAGATTTAACATTTTGATAATTCCTGCCGGACGCAAATCAAAATGTTCACGAATAATTTCTACTAATTTGCTGTCAGAAACTTTTCCTGTTCCAAAAGTATCTACCATAATCGATGTCGGCTGTGCTACACCAATCGCATAAGAAACCTGTATTTCACAACGTTTTGCAAGACCTGCTGCCACAATATTCTTTGCCACATATCTTGCAGCATAGCTGGCACTGCGGTCTACCTTTGTACAGTCTTTGCCGGAAAAAGCACCACCACCGTGACGTGCATATCCGCCATATGTGTCTACAATCAGTTTACGGCCTGTCAAACCACTGTCGCCGTTTGGTCCACCGATAACAAAACGTCCGGTTGGATTAATAAATATCTTCGTCTGCTCATCTACCAGTTCAGCAGGTAATACCTCATCAATTACATATTTACGGATATCTGTATGAATCTGTTCCTGCGATACCTCTGCTGCATGCTGAGAAGAAATAACAACAGCATTAATATGCACCGGTTTGTTATTCTCATCATATTCTACCGTTACCTGGCTCTTGCCGTCTGCACGCAGATAAGGAAGTGTACCGTCTTTACGAACCTGTGTCAGACGCTTTGTTAATTTGTGTGCCAGTGCAATCGCATATGGCATATATTCCTCTGTTTCATCTGTCGCATAACCAAACATCATACCCTGGTCACCTGCGCCAATCGCCTCAATTTCTTCATCAGACATTGTCTTTTCCTTTGCTTCCAGAGCTTTGTCAACGCCCATTGCAATATCTGCTGACTGATTATCCAAAAGGATTTTTACCTCACAGGTGTCACAGTTAAATCCTTTTGCATCATCATCATAACCGATTTCACGGATGGTATCTCTTACAATTTTTTCATAATCAACTACTGCTTTTGTTGTGATTTCGCCCATTACCATAACAAAATTTGTTGTAATAACAGTTTCACAAGCCACACGGCTCATTGGGTCCTGCGCCATTAATGCATCTAAAATAGCATCTGAAATATTATCACAAATCTTGTCCGGATGTCCTTCGGTAACAGATTCTGAAGTAAATAAATGTTTCTCCATGTTTTTTCCTCCTCTTTCTTCTGCAGTCACTTTTCTGCATTGCATAGAATCAAATACAACTTTGTCATTTCTGAATTACAACAAAAAACCGTCTTACCGATACGATAAGACGGACTTGAATGTTCCCATATCAACTCCTCTTATTGTTCGATTTCTCGCTGGGATTGGCACCTTCCAAATCAACTGGGGTTGCCGTGGTTTCACTGAGCCTTCACTCTCCACCACTCTGAATAAGAGTTTACCTAAACTATTATATCTGTTTGCATTATGCACACTAAACTACATTAACTATAACGCACTCTGCTCTATACGTCAAGGGCTTCTTTATTTCCGGTTTGCCGGTTCAATATTGACAGTCTTGCCTTTTATCTTGGCATTGCGCATCGCCTCGATGACTTCTGACGCATACTCTCTTGGCACTTCTACGAATGTGTAAGAATCAAACATATCAATTGCACCAACCAGACGTCCTTCTAATCCGGACTCACCGGCGATTGCCCCCAGAATATCTCCTATGCGCACTCTTTGTTTCTTACCGATATTGATAAACAGACGCACCATACCCGGCTCTGCTCCGGTATCACCAAAATCTTCCTCTGCTGTTTCGCCTGAGAAACTTTCGCCCATATGCATTGTCAAAAGAGCTGCTGCCATTTCCAGAGAAGAATAATCTTTTTCATCCAGATGTTCTTCCAGAATATCTATCATTTTGCCAAGATTTTCATTTTCAATAATGGCACCTGCACGCTCCAGTATTTTTTCGGCCTTAATGTCCGTCACATCATCTGCCGAAGGAATCGGCTGGCGTTTAATCTTCGTTTTGCAATAACGCTGAATATCTTTTAACTTATAAATTTCTCTTCCAACAACTAATGTAAATGCCCGTCCACTTCGTCCGGCACGTCCGGTTCTTCCGATACGGTGCACGTAATATTCTTCATCCTGTGGCACGTCATAATTAAAAACTGCTTCTACATCATCTACATCTATTCCACGGGCTGCCACATCAGTAGCTACCAATATGTCGGTCCGTCCATTCCGGAAACCATTCATCACACGGTCTCTTTGGGACTGCTTCATATCGCCGTGAAGTCCTGCTGCGAAATAACCACGTCCTTTTAAATCTTCTACCAGTTCATCTACTTTTTTCTTGGTGTTGCAGAAGACAAGTGACAATTCCGGGTCGTGCATATCCAATAAACGGGACAGCACTTCATTCTTCTTGCGTGGATTCACTTCATAATAATACTGGTCGATTTTTGGGACAGTTAATTCTTTCTTGACTACTTTTACCATTTCCGGCTGATGCAGATACTGTTTGGCAATCTCCATAATCGGCTTTGGCATGGTAGCCGAAAACAGCAATGTCTGCCGTTGTTCCGGCAACTGTTCCATAATCAGTTCGATATCTTCACGAAATCCCATATTCAGCATTTCGTCAGCTTCGTCTAACACGATAGTTCCTACCATCCCCAGCTTCAACGTATGACGGTTGATATGGTCAATCACACGTCCCGGCGTACCAATTACAATCTGAACGCCACCTTTTAAGGAACGTATCTGTTTGGAAATGTCCTGTCCACCATATACCGGCAAAATCTTGATTCCGTGCATAAATTTTGCCAGTCTGCGTATTTCATTTGCCGACTGTATGGCTAATTCCCTGGTCGGACACAGAACAATTGCCTGTAATTTCTTATTGTGAGGGTCTACCCTCTGCAACATCGGAATACCGAATGCAGCCGTTTTTCCGGTACCGGTCTGCGCTTGGCCAATCATATCTTTTCCTTCGATTGCTATTGGAATCGACTGCTCCTGTATCGGACTGGCCTGCTCAAATCCCATCTCAGTTACTGCCCGTAAGATTCTCGGGTCTAAACATAATTCTTCAAAGTTCTTCATATTCTATCCTCATTTCTATAACGAACGAATTATAACACAACGTTTTTTCGTTGTAAATGGCTTGTTTTGAAATGATTCTTATTACTGAACTGGATTTTAAGAAGTATGTTTACGGATAATATTTTCTAATAACTGATAATCAATCGGTTTTGACAGATAATCGTCAAATCCATACTCTAAGTATTTTTTCCGGGAACCCAAAACGGCATTTGCCGTCATGGCTATAATCGGGATATCGGCATTCGGATTATCCTGTAACTGCCGTACCCGACGGAGCGTTTCCACGCCATCCATTTCCGGCATCATATGGTCAAGAAAAATCATATGATACTGTTTTCTTCCGACTGCTTTCAGACAGTCTTTTCCACTTTTTACCAAATCCACTTTAATCTGCGTCCGGCGCAGCAGTTCCTGCATAACAATCAGGTTTGATGGCGTATCATCAACTACCAGAATACGGAGTTGTGGTGCAATCAGTGTTTCCTGCACAATTTCCGGTTTGGCACGTGGAACAATAAAATCTTCTTCACCAATTTCTGACAAATCCTCCGGCAACTTTTTATCCTTGCAAAAGGCTGCCAGTTCTCTGCCCTGAACCACAATCTGAGGGACATATATTTTAAAGACAGAGCCTTTTCCATATTCGCTTTCCACTTCCATTCTGCCGTTCATCAAATCAAGCAGTTCTTTCGTAATGGCAAGTCCCAGACCGTGTCCTTCTATCATCAGGTTCTTTTGCTCATTGATACGCTCAAATGGCTTAAACAGTTTGTCCATATCTTCTTTCTTAATGCCAGTTCCTGTATCTTCCACGATAATTTCCAATTCTATCTTGTTTTCTGCCAGCTGCTTCCACAATATCTGCAGGGTAATCTTTCCTTTTTCCGTGTATTTTACGGCATTGTTCAGAATATTTACAATAATTTGTTTCATACGCAGCTGGTCACCATATAGCACAACCGGAATGTCATTTGCTATATGCAGTTCAAAACCAAGTCCTTTTTCCTGGCGCGTCAGCGATATTACATTAATAATGTCACTAATCATATCCGGCAAATAATAGTTTGCCTCGTAAATGCTGATTTTGCCTGCTTCCAGTTTTGATAAATCCAGAATGTCATTTATGATTCCCAGCAGAATTTCACTGGAACCTTTGATATTCTGGGCGTACTTCTGAATCTTCTCTGACTGGCTTTCGCGTAAAATCATTTCATTCATACCGACTACTGTATTTAACGGTGTCCGTATTTCGTGACTAATCTGGGTAAGGAAAGTACTTTTTGCACGGTTTGCCACATTGGCACGGTTTTTTGCTTCTTCCAATTCATTGATAATCTGAATTTTATCGGTCAGGTCGTCAACAATAATGATATATCCCTGAATTTCCTGATAGTCATCTAAAATTCCGTTGACAACCAGACGACAGTGGGCATCGTTCACACGGCACTGGGCATCAACCCTTACAAGCATATCCGTGTTCTGCATAATCTTGTCGCCGCCATAAAACAAATCTCCCAGCTTGATATCTTCATATTTCGCCGGGATTTTGAAAAATTCCATGGCACTTTTATTGACTAATTTTAATTTCTTTTCGTAATCATAAATAAGTACGGGAGATTCTACAGAATAGTATACGAACTGCGATACATTATTGATGCTGATAGTATTTTTTTGATAAATCATCAATGTCTTATACATAACTGCTGCGCCAAAGAACTGCATAAGACTGCTGCCCGGAAATGCGCCAATTCCAAACATTGGCATAATCGTATCCAGTACCATTCCAAGTGCGATGACACCTTCACACCAGAGCAGGCTCTTTCCCATTGCACGAATCCATTTTCGTCTTTGATTACGGCACATACGGATTCCAAGAACTAATATCAGCACAACAACCACAACACAGTACATTGTATAGAAATCGTTCCAGATTCCTTTGTGGAAAACGTATTTCATTCCAAATTCAGTTACCATAAAACTGGTATTTTTGCGCTGCATCAAAAATGGATACAATGGCACAACTGAGAACAAAAAGACTGCCATCATTTCAATGCTTGTCTTCTTGCATTCACTCCAATATGCCATCAGCAAAGTGGCAAAAATCAGATACGCAAATGTACCTATCATTCCAAAACAGCGCAAAAGATAAGCCATTTCTGTATCTGTCTGCACCAAAAGAAAGCCAAAGCCTAAGCTCCAGATTGAACTGCCCATACTAAAGCAGACAAATAAAATATTTTCAATACGGCCTTTGATATGATTTCTTATAACGGAAGTTGCCATTATGCCTGTCATAATAGAAAAGCCGAACATAATATATGAAAGTACCTTTCCCATCATTTTTCCTCCACAAAGACTTCCGAAGTCCTCTTGTTTCCGTTCTTTCTCATATAATTTGTATCATTCACGTTCCTGCTGTTACTTATTACTATACCACTACTCAGCTGTTTTTTCCAACCACTTCATAGCGCAATATGCGTGAAGTGCAGCACCTTCACACAAAATATCTTCGTTAAAGACTACTTTTTCATTATGCATCGGCTTGCCATAGCGTGCGTCTTCTTCCTGCGTTCCTGCGCCTATTAACAGATACGCGCAAGGAATTTCATAACTATAGGATGCAAAATCCTCTGAGCCCATTCCACCTTCATCCACAACATATACAGCATTTTTTCCAACTAACTCTGTCGCAAAATCTGCCATCTGATTAATCAATTCCGGGTTGTTGACTAACGGTGGTGCCGAAGCCAGTTCGTCCACAACGCATTTGCCGGAAAATGCTTTTGCCGTATTCGTTGCGATTTCTTCTATCCGATGGAATATCCTGTCTGACAGTTCACGGTCAAATGTACGAATCGTTCCTTCCAGTACAACTTCCTGCGGAATGATATTCGGTGCTTCTCCACCACAAAATTTTCCTATTGTAACAACTGCCGGTTCTTTTGCACCTACTTCTCTTGCCACAATTTCCTGCAATGCCAGATAAATGTGTGCAGCAATGTTGATTGGGTCTATGCCTGTTTCCGGCATTGCCCCGTGGCATCCCACGCCCTTTACCGTAATACGGAATAAGGTGCAGCCTGCCATAAAGTTTCCCCTGCCACACAAAAGCAGTCCGGATGGCGTTCCGGAGTTTACATGAAGTGCAAAACCTGCGTCCGGTGCCGGATTTGCCAAAACCCCTGCTTTTAGCATTGCCTTTGCGCCGGTAAATCCTTCCTCATCCGGCTGAAAAACAAGTTTTACGGTTCCTTTGATTTCGTCCTGGTATTCTTTTAATAAACTGGCTGCCCCCAGCAACATAGCCGTATGCATATCGTGGCCACACGCATGCATATTTCTATTTTCAGAATAAAATTCCAGACCTGTTTTTTCTTCTATTTTGAGGCCGTCCATATCGGCACGAAGCAAAATACATTTTCCATTGTCCTCTTTGCCTGTAATCGTAGCCACAATGCCACTCTCACAAATTTCTTCCGGCTGATATCCCATTTCTAAAAGACGATTCTTAACATATTCTTTTGTTTTTGGCAAACAAGTTCCCACTTCCGGGTTTCTGTGTATTTCTCTTCTGTCTGCAACAATTGTGTCTTTGATTTTTTGTGCCGAAGCAAGTACTGTTTTTGCATCAATGCCCATTTTGTTGACCTTCTTTCATAGTGTTAGTTTCTATTGTTTGCTGTTAATGTCAGCTTTATGCTTTCCACATTTTGTCTTCGCCAAGGCGTTATTTTACCTATCCCTTCTTCGTAAGCAAAACAACACTCTCCACATGATAACTCTGCCCGAACATATCACACGCCCGCACTCTCTTCAGCTCATACCCTCTATCGCACAAATACCGTGCATCTCTTGCAAGCGTTGCCGGGTCACAGCTCACATATACAATCTTCGACGGCTGCATCTGTACAACTGTTTCCAGCAGGCGTTCGTCACATCCTTTTCGTGGTGGATCAATCGTTACCACATCTGCTTTCAGCGTTCCATTACTTTTTTCATACTGTTCCGGTACCACTTCTTCGGCTGCCCCCACAAAAAACTCTGTATTGTCAAAATGATTTAATGCTGCATTTTTTCTGGCATCCTCTATAGCCTGTGGAACAATCTCGACGCCACAAACTTTTGCTGCTTTTTGTGCCAGAAAAAGAGAAATCGTGCCAATCCCACAATACAAATCCCAGACAACTTCTCCACCTTTTAAATCAGCATATTCTAATGCCGTTTCGTAAAGCCTCTCTGTCTGCTTTGGATTGACCTGAAAGAATGAGAGTGGCGATATCTGATACTTAATATTGCCAATATAATCTTCGATATAATCTCTTCCATACAAAACGGATATGTTCTGTCCCAGAATCACATTTGTTTTGTCGGTATTCTCATTCAGGCAGATACTTTCTATCTTTAAAGCAGAAACGGTTGCCTGCTCATTCTTTGCGCCGTTTCCATTCGCTGCATCACTTTCATTCTCTGCAACATTTCCTTTTTTCGCTTCCATCCCCTGTAAAGGAAGTCCAAGCAATTTTTCTACAAGTGCATCTGTAAAAGGAAGTTTTGTTCCATTGATTACCAGACAAACCATCACTTCCCCGGTTTTGACACCTACACGGGTAAGAATATGACGAACCAATCCGGTATGCTCTTTTTCATCATATGCAGAAATGTGATATTCCTCCATAAACTCCAGAACAGCCTTGCTGATTTTCTCATTGCACGGATGCTGAATCACGCAGTTTGTATTCTCTACGATAGAATGTGTTCTACCAGCGTAGAACCCCGTAATAATCTGCCCTTCTTTCCCTGTTCCAACAGGAAACTGTGCTTTGTTCCGGTAATAATAAGGGCTGTCCATATACAAAATCGGTTCCATCGGCACTTCCGAAAAACCACCAATACGGCTCAGACAATGATATACTTTATTTTCTTTCCAGCGTATCTGGCTTTCGTAAGAATAATGCTGCAGCTGGCATCCACCACACTGACGTGCCACCGGGCACTTTGGCTCTATCCTGTCTTTGGACGGCGTAACAATTTCTAAAAGTTTTGCATAACCAAAATGTTTTTTCGTTTTCATAACAAGAACACGGACAACATCACCAATTACAGCATCTTTTACAAAAAGGGTATAGCCGTCTACACGACCAACCCCTTCGCCCTTTGTGCTCAAATCAATAATTTCCATTGTAAGTATATCATTTTTTTTGCAAACCATATCCTGCATAGTTGCCTGACTCTTCTTATTTTTGCCCATATCCATATCCTTCTTACTGCTGGTTTTGCTTTCGCGCCTATGCCCAACTTCTTACTGCCGTTTTGCTTTCGCGCTTACGCTCATCTTCTTACTGCTGCTTTTTCCTTTGCACATAACCAGAACTTTGTCTGACATTTGATTCCACCAGACGGTTATAACCTAACCATTCCGTTGTCGCATCTGCCTTGTCATATACTTCGGTCATTGTTTCCAGTTTTGCGTCAGCATTATCTGCAAAATTCAGTGCCATCGCTTCAGCTAATGCCGGTTTCTTCGGCGAGCCATATTCCAGTTCACCATGATGTGCCAGAATGCAGTGACGCAGCTCTGTTGCCAGACTCTTTGGAAATCCCGGAATCTGCTCTGCTTCCCTGCCAATCAGTTCAGCCCCCAGAAAAATATGTCCCAGAAGCTGTCCGTCATCTGTATATTCATTGGCAGGAAACTCAGAAATTTCCCACATTTTTCCTATATCGTGAAAAAGTGCTGCCGTTATCAGCAAATCACGGTCTATAATTTCATAATTATTTGCCAGAAAATCACACATTCTGGTAACAGCAAGGGTATGCTGCAGCAGGCCTCCGACAAATCCGTGATGTACAGACTTTGCTGCTGAATGCTGCTTAAACTCTTCTATAAATGCCTTGTCATTTACAAAATACTTTTCAGCCAGCTGTCTTAAGTGTGGTTCCTTGATTGTTGCAACAATATCTTTTAATTCCTGATACATTGCTTCCCTGTCATATTTGGATGCAGGAATATACTCAGCAGGGTCATACTCGCCTTCCTGTGCCTTACGGATACGGCTGACATTTACCTGACGGCTTCCCTGAAACATCGTTATCATGCCCTCTGTCATAATAAAGTCCATTGCATCAAAATCTTCAATTCCGTTATTTAACTCCCATACTTTTGCGTCAATGACACCTGTTTTATCCTGTAAAACCAGAGAATAATATGTTTTGCCTGCTTTTGTTTTTAATATCTGCTTTGACTTGCATAAGTAAATTCCTATAAATTTATTTCCCTCTTTATATTCCTGAATATATGTCATTTTCTCCTAACCTTCCGGTTCTCCTTTCTTTTCTAATCTATTCATAATTCATTATGTTACAGTACACAAAAATAAAATGCGAAACGCAGTTTAAGCAGGTTTCGCATTCTTTACTATAACTTCATAATCGCTTCAATCGTCTTAATAACCTTACTTGCCTCATACGGTTTTACTATAAAGTCAAGTGCTCCGGCAGCCACGGCTTCTACCACCTTGTCCTGATATCCTAACGCAGAACACATAATGATTTTTGCATCTTTGTCAACCGCCTTAATCTCACGGACTGCCTGAATGCCGTCAACCTCAGGCATCGTAATATCCATAATAACCAAATCCGGATGATATGCCTGATAAGACTTGAGTGCCTCAGCACCCGTTCCGGCTTCATAATAAGTAAAATCATATGGCGAATCATCTAGTATCTTTTTCAAGGACATACGAACAAATGCCGCATCATCCACTAATAACACTTTCATCTGGAAACCTCCTATTATACTCCTAGAAGTTGTATTTTTTATGCCAAATTTATATTATCATATTTTACACCCTTACACAAGTAGACTTTTTTTGCCACACCACCAAGTGTTATGGCACAAATAGAGTTTTATGCCACGAATAGCATTTGTGGTATGACAGCAATTTGCCCTACATCAGGCGCTCATAACACTGTCTCAGTTTTGCAAGTGCCTTTTTTTCAATTCGTGACACATACGACCTGGAAATACCATATTTGTCAGCTATCTCTCGTTGCGTCTTTTCCTTCGTTCCATTTAAACCATAACGTAGCCGGATGATTTCCTGTTCTCTCGGACTCAGCACTTCTTCCATATAAGATTCCAGTCTGTCAATCTGTTCCTGCAGCGTAACACGTTCCACCACATCTTCATCTGCATACTCAATCACATCAATCAGGCTGATTTCATTTCCCTCTTTGTCAGCACCGATAGAATCATATAAATAAACATCCTTTGCCATTTTCTTTTCGGAGCGCAGCATCATCAGCAATTCATTACCAACCCATCTGCATAGGCGACATTCTCCCCACGAACCCCCCCGTCAGAAAATGCAATGGGGAATGCCTCCGAAGCATTCCCCACTCTTCAAGCCGACTGTATCTCCGGATAATCTTCTGCCTTCAAATGAATCTCCGCCACTTCTCCATCCCATACCACTTCTTTTATCACCTGCTGCATGATACGGTGACGTTTCTGTGCCGGAAGCTCTTGGAAATGTTCCTTATCCAGATGCAGCATACTTTCTGCCAGCAACTCTCCCGGCTTTATTCTGATATTCGCCACATTTTCGGAAGATTCCTCTTTCAGACGTTTGTTCAGCTCTTCCTGCTCCTCGTTGATTTCATCCATACGGCGAAGTATGGCGTTCGTGGTAGCTTCATTGCTGCTACGTCCCAGAGAATCCAAAAGCTTCTGAATCTGCCGTTCATTTGCTTCCATCTGTTTGCTCACGATCAGGCTGGTGGACTTTTGGCACACTGACTTTTCCAGTTTATCCACCGTATCCTCCAAAAAATCATAGTCTTTGATAACCTTATCTTTCAACTGCACAATTTCCTCTGTCACTAAATTATCCAGCTGTGGTCCCAATACGTTCGGCATTTGACATAAATTACCACGGCTCTTTTCCTTTGTCTCACAACAATACGAATAACGTAACGTCCCGTCTTTGGCAATCCGCGAAGTCCTTGGTCTCATTGTAGCACCACAACAGGCGCACTTCACCATCCCGGCTAAAATCGCTGTACTTTTTTTCGGCTGATGAAAAGATAGCTTCGAATTATCCAGCACCTTATCCTGTACCTCACACCATACCACAGACGGAATAATTCCCTGATGTTCTCCTACTGCAACAATCCATTCTTCTACCGGATTGATCCTCTGCACTTTCTCCCTCCCATTGTTTTTATTATACGCAATTAGACCATGTTCCCCATTGAACAGTTCCCGTTCTGCATAAATGCCGTAGCCATGCTTTTGCATATAATCAAACACTTTCTCATCTGCAACACAGTAAACCGGATTGGTCAACATCTGTTTCAACACGTATCTTCCATAATACTTTCCATTCTTGGTTCTGAAACCAGCGTTCATCAGATAGGTCTCCAGTTTCGTTAACGAGCCAATTTCCAGATATTTGGAATAAATAAGTTTCACCAGCTCCTGCCCTTCTGTATCTGGTTCCAGCCGCACACGACTCCGTTTCTGCCCCAGTTCATCAATTTCCTCAACCCTTTCGCTGTAAAACCCCAGAGGTGTCTGTCCTCCCAGCCATCTTCCCATCTTCGCGAGGCTGTACAGGTTATCCGTAATTCTCTCGGCAATCGTCTCTCGCTCCAGCTGTGCAAACACAGAGCATATTAAAATCATCGCTCTCCCCATCGGTGTACGGGTATCAAAAGATTCACTCACACTGACAAACTCAATCCCATGCTTCTCCAGATACTCAATCAGACTGGAAAAATCTCGGACGCTGCGGGACACCCGGTCCAAACGATAACATACCAATGCAAGGATGTCACCTTTTTCAATGTCTGAAAGCAACTCCTGCATCTTCGGACGTTCAAAATCTTTCCCGGAGATTCCTTCATCCGAATAGACTTTGACTTCGCACAATTCCTCCGAAAAATGGTCAGCTATATACTGTTGGCACGTGTTAATCTGATTCTGAATTGACAACCCTTTGGTGGTGTATTTGCTTTTCCTGGTGTAAATAGCAATAACCTTCTTATCCTCTTTCATGACAATCCTCCATTCTGTCGGCGACCATAGTCGTCATATTTTCAATCTTCCTCCTTTTAAAAGAAGGGGAAGCCAGATCGACCTCCCCTTCTCCTGTTGATGCTGTGCAACAACCTATGGTGTCCGTAGTAAAAAAACTGCTTTCAAAGCTTTGTAGTGCCCCCTTGCAGAAGGATTAAAAATCCCTCTACAAGTGGCTCACAACTATGCGGAACGGACTGTCTCGCCCTCCTGTATCTTTGACTCAGAAAACCTTTCTCGGACTGTATGTAACGCACCTTCAATCTCCTCTGAAGCCATGTTGTCCTGATTTGCAAAAACAATCTCTGACACGTATGCACTGCAGAAGGTTTGAAAGTCCTCTTCCAACCTCTGCGAGTCAACAGGACTTGGCGAGAGCCGCACCGTAATCGGTCTTCTTACCATGGCGCACCTCTTTATATTTTTTATTAACTTATTCAGGCGTATGCCTGTCTTATGTGTTGACAAGCATACGGTTCAGCAAAAATCCCTGCATGACTAATTTCTCCTTTCCTTTTTGGTTATTTTGTATTCCAAGGATATAATATACAATTAAAATCTTGAAATCTGACAAAGCATTTTTCACATCGAACAGTTTACGCAAATGCCTAATTCACGCAATCTCTCAATGTTGATCTTATAAAACCTCCGATTATCATTCAATTTTTTTGCAAATGGAACCTTCGTACTAAAACGATTTGTCTCTCCTTCTTTTGTTTTGCACAGCAGCCCCTCGTCTTTCAACAAATTCTTAATAATCGACTCATTAACGTCGAGATAAAAACCGGTGGATTTGCTTTGATTCTTCATATCCGCAACTAATGCTACCGGATAAACAAACAAATATTCATTCCAAATATAGTAATCACTTCTATAGTTGCAAGCTTGTACATTTACAAGCTTACCCGAATCTTCCTCCAAAATGCTTTTCAAAAACATTAACATCCTTGCTTTTGGCGAGCTTTCTTCCATCATTCTTTCATTTTCATGCAAGATGTTCTCAAGAATATGTAAGAACATCTCATTCATGTTTTGGCTCTCCATAGAATCATAAAGAGCAATAGAACAAAAATACTCTAACATGACATCCATCGTGGCAGCCATGTACGCCTCTATGTTTGCCGTCCTTTCTTTTGAGAACTCAGGAGATTTTTCTCTTCTAATCCTTTCAACCGTATTCCTTATTTTAGCAATAATCTTCGATTGGTTGACCGTACAGAATTTCACAAAATTCCACAGAAAATACGACGGTACCATTTTTCGCTCATTTTGATAAACGGACAGCAATTCGAAGTTCACATCACCTTTTTTTAGGTTCAACTGCATACAACGGCTTAACGACGAAGTTCCTCCAGCAAAATACTCTCCGGTTAACAACGCCAACCCTTGCGTTTCATAGTTTTCAAAGGCACGGCTCCGTTTTTTTGCAGAAGCATCTCCAAACATTCGGATGACACTTTCCAACGTTGTTTCCAATTTATTTTTTTGCATATTACTTTCAGCCGGATAAAGGTCGTCCACCACCATAACTGAATCCTTGAAATATGCCAAGTTCTGTTCAATACTGGTAATCGTAGATCTCAGGCTGTTCAAAGGCTCTGTGCTCCTGCTTCTGCAATATAAATTGACAATTGCCATCGCCAATGACGTTTTTCCGGTTGATGCTTCCCCCACCAATGCCAGTAGGAACTTCGGGGCCCCAACAGCATACTTAAAGAGTGAATACATGACTGCCATAACTGTATAAACCATCATAATTAACGCAACAGGAGACCGTGTCAAATTCCTCATTTCTAAAAAGTTTTTGGCTATATCAATTTCATTCAAATCTGGAGACGGAATCAGTTCAGCCCCCGCAATCTTTGGTGAAATTGAAAACACTTCCCCGGTCACCTCCCCAGACTCTGTTACGAAGAAAAATTTGTTACTTTTCGGGTCTTGTACCCAACCAACACCCTTTGTCTGGTATAATTTTTTTACCCCAGAATCCGAACTCAGTTTCCTACAATATTCACCCAGAAGACGTCGTTGTTTACATGACAGGCCATGGAGTTTCTCACACCAATCCCCTCTACGAAATTCCTCAACTGACATCTGCAATGAATATTTTCTTCCAGAGCGAAGTCGCACGTCAAATATGTATTCTTGCACTCTGGAATCATCAAAATCGACCAATAACCGAAAATCTTCAACAACAAAATTGCTCACTTCATTCCCATCCTTATCCATCAATCCGCTGCCATCTTTTTTTAGATATGTATGTTCTGTAATCTGAATTGGTTTATCAGCGCTCATTTCTTCTAACAAAAGAATGGCAGGTGAGTATTCCTCCATAAGCGGATGCTGATTTGCAAATTCTTTCTCTGCTGCTAACTCCTCCTGGAACAGGCTCTCCATAGCATTGCTCGCCGCTTTACGATTCACCGGAACATTCTTCAATTCCAAACCAATTTGATCAAAATCTTTTTCACCTTTTTGGCTTATCTCTTCAAGCACACGCATTGCAACATCTTGCATTTTTTCTCCTTTCCGTGCAGGGGTAGTTCATCCCCCTGCACCAAAAAAATTCACACTAGACTCTTCACCGCCTACTTAAAAAGCGACTTAGCCAAAAAATATTCCTCAACAGACAGTGCCTGATAAACCTCGGTCCATCCAGCCTGTTCGTCCGGATATCTTCTGGCGAGAATTTCCAATGCCTTAAGCCCTGCTTGCACACCATGTGGAATCTCTGAGTCAGCAAGAACTAAGTTGATTCGCCCACTTTGATCCATCATCATCGCTGCAAAAATTTCCTCGATTTTTGCTGCGTACGGATTTTGAACCGGAGCATCCATCAATGGCAACATTTCAAAACTTCCCATTTTTTCATTCTCCTTTCATTTTTTCCGACAGAACATTCAACACGTGCCTAGACATTGTGCCAAAACCTCCTGCGGTAATTCCAATTATAGAAAAATCTGCATCCCTTAAACACCCAAATCTCTTACTAACTTATTCTTACTTTTACTCGTTTTCTTGATTTTTACGAAATATTATATTATAATTTATATAGAACTAAGATTTTTTTTCTTCGAAAGCGAGGCGATGTGCTATGATACATAAAATCCCCCCCAAAACCCCCATTCTCCAGGACCCATTGTCAATCTTTGGCGACTGCCATGAAATAGCCGAAACTTACCATTTTTTTCGATATCAATTTTTCGTAGATTTTCATGAACTCTGCACTTCCTATGAAATTACAGCGGAGAAATTTTCCTCCCCTGCAAAAACAATGATAGAAAAGAATTGCACTAGAAACATCGGAACCTTCCCGACAATCTCTGAATTCTTGTACGGAAAACCTCCCCATGCATCTTGGCAAAAAAGTTTACATTTGTACGAACACTGTCTCATGCGTGCCCTTCACACTGTTCAATACCTTCTATATACATGTAACCCAGAAAAACTTTCTCTATCAGAGGGTCAATTAAAAAACTCGCGATTGCTTAATCAAAAAGGTGAGCCAACATATATCCCCGGTTATTTGGAAAGAAAATATATCAATGAGCACGCAGATAAATATAAAATGGTTACTCAGGGACAATCCGCATCTGCTTCTTCGTATGTCTATTGGGCAAAACAGTTCGAAAATAAGAATTTTTCCCTGCCCGATTACTTTCTATTTACCTTCGGGCGATTATCATACAAGGACGCAGAAAAAATACCTGTCCTGTTTCCATGCTACAATCAGAAGTTTTATAATCATATCCAAAACAATCAGAAACGGGTTTGGCAAGGAGTCACCTCCAAAGCCTTTACATCCGTTCCTACAAAACTAACAGGAGAACGAATCGAAAGTATCATATCAATCATGAGAAAAATATGTTCTTCTCCTGCAGCATATCACTACTCAGATTATAAAATTGATGTTGACATACCTAACGAACATATCTGGCTAGATGACCTACTTGTGCAGTACCAATGTGAACGTTTTTATAACATGCATCTGATTAAATGCATGATAGATAACAAGCCAGAAAACATGAAACTGTCTGGAGATGACTTATGGCTAAGCTTTATATCTCTCCCTAATGTTTTCTCAAGGTACAACATCGTTCAATTAACATATGACATATACCAGAGTCAGGATATGTATGATAGCGATTTGTACGAACCAATTACAATGGATAATGTAAACAAAGGACTATCTTTTGGCAGCATCTCAAATAGATTTCCTGTTAGAAATCAGGCTGATGCTGACGCAATTTGGACACACGTTGTACTTAACTCCAACCGATACTTATCCAGAGTTGTTTTTCCATTTTATGAAAAGCTATTCTTTTTGTTGGTGTATTATTTATGCGCCGAAAAAGAAAACATCGCTTTCAATAATTGTGAAGAAATCCTTCAAGAAATGGAAAGCTTTCTTTGTAAGGAATATACCGAATCACGTGACATTATTGAGAAAGATACTTTGGCCTTTTTACCCGAAGAAATAACTCAACCCTTCGATGTAACTGAAACTTCTGAAAAAAAATATCAGTACCTTAACGCTATCAATTCGCTATTCAACAATAGTGAATTAGATCTTGATGATTTATTTCACATCAAATATTCTCCTGAATATTTTGGTGCTGGTAAAAAATACAATCCTATTACTAAGCACGACGACAAGCCAACTAATTCCTCTGTTTATCAGGTATTGATTGCAAAAGAAAAATATCGGGCGATATTATTTGCAAACGACAACGATTGGCACAGCAAAAACACCCCCACTTAATCCTTATTTCCTATAAACAAGGTATTTTTTTAAAGTGGGGAAAGTGGGGAAAGCGGGGATTTATTCCCCTCTCTCCCATTTCCCCCACTTTTTTACAGCATCTACTATTTCAATTATCTCCATCTCTCTTAAAAAATCGTCATCAGAATTCAAATTCTTTCATATTTTTTCAAAACTCTTCTAACAAATTAGTAAAGCATGAACGCTAAAATGCACCGGCTAATCCCCAGTGCATCACCAATGTCATGCTTGCCTAAATTGTAATTCATAACATAAAAAAGAAAAAAGGAGATGAAGAGAGTATGAATACAAAAGAAATAGAAAGAAAAGAGAAACGAATAACAGTTTCTTTTACACCTAGTGAATATAAAAAAATATCAGATTTAGCCAATCAAAATCATCAATCCATGGCGGCATATATCAGAAGCAAAACCCTTTCCAATACAGAGACTTCCGTTACGCCAAAAGACTACGCCAAAGTTTGTAATCACATGCAGTTTATGGCAGAAAAATACCAAGCTGTTGAGGGATTCAGCCAAGACATCAACACGCTGAATCGTTTAATTCAACATAGGATATTTGGAGGTAATCAATCATGGCGATAATCACCTACTACCGCAATAACTACAACATGCAAAACATTCATCAAACCTTAGTTGAATATGCTCTGCATCCCAAAATATATAACGATTCACACCAGATTATAGGACATTCCACCACAACATTTTATGGGGGTCACAATATCTATTATAATGATGTCGCAACCGGCGACACCTCCATAATCGACCGACAAATGTTTGAAGCCGCCAGATTCTATAACAAAGATTTCGGGAAATGTCTACTTCATTTTTCCATTGACTATGATACCCAAAATAGCGAAACTCACATCGTTGCTCCGATTGCTTACCAACAAGCCTTCTTCATCTGCAAAAAATTTTTCCATAATTATCAATCATTCTTCGCCGTCCACGAAAACACGGAGCACGTTCATACCCACTTTGTTCTAAACTCCATCAATTTAGACTCTGGACTAAAGATTGCGGAAAAAAAATTATATAAAAATCTAACAAATTTTATCAATTCCAATAAATTTATAGATTTCGCAATTACTGGATGGTATCCGGGAGCTTAGTAACTATATAAAAATCAATCAAAATGGATTGATTTTTTATAACATACATGTAAATAAATCAAAACCTATCGGAAAGGAGAAATCCTAATTATGAATCAAATATCAAATACGCATGTTATAAATTTTAATGAGCCCGGTAGAAAAATCCGGACGTATGTGCTCGCAAAAAAATCTGCTAGGCAAAATGTCAATCTAAAAAACTTCTCTCACATCATAATTCCGACCATTCAATCAGTTATCCCCGGCGTCATGGTACGCGTGGACGAACAATCCTATACAGTATATGGAATAAAACATGGTGAAGCTGTCACCATCGGTCGCATGCTAGCCAAAGAATTTAGTACAGATTTTGCCGTACAGAAGGCTGTTATGTTTGTAAGCGTTGAAAGTGATACTTTCGATGAAAACGAACTTTACTATCCTGATATCTTTCAATAGTACACAATAATCAAAAAGGAGGAATCATCAGCATGAACAATTTTCACTCAGACATCCCAGACGAAGCAATCCTTCTCGTCCCTGATGTGGCACAAAT
>JAQYCU010000015.1 GCA_028724545.1 bacterium
TAAGGAGGAATAAAAAATGGTTAGTAAGACGATCAAGGTTAATTTGGTAGCAGATGCTGAGGCTAGACCGGTAGCAGTGCTTGTGCAGGTAGCAAGTCAGTTTGACAGCAGTATTTATGTTGAGTGTGGAGATAAAAAAGTAAATGCAAAGAGCATTATGGGTATGATGGCACTCGGTCTGGATACTGGCGAAGAGGTTGTAGTATCTGCAGAAGGAGAAGACGAATCAAATGCAATGGCAGATATCGAAAAGTTCCTGAGTGCTGCAAAAGCGTAACAGATAAGATGCTTGGCCATGTGAGAAATCACATGGCTTTTTCTGTCAATAAAAAGAAATATGAGGTGGAAAGGTATGGGATTTACTCATTTACATGTGCATACGGAATATTCCCTGTTAGATGGTTCCTGCAAAATCAAAGAACTGGTGGCACGGGCAAAAGACCTGGGCATGCAGCATCTGGCAATTACAGACCACGGCAATATGTACGGTGTTATTGATTTTTACCGGGCAGCCAGAGAAGCAGGCATCAATCCGGTTATCGGCTGCGAAGTATATGTAGCACCGGGCTCCCGGTTTGACCAGGAAATTTCCAAAGGAGAAGAACGGTATAATCATATGGTTCTTCTTGCCGAGAATAATCAGGGATATGCCAATTTAATAAAAATTGTTTCCATTGGCTATACGGAAGGATTTTATTATAAACCCAGAGTGGATTATGAAGTTCTGGAAAAATACCACGAAGGCATTATCGCATTGAGTGCCTGTCTGGCAGGAGCAATCCCATCCTTACTACGCCGTGGATTATATGATAAAGCAAAGGAAGAAGCCTGCAGGCTCTCTGCTATATTTGGAAAAGATCATTTTTATCTGGAATTGCAGGACCACGGCATTCCTGACCAGCAGACAGTGAATCAGGGACTGCTCCGGATGAGTCAGGAAACAGGACTTGAACTGGTTGCAACAAATGATGTGCACTATATTATGGACAGCGATGCAGAAGCCCATGATATTCTGCTTTGCATTCAGACGAAAAAACTGGTTACAGACGAGGATAGAATGCGTTATGAAGGGGGACAATACTATCTTAAATCGGAAGAAGAGATGAAGCAGTTGTTTCCATATGCACTGGAAGCAATTGAAAATACAGAAAAAATTGCACAGCGTTGTCACGTAGAAATTACATTCGGTGAATACAAACTGCCACAGTTTGATGTGCCGGAAGGATATACGGCGTGGGAATACTTAAATAAATTGTGTAAAGAAGGTCTGGTACAACGTTATGGTGATGAAGCTGCAACGCATGAAGAACGTCTGCACCAGGAGTTAGATGTTATTCATACAATGGGCTTTGTTGATTACTTTTTAATTGTGTGGGATTTTATCCGTTTTGCAAGAGAAAAAGGAATCAGTGTCGGTCCGGGACGTGGCTCGGCAGCCGGAAGTATTGTATCGTATACATTGGGAATTACGAATATAGACCCGATTCGGTACAACCTGCTGTTTGAACGTTTTTTAAATCCGGAACGTGTTACCATGCCGGATATAGATATTGACTTCGGCTATGAAAGACGGTCAGAAGTTATTGATTATGTTGTGCAGAAATATGGAAAAGACCATGTTGTGCAAATTGTAACATTTGGTACGATGGCAGCAAGGGGCGTTATCCGTGATGTCGGACGTGTACTGGATTTGCCGTATAATTATGTCGATACCATTGCAAAAGCAATTCCGATGGAATTAGGAATTACGATTGAAAAAGCATTGCAGCATAACCCGGAGTTAAAGGCTGTTTATGATACGGATGAGCAGGCAAGAAACCTGATAGATATGTCAAAACGTTTAGAGGGACTGCCACGTCATACCTCTATGCATGCTGCAGGTGTTCTGATTAGTCCGAAACCGGTAGACGAATATGTTCCTTTGTCAAAGGCAAATGATGGCACGATTACAACGCAGTATACAATGACTACCCTGGAAGAACTGGGTCTGCTCAAAATGGACTTTTTGGGACTCCGGACATTAACGGTCATTCAGGATGCTGCGCGTCTGGCCGGTCGCAAAGATTTAAGTATGATGGACATTGACTTCGATGATAAAAATGTTTATGAGATGATTGGTGCAGGCAAGACAGAAGGTGTATTCCAGTTAGAAAGTGCCGGTATGAAACAGTTTATGATGGAGTTAAAGCCACAGAATATGGAGGATGTTATTGCCGGAATTTCTTTATATCGTCCCGGACCAATGGACTATATTCCTCAGTATATCGAAGGAAAAAATAATAAAGACAGCGTGACATATGCCTGCCCACAGTTAGAGCCGATATTAGAGCCGACATATGGCTGTATCGTTTATCAGGAGCAGGTAATGCAGATTGTGCGAAATCTTGCCGGATACAGTTTCGGACGAAGTGATTTGGTGCGAAGGGCGATGGCGAAGAAAAAAGCGTCCGTTATGGCAGCAGAACGTCAGAACTTTGTTTACGGAAATGAAGAAGAAGGCGTAAAAGGCTGTATTGCCAATGGGATTCCGGAGGAAGTTGCCCATAAAATTTATGATGATATGACAGAGTTTGCAAAGTATGCATTTAATAAATCGCATGCAGCAGCATATGCCGTTGTTTCTTATCAGACAGCATATTTAAAATATTATTATCCGGTTGAATTTATGGCAGCACTGATGACTTCGGTGAAAGACAACACAGCCAAAGTGTTGAACTATGCTATGACCTGCCGGCAGATGGATATTGCGATTTTAGGTCCTGATGTAAATGAAGGATTTTCGCAGTTTTCCGTATCTGACGGAAAAATACGATTTGGTATGTCTGCGATTAAAGGGATTGGCGAAGGCGTGATTGCAGCTGTGGTAGAAGAAAGAAACCGTGGTGGTATCTATACTTCTATGGAAGATTTTATGACACGCCTTTCTTCTAAAGAAGTAAACCGTTCTACGATAGAAAACTTTATCAAATCAGGTGCATTTGATTGTCTGGGAGGAACCAGAAAGCAGAAAATGCTGGTTTACGAATCTATGTTAGCAAGTGTTAACCGGGAAAAGAAAGACAATCTGGCCGGTCAGATGTCCCTTTTCGATATGGGTGACGAGGAACTGGCAAAGGCACATAAAATCACATATCCGGATGTGGGTGAGTATGAAAAGGAAGAATATTTAAATTACGAAAAAGAAGTGCTTGGCATCTATATCAGTGGACACCCATTGGAAGAATATATTGCACTGATGGAAAAAAACTGTACCAATACTTCTCAGGATTTTGTGGTAGAAACCGAAGGAGAGCGGATGGGACTGGCGAATGTCGCAGACGGAGAAAATGTGATTATCGGTGGTATTTTAACCGGAAAGACATTAAAAACGACTAAGAAAAATACTATGATGGCATTTCTTACCGTGGAGGATTTGTACGGTACGGTAGAAATTATTGTATTTCCGAGGGACTATGAGAAGTTCAAAAATATATTAACAACAGACAGCAAAATCTTTGTAAAAGGAAGGGCAACCGTGGAAGAAGACAGAGGTGGAAAGGTCATCTGCCAGAAAATTATTCCGTTTGACCAGATTCCATGTGAATTGTGGCTGCGTTTCCCGGATATTGCGACATTTGAAAAAGAAGAAACGAAGTTATATGAAACATTGTTTCCGTATGACGGACAAGACCAGGTCTGCATTTATGCTGTTAAGGAAAAACAGGTCAAAAAATTGCTGAAAAGTCGTAGCGTGGATGCAAGAAAAGTCATAGAACAGGGCGTTTTATCCTATTTGGGAGAAGACTCGGTAGCAATTCGTGAAAAGAGTATTGAAAAATAATTGAATTTATCGTAAAATCTAATTTGGTGTGGGTATAGCAGACTCTTGTAGTTTAAAAAATAGATTTTACATACACGGGTTAAACAGTCGTAAGGAGGACATTATGAGCGAAAATATGAAGACAATTGGTGTATTAACAAGTGGTGGAGATGCTCCGGGAATGAACGCTGCCATTCGTGCAGTTGTGCGTACCGGTATTTCAAATGGTCTGAAAGTAAAAGGTATTCGTCGTGGTTACGCCGGATTACTGGAAGAAGATATTGTGGATTTGGATAACCTTGCTGTATCTGATATCATTCAGACAGGTGGAACGATTTTATACACAGCACGTTGTCTGGAATTTAAAAAAGAAGAATACCAGAAAAAAGGTGCTGAAATCTGTAGAAAACATGGTATTGACGGTATTGTAGTTATTGGTGGTGACGGTTCTTTTAACGGTGCCAGCAGACTTGCCGAAAATGGCATTAATACAATCGGTGTACCGGGAACAATTGATTTGGACATTGCCTGCACCGAATATACGATTGGTTTCGATACAGCTATCAATACGGCAATGGAGGCGATTGATAAGTTAAGAGATACTTCTGAGTCACACGAAAGATGTAGTATCGTCGAAGTAATGGGACGTACAGCAGGACATATTGCTTTATGGACCGGTATTGCAAGTGGTGCAGAATATATTTTAACAACAGAAGAATATCATGGAGATATTCAGAGAATTATTAATAAGATTCAGGACCGTCGCCGTATCGGTAAGAAAAATCATATTATTGTCAATGCAGAAGGTATTGGAAATTCTGCTGAAATGGCAAAGGTAATTGAGATTGCAACAGGTGTTGAAACAAGAGCAACCGTATTAGGACACATCCAGCGTGGTGGTAATCCGACATGTAAAGACCGTGTCTTTGCTTCTGCAATGGGTGCGAAAGCAGTTGAATTACTTTGCGAAGGCAAATCAAACCGTGTTGTTGGATACAAAAACGGCGAATTTGTTGACTATGATATTCAGGAAGCGCTTGCTATGGAAAAAGGACTGGATCCATATTTATTCCATATTACCAAGAAACTTACAACAAGATAAAAAACTGTTGGTTTGGATGCAACTTGTTATTGTATTTTGTTATGCAGATGATATGGCAAAATGGCATCTGCATAGAAATGGAGGGTATTTATGAAGAAATTAGTCAAAGTATTATTGGCAATAGGTGCTGTTATTGGTGGTGTAATGGGAGTTTTGTATTTCCTTGACAAACGGAACAATGATGATTTGGAAGATTTCGATGAAGATGAGTTTGATGACATTTTCGAGGATGAAGATGACAGAGATTATGTGACTCTGGATTTTGAGAAAGAAGAAAAATCAGACGAAGAGAAAACAGAAGAAACAGAGAAAGAAGCAGAAGAGTAAAAGAAAGACGGCAGATAGCAGGTCTGTGTTCGTTATACAATGACAAACACCCTGTATTACCGGTATGTTCCATTTATTGCAGGAACTTATTGGTAATACAGGGTGTTTTTTATCATTTATTTAGCGTGATTGTATGCAGTCTGTTTTGGTGGATTTTTGATGGATTCTGCTGCGGCAGATTTAGCAGCAGGTTCAGCCATTACTTTTACGTCGTTTAATTTGTGCTTTTTGTCCTTTGGCAGCACGCTTCCGGTTTCTGATTTTCTTCGGCAGATAAACGGTCTGCTCAAAAGTGATTTCTTCACAGTCTGGCGAAACAACGCTGGCATATCGGACAAAATCATCATTTTCCAGTGTGATTCCTTTAATACCACGGCTTGTCTTCTTGAATTCGCTGACTTCAGACAGAGGGAAACCTAGTGACAATCCATTTTGTGTAATCAGGATAACTTTTCGGTCTGCTGCGATTACATCTTCTATCGTAAGGGCTGCAATGCCAGCAACGGCATCGCCATCTTCTAGTTTTGTAGAAGAAATTAAGGAACGGTTTGTTTCAAAGGAAACACCGGATACCTGTTTTACAAAACCATTTTTTGTTGCAAAGAACAGAGAAGATTCCGATAAGTTCTCTGCAGAAATGTAAAAGAGGACATTTTCCTGCTCTAATTTGCAAAGTGACTGGATTAATGTTCCTTTATCACGGCTCCGGCCACGTGGAATATTCATAGCTTTTATCTGATGCATATTTCCCTCTTCCGTAAAGACACAGAGTTTGTCTGTGTTCTGAATCGGAATAATATGCGAATATTCGCTTAGAGTTTCTTCTGACAAACGGGAATAACTTGCCGCATCCACAGATTTGGCATAACCGAAACGGTCAATCAGGATATAAAGCTCCTCTTCCTTGATTTCCTCGATATATTTTTCTTTTTCCACATTATCTAATTCGGTTCTGCGCTCGCGTCCGAATTGTTTTTTGTATGTGCGAAGGCGTGCAATAATGATTTTGTGCAGTTCTTCCTTGCTGCCTAACACTTTGTTGTATTCAGCAATGTTAGCGTGAAGCAGGTCACTTTCCTGATGAAGCTTTAAAAGTTCCAGACCGATTAACTTGCTTAATGGCATAGCGAGAATGGCTTCTGCCTGGCGTTCTGTGAAGTTTAAGCCGGCTGCTTCTTTTTCCGATTTTTTGGATTTGAATTTGATGCCGTCGGTAGTACCGTGAATCAGACAGCCTTTTGCCTGTTTTACAGATTCACTTCCACGAAGAATTTCGATAATCAGGTCGATAACATCCGTTGCTTTAATCAGGCCGTCCACAATTTCCAGACGGTCATTCGCTTTGGCCAGTAAATGCTGATATTCTTTTGTGTATAATTCTTCCTGAAATAAAACAAATTCTTCAATCAGCCGTTTCAAGGTAAAAGTAATCGGCTGTTTGTCTTTGACAGCAAGCATATTGACACCGTAGGTGTCTTCCAAAGTTGTTTTTTTGTACAGTCCGTTTAATAAATTGTCTACATTACGGTCTTTTTTGACTTCGACTATCAGACGGATACCTTCTTTTGAAGACTCATCACGGACATCATAAATTTCATCAAATACTTTTTCTTTTGTCAGGGCGACAAGACTTTCTAACAGTTTTGTCTTATTACCGGCAACTGTATAAGGAATTTCTGTAATGACAATATTTTTTCTGCCATAATCGCTGTTTTCGATTTCTGTCTTGGCACGGAGTTTGATTTTTCCCTCACCGGTTTCGTAAATGGATAACAAATCATCTGCGTTTGTAATCATGGCACCGGTTGGAAAATCAGGTCCTTTGATATATTTCATCAACCCTTTTGTTGTGATATCCGGATTCTTGATATAGGCAATCACGCCGTCAATTACTTCACCGGTGTTGTGTGGTGGGATATTGGTGGCCATACCAACAGCGATACCGGTAGTACCGTTAATCAGAAGATTCGGCAGAGTGGCCGGCAGAACCAGAGGTTCTTTTTCACTTTCGTCAAAGTTAGGACCGAAAGGAACCAGACCTTTGTCTAAGTTTTCCAGAAGTGTCATGGCACCACCGGAAAGACGTGCCTCGGTATAACGCATCGCAGCAGCGCTGTCACCATCGATGGAACCAAAGTTACCATGCCCGTCAACTAAAGGAAGATTTAAAGAAAAATCTTCTGTCATATGGACTAAGGCATCATAAATGGAACTGTCACCGTGTGGATGGTACTTACCCATTGTATCACCGACGATACGTGCACTTTTACGGTGTGGTTTTTCGGGAGAAAGTCCCAGTTCTGTCATAGCGTACAGGATTCTTCTCTGTACCGGTTTCAAGCCATCCCTGACATCAGGAAGGGCACGGGAAATGATAACACTCATCGCATAATCGCGATAGGAATTTTTCATTTCATCTGCAAAATCTAATTGGATAATGGATTGTTCCTTCGTATTCATGATTACCTCCGTTTTTAAATATCAAGCGTTGCATATTTTGCTTCATCCATAATGAACTGGCGTCTTGGTGGGACATTACTGCTCATCAGGGTGGTTGTGATGTCATCTGCTTCTACTGTATCGCTGATGGACACCTGTGCCAGGATACGGCTTTCCGGGTCAAGTGTTGTTTCCCACAGCTGTTCGGCATCCATTTCACCAAGACCTTTGTAACGCTGAATGCTGATGATTTTATTATTTTTATTTTTACGGAATTTTTCCAATTCAAAATCATTAAAAATGTATTCCGAACGTTTTTCCTTTTTACGGCTCTTTTTGCCGGCTTTATCAGAAGATTTCGATTCTGTTGTTTCATAATCCACTTTGTACAGTGGTGGAAGTCCACGATAGACTTTTCCCTCGTAAATCAGCTCCGGCATAAAGCGATAGAAAAAGGTCAGCAGCAGTGTACTGATATGTGCACCGTCTACGTCGGCATCTGTCAGAATAATAATCTTGTCATAACGCAGTTTTGTAATATCAAATTCATCACCGATACCACAGCCAAAGGAAGCAATCATAGATTTGATTTCGTTATTTTGCAAAATCTTTTCCAAAGAAGCTTTTTCTACGTTAAGAATCTTGCCCCGGAGTGGCAAAACGGCCTGTGTTTTACGGTTTCTGGCTGTTTTTACCGTACCACCGGCAGAATCTCCCTCGACAATGTAGACTTCACATTCTTCCGGCTTTTTGGAAGTGCATGCTGCCAGTTTGCTTTTGGTATCAACGTCATTTAATTGTTTCAGCACGGCAGTTCTTGCTTTATCACTTGCTTTTCTGGCATTATAGGATTTTAAAGAATTATCCAGAATTTTTTTCAGGATATCAACGTTTTTATCTAAATAACGCTGGACTTCGGTGCTGAAAACATCATCAACAGCAGTTTTGGCATCCGTGTTTCCAAGTTTTGTTTTGGTCTGTCCTTCAAACTGTGGGTCAGGATGTTTGATGGAGATGATGGCAACCAGTCCGTTACGGATATCTTTTCCGTCAAAGTTTTCGTCTTTATCTTTTAATACGCCGAGTTCACGGGCGTACTGGTTCATAACACGGGTTAAGGCTGTTTTAAATCCGGTTACCAGAGTACCACCATCTACGACATTGATACGGTTACAGTAAGGATTTATCTGCTCTGAAAAACTGGTGGTGTACTGAAAAGCGATTTCGACTTCGATGTCACCACTTTTTCCCTCAATATAGATAGGCTCTTTGTGCAGTACACTGGCATCACGGTTGATGTAACTGACAAAACTCTGGATGCCGTGTTCCTCTAAATAGACGATTTCTTCGCCATCGTTTTCATTTTTGAAATTTAACTTCAGGTTTTTATTCAAAAAAGCAATTTCTTTTAATTTCTTTTTGATAACATCAGGTTTAAAAACGGTTGTTTCAAAAATTTCTTCATCAGGATAGAATGTGACTTTTGTTCCGGTAGCACTTTTAGCACATTTGCCAACAACAGGAAGCATTCCTTTTTCTAATGGAGTAACAGGATTGCCACCATTTTCGTACTCGTCCCGGTAAATCTTACCGTCACGCTTTACTTCTACCATCATTTTGCTGGAAAGAGCATTCACGACGGAGGAACCAACGCCGTGCAGACCACCGGAAACTTTATAAGCACTGTTTCCAAATTTTCCACCGGCATGAAGAATGGTATATACAACCCTTACCGTCGGTATTTTTTTTGTAGGATGCAAATCGATAGGAACGCCACGACCATTATCTTCGATACAAACGCCTCCGTCTTTTTGCAGGGTAATGGAAATCTCATTACAGAATCCTGCCAGATGTTCATCAATACTGTTATCCAGGATTTCCCATATCAGGTGGTGCAGACCACGTGTGCCGGTAGAACCAATATACATACCGGGACGTTTTCTGACGGCTTCCAGACCCTCTAACACCACAATTTCTTTTCCAGTGTATTCACTCATTCTATTCTCTCCATTCTACAAACTTTTTCGTCCATTATTTATCTGCGATAATTCGTGTAAAAAAATACCACAAAATAAAATAGCCCATATAAAATTGATAATACCACAAACAAATCAGAAAAAGCAAGTGAAAAGAACAAATGTTTGGATTAAAGAGGCTTCTTGAGGGTGGTGTACCTGGCAGCAGTGGTTTCTTTTCTGGTCAGGGCACGCTCTCGCTGCGCAAACTACGCAGCAGTACATAGTATCCTGCAAAACAGGATACAAGTACTGGCGAGTTTGTAAGCACCCTTCACCAGAAAAGAAACCACTGCTGCCAGGCAATCCAGACTGTGGCTCACCGCCCAACAGCTACCTGTAAATGGGCTGGAAAAAAACAGTGTTTCCTAAAAGCAACTGTTAAAAACCACTGGTGCTTAGTTGGCGTATTTTGCCAACTTACGCACCACTGTGGTTTTTACCAAGCGAGAGCGTGTTGCTGTAGGAAACCTGTTTTATCACATGCCCCTTAGAAGTGTTGCTGTAGGAAACCTGTTTTATCACATGCCCCTAAAAAGTATATTGAAAAAAAACTTATTTTTTGCTATGATAAAAAACGCATAATCGAGATAGAAAAAACAAAGCATATGAAATACGATGCTATCGCAGAAAGGATGAGACTCATGAAGAAGACACCATTTGTTACAAAGCAGCAGATTGAAGAGATTGCAAAAGAATATCCTACGCCATTTCATATTTATGACGAAAAAGGCATTCGCGAAAATGCACGTAAACTAAAAAAAGCATTTTCATGGAATAAAGGATACCGTGAATATTTTGCAGTAAAAGCAACACCGAATCCGTATATTTTAAAAATATTGCAGGAGGAAGGCTGTGGTGTTGACTGTTCTTCGCTGACAGAATTAATGATGTCGGAAGCGTGTGGCTTCACCGGTTCTGATATTATGTTCTCTTCCAATGTCACACCGGCAAAAGAGTACCAGAAAGCAAAAGAATTAGGTGCATACATTAATCTGGATGATATTACACATATTGATTTTCTGGAGGAAGTGGCAGGAATCCCTGAAACAATTTGCTGCCGTTACAATCCGGGTGGCGTATTTAAGATGGGAACAGACATTATGGACAACCCTGGTGATGCGAAATATGGCATGACAAAGGAACAGCTGATAGAAGCATTTAAGCGTCTGAAAGCAATGGGAGCAAAACGCTTCGGTATCCATTCGTTCCTCGCAAGCAACACGGTAACGAATGAATATTATCCGACACTTGCCGGTATTTTATTTGAACTGGCAGTGGAAGTAAAGAAAGAAACAGGCGTAGAAATCGCATTTATCAATCTTTCCGGTGGTGTTGGCGTTCCATATACACCGGATAAAGAGCCAAATGATATCGCCGTTATCGGTGAGGGTGTCAGAAAACAGTTTGAAAAAATTATGGTACCGGCAGGCCTTTCTGATGTGGCTATTTTCACGGAACTTGGCAGATTTATGCTGGCACCTTATGGTGGACTGGTAACACAGGCCATCCACGAAAAGCATATTTATAAAGAGTATATTGGTGTTGATGCATGCGCTGTTAACCTGATGCGTCCGGCAATGTATAATGCATACCATCATATTACCGTACTTGGTAAAGAAGACGAGCCGTGTGACCACAAATATGATATCACAGGTTCCCTTTGCGAAAATAATGATAAGTTTGCAATAGACAGAATGCTTCCAAAGATAGATATGGGAGATTATCTGTTTATTCATGATGCAGGAGCACATGGCTTTGCAATGGGTTATAATTACAACGGCAAGTTAAAATCGGCAGAACTGCTGTTAAAAGAAGACGGCAGCGTACAGATGATTCGTCGTGCTGAAACGCCAAAGGATTATTTTGCAACATTTGATTTTTCTGATATTTTGTCGGGTATCAAATACGAATAATTAAAAAAGAATAAAAAATAACGGATTTTCTGCATTGTTTTGTGAAATTGTCGGTTTTACAAGACGATGCAGAAAATTTTTTGTGTAAAAAGACATTAAAGTATTGGTAAAAAACGCCGATAAATATATTGAAAATGTAAATAGTTTATTTTTAGGTGGTGATAAGAATGAGAGTAGATGCATTAAATCATGTAAGCCAGTTATATCAGCCGGCAAACGCAAAGAAAATCGATAAGACAAGTGCAGTTCAGAAAAAAGACTCTTATGTTATCTCTCAGTCTGCGAAGGATTACCAGGTAGCGAAGAATGCTGTAGCAGAAGCAGCAGATGTAAGAGAAGACAAAGTTGCACAGATAAAAGAAGCATTAGCTTCCGGTACTTACAATGTTTCAGCACAGGAGATTGCAGATAAGATTGTAAGCAATTATTATGATTTTTCTATTTAGGAATGAGGTTTTGAATTGGCTAGTTTAATGGAAGAACTTCTTACTGTGTTAAGCAGTGAGGAGAAAATTTATAAGCAAATCATCCCTATCTCCGAGAAGAAAACGGAGATTTTGATTCAGGGAGATTTGAAAGAACTTGAGGCAGTCACGCAGCAGGAACAGTTATTGATTGACAAGGCAAATCTTTTAGGGAAAAAAAGAGAAGCCGTGATTCAGAATATAGGAGTGGTTCTGAACCGGGATGCTGCGACGTTAGATTTGAGCACACTGGCACAGTTGTTAGGCAGACAGCCGGAAGAGAAGAAGAAACTGGTAGAACTTCACGATTCTCTGAAGACTGTGATGAAACGACTTGTGGCTGTCAATGAAAAAAACAAAAATTTAATAGAAAATTCCCTTGAAATGATAGAATTTAATATGAATTTTATTCAGAGTACACGGATGTCACCGGGGGTAAATAATTACGACAAAAATGCGTCTTCGAGTTATGACACGGGTTATAATGCGGGGGCTTTTGATGCGAAGCAGTAATGATTACACAGAGCGACATCTGTGTTTTTAGATTATAAGAACTGCGATAGAAAATAGGAGGACGGTATGAGTTTACTAACGAGTTTTAATGCCGGAGTTTCCGGACTGGCAAATTCGCAGGCCGGAATCAATACAACTGCACACAATCTGGCAAATACAAAAACAGACGGATATACCAGACAGCAGAATATCAATACCGATACATATTATCAGAATATCAAGGTAACGGCAAATTCCACATTGCAGGTTGGATATGGTACTACGGTAGCAGATATCCGTCAGATTCGTGATATCTTTTTGGACAAAGAGTATCGGGCAGAAGTAGGACGTCAGACATTTTATGAGTCATTATACAATACAGCGTTAGAAGTAGAAGATATTTTAGGTGAGATGGAAGGCGTTGAGTTTAATGATGCACTGGGAGATTTCTGGTCTACGGTAGAAACATTATCTACCAATCCGGAAAGCATTACAAACCGTGAATTGTTTATTGCGAAAGCCGAGTCGTTTTTGGAAAAAGCCACAAACGTTTATCAGGCATTGCGTGATTACCAGGTAAATTTAAATAAGCAGATTTCTGACCAGGTGGATGCGATTAATTCCATTGCAGACCAGATTGCACAATTAAATGAAAAAATAGCAAAGGCAGAAGCCTCTGGCATTGAAAATGCGAATGACTATCGCGACAGCCGGAATCTTCTGATGGACCAGTTGGCAGAATATACGCATTTTGATGCTTATGAAGATTATACAGGCAAAGTAACAATCCGTATTGACAACGCTCCACTTGTGGAAGAAACAACAGCGTATCATATGGCATGTGAACGCATTGAGATAGAGGAATACAATGAAGCAACCGGAAAATACGAGGTGACGGCAACTTCGCCAATGTATAATGTTGTCTGGCGAGGAAGTGGCTACGGCGATGTTTATGATTTGTCAAAGGCCTATTCTTCCGAAAATGAAACGGATATGGGTTCCCTCTTAGGCATTTTAACAGCCCGTGGAAGAAAATTCGGATACTATACAGATATTCCGGTCAATGCCACCAGCCAGCAGCTGGATGATTACAATGACACAACAGGCAACTGTCTGTTAGAAAAAATGGAAGCACAGTTTGATTTGCTAATCCACAAGATAGTGACGGCAGTCAATGATGCTTTCGCACCAAATGTCACAGCAAAATTGAATGGCATAACAGCAACTGACAAAGACGGTAATGCCGTAACATTATCAGCAACGGCAAAAGTTCTTGATGTTAACCGTTGCCCGGTAGGAACGGACGATGATGCGACAGTAGGAACAGAAGTTTTTATGCGCAAGGCAAATACAGAACGGTATCAGGTTTTGAAAGTCAGTGGTCCGGTCTATGCTGTCGATGAGCAGGGCAATCAGTTACTGGATGACGATGGAAATCCAATCGAAGTAACACAGCAGAACGAAGCCGGTGAATATCTTCTGTATGTTTACAATGAAGAGGACCCGGATGACGTAAATACATTATATACCTTACAGAATCTTACAATTAATCCGAAACTCCAGGAAAATTATTCATACCTTCCGGTTATGAATAACCCGGCAACGGGAGCAGTTGATGAATATAATTATGATGTCTGTGCCAAGATTTTGGAAAACTGGAAGGCAGACGATACATTGCTTGACCCAAATGCACTGACAACATATGGTGCAGATGATTTTTATGATGCGATGGTTGGTTCCCTTGCCATTCAGGGAAGCGTCTGGAAAGGCATTAGTGAAAACCAGACGAAATTAGTAGAGAGTGTTGAAGATAAACGCCAGCAGGTTTCAGGCGTATCTTCTGATGAAGAAATGGTAAGTCTGCTGATGTACCAGCATGCGTACAATGCTGCATCCAGATATATCACCACAATAGATGCGATGTTAGAACATCTTATAGAGAGATTAGGATAAAGATTAGAATAATCAGATAGGAGGGATTTGATGCCGTCATCATTTTTTGGAATTAATATAGCTCGTTCCGGTATGAATACCTATAATGCGCTATTAAATACAACAGGACATAATGTTGCAAATGTTGATACAAAAGGATATTCAAAGCAGGTGGTAAAACAGTCTGCCACACAGGCTATTTCATTAGGTACTTCTTATGGAATGATTGGTTCCGGTGTAGAAGCCACAGATGTCCTGAGTGAGAGAGATGCTTATTATGATGAAAAATATCGTCTGAGCAATACTTCTTATGGAAAATATGAAACATTATCTTATTATATGCAAAGTATTGAAGATTATTTATATGCAAAAGATTCCAACAGTGGTGGAATCTCTAATTCGCTGGACGGTTTCTTTAAGTCTTTGACAAGTCTGACGACGGATGTATCCAATACAACCATTCGTACGCAGGCAGCGGGATATGCTGAAACACTGACACAGTATATTCAGGAGGCAGCCTATAATCTTCAGGTATTACAGCAGGATGTCAATTCTGAGATTGCAAATACGGTAGATTCGATTAATTCTTATGCCGAACAGATTGCGTCCCTGACAAAACAGATAAACACACTGGAAGTATATGGAACAAGAGCCAATGATTTAAGGGATCAGCGTGCTACATTGATAGATGATTTGTCAGAACTGGTCAGTGTTGATGTCGTGGAAAAAGAGCCTGCCGAGGGAAAAGGTGCCGTGCAGTATATTGTATCCATCAACGACGCTGTTTTAGTCGATACATATGATTACAACAGACTGGAATATAAGGCAAAAGACACCTACAGTTCTATGAATGACATTGACAATTTATATGATTTGAAATGGAGTACCGGACAAAGTTTTGGTATTCACGATACAGGACTTGGTGGCAAACTGGAAGCACTGTTCAAACTTCGCGATGGAAATAATGGGGAAGTTTTCACCGGTGCTGCAAACGGTTCTGCCGGAGATAAGACATTAAAGATTACAGATGTCAATGAATTGGGAAGTTCTTTGTTTAAACTGGACATCCCACCTGCTGATGGTGTAATTATTGTCAACAACAGCAGATATGAATATGAATCATTTGATGTAACAGTGGATGCAGATGGAAAATATAGCTACGAATTTCATTTAAAAGAAAAACTGGGTACTGACATAGATGGAACCAAAGCACAGATTAGTGAGTCAGTGGATTATAGAGGAATCCCTTACTATATGTCACAGCTGAATGAATTTGTCAGAACATTCTCCAGCAGATTTAATCAGGTACAGACTTCTGGATATGATATGAATGGAAATCAGGGTGTGCAGATGTTTTTAGGAACAGACAAGGCATCCGGCGTGGAAATGAATTTTGACAGTGAAGTATCAGCCGGTTTTACATTTTCATCCATTCTGCCAAGAGATGCAGCAGGAAATCTTATCACAACGAACGGTTATGTGCAGACTTCCTACTATAATCTGACAGCATTAAATACAAATATTAACAAAGCAATCCTAGATGATGGAAAATTAATCGCCTGCTCCGGTTCTTCAGAAGAAGGAGTGGTAGAGGACGGAAAAAATCTTGCTAATATGTTAGCGTTAGAGAGCGACAAGACCATGTTCCGTCAGGGACAACCTGCCTCTTTCCTGCAGGTTCTGGTATCTACAGCAGGTGTTGATACAGAAAAAGTAAAGACAGGAGCAGAGAATGCAGAAAATATTCGTGCAGCAGTAGACCAGCGAAGGCTTTCTAAAGCCGGTGTTGATGAAGATGAAGAGGCACAGAATCTGATTGTTTGTCAGAATCTGCTGACTTATCAATACAAAGTATTATCTGTTATGAATGAAGTGCTGGATAAATTAATTAATGGCACGGCAGTATAATAAGACTAGGAGGTAATTATGCGAGTTACGAATTCAATGATTTCAAATAGTTCACGTACACATATTACGACGGCAAAAAACCAGATGCTGAATGCGCAAAATCAGTATACTACGCAGAAGAAAATTTTGCGTCCTTCTGATGACCCAACGGTAGCAATTCGTTCTTTACAGTTACGCACAACATATAGCCAGTTAAACCAGTATGTGGAAAAAAATGTGCAGGATGCAATGAGCTGGATGGATATTACGGAAACAGCCATGAAAAATATCAACAGTATTCTGACGAATATGAAAGGTTACTTAAACCAGGGTGCCAATGACCCATTAGAAGCAGAAGACAGAAAAGCTGTTTTGGCCGTTCTAAAAGAATATGCCAATTCTATTTTTGAAGACGAAGCAAATACGGATTATTCCGGAAGATATGTATTTAGTGGATATCGTACCGATACTTCCCTGTTATTCCCGAATGATACGGACAACTTAGAATATACAATCACAGAGAATTTTACAACGGAATCCATACGCACGGTCAAATATGTTTCCGGTGGTGCAGAGTTTGGCGATACGAAAGATGCAGATGATTACGCAAGCGAAGTGCCAAAACAGTTTCCTACGTACCGTCTGCAGTTAGCATATAACAATTGTTCCGATAAGGCAGCAGCGCAGGGAAATCCGTCGGGGGATGCCGTAACCGTTACACTGGATGGCACGGCGATTGATGTGGCAGTAGTATCATCTAATGATGCAGATGCTTATGATGCAGCAGCTCAGGGAACAGATGCTATTTATGTATATGACACGGGAGAAATTATTTTTTCCGAAGCTACATATGAAAAGATTCAGCAGAATCATTCCAAAATCGCTGTACAGTACACGAAGAAAGAATTTGACAAAAGTGATATCCGTCCGGAAATGTACTTTGAGTGTACCAGTTATAATACAACATCAAACAAAGTGACAACCTATGCAGAACCAAGTGACCAGGAAATCAGTTATGAAATCAATTTCAGCCAGACATCCGTTGTCAACACACAGGCAAGAGATGCCATCAGTACAGACATTTATCGTACGATTGACTATATTGAGCAGACCATTAACGCTGTGGAAGATATCGAAAAAAGAATCAGCGATGTGGACAATATGATTGAAAATACAACAGACGAAACAGAGCTGGAAAACTATAACAAGTTAAAGGAAATGCTGGAAACAGAGAAGAAACTTCATACAGATATTATGACAGACGCATTTGGCATTGGACTGACTATGGTGGACAAGACGCAGAACCAGTTAAATGTAGCACTTGCTGATTTAGGTTCCCGTTATAACCGTCTGGAATTAACTTATGACAAACTGCTTGACCAGCGTACCGATACGGAAGAAAAACTTTCCAACAACGAAGACGTTGATATTGCAGATGCATATATTAATCTGACACAGGCAGATAATTTATATCAGTCGGCATTGTCAGCTACGGCAAAAATTTTAGGAAATTCTTTGCTGGATTATATCTAAAAGAGGGCAGAAAACCAATGCTTTCTGTTATGCCGGGCACACATGGCATAGCAGTAACAGAATGAAGTGTGCAGAAATGAGGATAATATGAAGGTAGATTCAAGATATTTTGGGGAAGTAGAAATTGAAGACAGCAAAATTATTCATTTTGAGCAGGGTATTTTTGGATTTGAAGAGTACAAGGATTATACCATATTATATGATAACGAAGGAGAGGAACAGCCTTTCTTTTCATGGCTCCAGTGCGTTACAGAAAAAGCATTAGCATTTCCTATTGTCAATCCATTCCGTGTTAAAGAAGATTACAATCCAATCGTGGAAGATGCACTATTAGATGCCATTGGTACATGTGAAACGGAAGATTTGTTAGTATTTTTGCTGGCAACCGTGCCGGGCGATGTTAAAAAGACATCTGTTAATATGAAAGCACCGTTGATTATCAATGCAGCAAACCGTCAGGGAATCCAGCTGATTGTAGAAAACGAAGATTACGAAATTAAGCATATGTTAGTTCAGGATGAACAATAGAAAATGATTGGAGGAAAAGTATGTTAGCATTAGCCAGAAAGATTAATCAGTCCATTATGATTGGCAATGATATCGAGGTGACTTTGCTTGAAATAAAAGGTGACCAGGTGAAAATCGGAATCAGCGCACCAAAGTCAGTGCCGATTTACCGGAAAGAAATCTATTTGCAGATTCAGGAAGAAAATAAAAATGCTGTTCAGGAAGTGGATGTAGAGAAGATTCGCGACTTATTTGGCAACAAAAAGTAAAGATTTTTAAAAAAATGCCGATATAGAATATGAGTTAAAGGAAGTAGCTCAGAAAAACGACTTTTTTAGCTGACAGAATATAGTTACAAGTATGCACACGGAGGTGGAATTATGTCGACGGATACTTATATCAATGGAGTGAATAAGGATTATGAAAAGCCACTCAACACGATGGACAGTGTTGAAGTAGCAGCAACATCGCCGGACGAAATACGTCAGGTCTGGGAAAATGTCCAGAATACGCAGGGCGATGCTACAGGAGAAGGACCTGGAACCGGTCAGGAGAAAGACCCTTCCATTAGTACAATTGAGGCTGCGATTTCCAGCATGAACTCGCAGATTACAAAAACAAGATGTGCTTATAGTTATGATGAAGCCACGAAACGAATTAATATCAAAGTCTATGATAAAGAAACAGAAGAACTGATTCGTGAAGTGCCTCCTGAGAAATCGTTAGAAGTTTTAAAGAAGGTATGGGAAATCGCCGGCATCATTATTGATGAGAAGAGATAGGAGGGAATGTTATGGCTATCAGAATGACAGGCTTGAATTCCGGCTTGGATACAGATACCATTGTTCAGGCTTTGATGTCTGCACAGAGAATGAAGAAAACAAAAGTCGAATCCAAGAAAACAAAATTAGAGTGGAAAAAAGAAATCTGGTCAGGACTCAATACAAAATTGTATAGTTTTTATACAGATTCTTTATCTAAGATAAAAACACAGGGAGTATACAAAACAAAGGCAGCCACCAGTTCTGACAACAGCAAGGTGACGGCTACGGCTACTTCTACGGCAGCAGAGGGTACATACAAAGTAAAAGTAAATTCCCTCGCGTCAGCCCAGTATGTTACAAGTGGCAAATTAAATAAAACAGTTGATGAAAATGGCAAAGAGCAGGCAGTTACATCAAAAACAAAACTGGTAAATTTAAAAGATGCGTCAGGAAATGCAACTTTTACATCTGGTACGCAGATTACTGTCAACAGTGCATCCGGTACTAAGATTTTAACAGTGGATGAAAATACATCCGTAAATGATTTTGTTTCCTTATGCAATGATGCAGGACTGAATGCTTCTTTTGATGAAAAGCAGCAGCGTTTCTTCATCAGTTCCGGTTCCAGTGGTTCTGAGCAGGCCTTTACCATTACGGCAGGTTCACTTTCACAGGATCAGATTGATACAATGGCTGCATGGAAAGAGGCAGTAGGTTATGATTCGCTTTCTACTGCTGACAAAACATCTGTCACTACTATTTTCAACAAATTGCAAACAGGAGATATGACGGCAGAAAAGGCGATGGAATCTCTTGAAAAATATGTAGATAAGAGCAGAAAGTCAGAAGCGACATCTTATTACAAACAGCAGTTGACAGATGATTACAATACAAAATATTTTGCTGACGAGGAGCAGACACAGCTTACAGACGAAGGTATGACAGCTCTTCTGGTTTCCAAAACAGGCAAGACAGAAGAAGAAATCAATAATATGTCTGAGGAAGAAAGAAATCAGGCAATAGAGGATTTGAAACTTTCTGACGAAGCAAAGGCAAAAGCAGTTAAAAAACTTGTAACTTCAAAAGTCAGTGCCGACATTAAAACAGATGAATATAAAGATAAGATTGCAGATGCTGTAGAAAATGGAATTGCAGATGATACGGCAAGTGAATTTTTACAGGCAACACGTGCAGAGAATGTAAGTGCACTGCAGACAACCACAGCAGGATACAATGCAACTATGAGTACCGTGACAGATGCAAACAGCCAGTTACAAGGTTTAGGACTTAGTGCTATTACCGGAAGCAAAGTAGATGAAGGCAGTGATGCAAGTGGTATGGTAGTTATTGAAGCAAGTGATGCAGAAATTGAATTTAATGGTGCTACCCTGACAAGTGATACTGCCAGCCTGACGGTTAACGGCTTGACATTAAATATTCTGGATGTAACAGCAGGTGATACCATCAGTATTTCTGTTACAAAAGATACTTCAGCAGTATATGACAGTATCAAGGATTTCATATCCGAATATAATGCACTGTTAAAAGAGATGAATACTTATTATAGTGCTGAATCAGCAAGAGATTATGATGTGCTGACGGACGAGCAGAAAGAAGCAATGTCTGATGATGAAGTAGAAAAATGGGAAACAAAGATTAAAGATTCCCTGCTTCGCCGTGATGATACCCTGAGTGCACTGGTTTCCAGCTTCCGGAATAATATGAGTGCAGTTTACACGGCATCCAATGGCAAGAAATATTCTTTATCATCATTAGGAATCTGTACCTCAACAGATTATGCCGAGGGTGGACTGTTACATATTAAGGGTGATGAGGATGATTCTGTATATGCAGATTCAAAGAATACATTAGAGTCTTTGTTAAACTCTGACCCGGACCTTGTTATGGAAGTGTTCACAGGACTTACTTCAAAGTTATATTCTGATTTGCAGAAGAAGATGGGAACATCTACATTAAGCAGTGCTTTGACATTCTACAATGACAAAGAGATGACTTCCCAGATATCTGATTACAAAGAAGAAATTACAAAATGGGAATCCAAATTAAATACAATGGAAGATAACTATTACAGTCAGTTTACTGCAATGGAAAAAGCAATGGCTTCCTTAAATTCCCAGCAGTCATTATTTGGCTATTATTCATAGAAGAAAATGATAGAAGGAGGAAACTGTCATGGCACAGTTACGAAATGCAGCACAACTTTACAAGCAAAACTCCGTGGAAACTGCGTCGCCTGCAAAAATTATATTAATGCTTTATGATGGAGCAATTAAATTTTGCAATATAGCGATTGATGCGCTTGGTGAGGGAGATACTTCTAAAGCAAATGAAAATATACAAAAAGCAGAAAAGATTATTGTGCAGTTGAGAGTTTCTCTTGATATGAAATATCCGGTAGCACAGGAGTTTGATACCGTATATGATTATATTTATCGTAGATTAGTAGAATCCAATATGCGAAAAGATGCAGAGATTTTGAAGGATGCCTTAAAGCATACCAAAACAATGCGTGAAACATGGAAAGAAGTAATGCGTTTAAACCATGTATCATAGAAAAGAGGAATTATGGCAGAACAGGTAGTCGTATATCTTTCTATTATGAAAGATTCTTTGCAGGAAAAAGAAGAAGTACTCAAAGATATTCTGGCAGTCACAAAAAGGCAGGAAGAAATCTTAAACCAGGAAACGGTAGATGCAGATGCATTTGATGAAACACTTAATAAAAAAGGAAAACTCATTAAGCGTATGCAGGAACTGGACAATGGATTTGAAAGCCTTTACCAGAAAGTGAGTCCGGTATTGCAGGCAGAAAAAGAACGCTTTAAGCCGGAAGTGCTGGAACTGCAGAACAGGATTCGGGGTCTTACGGATTATAGTGTAAAGATTCAGGCATTGGAAAGCAGAAATAAAACCAGATTTGCAGATTTTGTGGCAGCAAAACGCAAGGAAATTAAGGAGTTTAAAGTAAGCAATAAGACGGCCAATTCATACTATCAGAATATGGCAAACCAGCATCATCAGTGGCAGTCTTACTTTATGGACCAAAAAAAATAAAAAAATTTTAAAAAGGGGTTAAGGAATTAAAAATATACTCCGATATAGATTATGTAACAAACAAAGACAAGTTATAACACATGTTATCATCTCCTTTCATAGGAGTATTGATAAATTTTCCAAATCGGTATCGTGTACGGACGTTATTGAGGAGGAGTAGCTAAAAACATATCACCGGTGGCATGGAAGCCACTGAAATTTCAAGGAGGAATTATTATGATAGTACAGCATAATATGACAGCGCTTAACGCAAACAGACAGTTAGGCATCACAAACACAAATCTTTCAAAGAGTTCAGAAAAGTTATCTTCTGGTTACAGAGTAAACCGTGCAGCAGATGATGCAGCAGGTCTTTCAATCAGTGAGAAGATGCGTGGACAGATCAGAGGTCTTGAGCAGGCTTCTACAAACGCTCAGGATGGTGTTTCACTTATCCAGACAGCTGAAGGTGCTATGAATGAGATTCATTCAGTACTTCAGAGAATGAGAGAGTTAACAGTTCAGGCTTCTAACGATACTAACGTATCAGCAGACCGTAAAGCTATCGCTAAAGAGGTTTCTGCTCTTACTCAGGAAATCGACCGTATTGCAAGCCAGACAGAGTTCAACACAATGAAACTTCTCGATGGTTCATTCACTGGTAAAGGACTTCAGGTTGGTGCTAACACAAGCCAGATTATCAAATTTGGTATCAGTGCTATGACAGCAAAGGGATTAGGTGTTACAACAGCTACAATCGCAAAGGTTATCTCTAGTGCAACAAGTTATGCAACTGTTACAGTACTTATTACTACTGTAAACAAAGCTATCAGCAAAGTATCTATCGCTAGATCTGCTCTTGGTGCTTTACAGAACAGATTAGAGCATACAATTGCTAACGCTGATAACATGGCTGAGAACCTTCAGTCTTCTGAAAGCAAGATTCGTGACGTTGATATGGCTGATGAGATGGTTTCTTACTCAAGCCGCTCAATTCTTCAGCAGGCTGGTCAGTCTATGCTTGCTCAGGCAAATCAGGCTACACAGGGAGTACTTTCTTTACTTCAGTAATTACGGGTTTAGATAGTATCTCGAATGGGGCTGACCATTTGGTCAGCCCTTTTTTTATGAAATAGAAGGAAGCAGAAACATAGAGGAATGCCAACAAATATATAAAGTAAGGAGAAAATATGAGTCAGCAGAAAGAAATTGTACAGAAAACGATGACAGATTTACAGGAAACGGTTGATTTATTCTATCAGCAAAAGAAAAAAACAGCATTAAAAAAACTGGATACCGTATTGGGAGAATTAATGACAGCAATTGATACATTATTTGCGTATAAAGCAGAGCATACTGATTTTCCGTTGGATGAAGGAAAATTAACGAATGCATTAAAGGATGCTATGAATGCATTGCAGGAAGGTGACCATGTTTTGCTGGCAGATATTTTGCAATATGATTTTCTGGAGTATATGGAAGAATTGTCAGGACAGATGGAGTAAGTTAAAATAAGACAGATATTTCCTAAGAAAAAATAACCTATAAAATAAGACAGATACTTTGTAAAAGAATAGGAAAAATAAGAGAAAAAAACAAGAGCAGGCAGTCTGGTGCTGTCATATGAGCATCAAAAAAGTGCGAGTGGGCAAAAGGAGAGAAAAAAGGATGGAATGTTTAGAAAAAAACCTCGAAGTGATACAGAAAGTTCGTCCTGAATTGTATAAAGTAGTCAAGGGGATTTTAGAAGATAAATCATATTCTTTTGACGGAATGGAAATAACAGAAACACGGGATGGAAATGAAGCACTGGTGTTGCATCAGGGTGATACAACCGTGCGTTTAAACAGCACATACCGGCCTTTGCAGGAAGCAAAAAAATGGGCAGACCAGTATGAATTTCAGAATATGAGCATTACTGTTTTGATGTTTGGTATGGGAAATGGCATTTTTGCAAGAGAGATGCTGCAAAGACTGCAACAGGATGCAGCAGTATACTTATATGAGCCAAACAGAAACATTTTCTTATATGCATTGCATTATTTTGATTTGACAGATATTCTGTCAGATGAAAGAGTGCTGCTTTTTGTGGATGAGATTAACGAGAAGGAATTTGAGCAGACATTTCAGTTATCTCTTCACTGGAGTATGATTCCAACGCAGATTCCGTGCGCGCATCCGGGATATGACAAATTATATCGCAAGGAGCACGTTCATTTTATGGCGATAATCCAGAAGGCAGATGAAGTGGAACTGGTAAACCGTGATACGATGGTTACATTATCCCATAGAATACCACTCAACATTATCAAGAATCTGCATTTTATCAAGGATAGCAATTATTCTACCGAATTTGTGAATGATATTCCGGAGGACGTTCCAGTCATTATTGTTTCGGCAGGACCGTCACTGGATAAAAATATAGATGAGTTAAAGAGAGCAGAAGGCAAGGCGTTTATTCTTGCAACGGATACGGCAGTAAAATATCTGCTGGCGCACGATATTGCTTTTGATGCTATGGTCAGCATAGATGCGAGAAAATCCGTTAAGCATTTTAAAGATGAAAGATGCGAAGATATTCCATTATTCTGTGTGCCGGAAGCACGAAATGAGATTATGGAAAAGAATAAAGGCCGTAAAATCTGGTTTGAAGGTATTTATTATGTGGAAGACCTCTATAAAAAGTTTAACCGGACATTCCCACAATATAATACAGGTGGCTCCGTTGCAACAGCAGCCCTGATGGCAGGACTCTCTCTGGGATTTAAGAAGATTGTCCTGATAGGTCAGGATTTAGCTTATGGCGAGGGGGCAACCCATGCCGGCAATGTCACGAAAAAGATATTGAATGAAGACAAGGGAACCAGTATGGTGGAAGGTATTGATGGCAAACCGGTTCGTTCCCGTTATGACTGGATTATTTATCGTGACTGGTTTGAAAAAGTTATTGAAACAAAGCCGGAAATCGAAGTGATAGATGCAACAGAAGGTGGTGCGCTGATTCACGGTTCTACGGTGATGACGCTGGCAGAAGTAATTGATACCTATTGCAAGAAAGAATTTCATATGCGTAAAATCATCGAAGAAAAACCTTGTACCTTTACCGGCAAGGAATATGAAGAAGTCAGAAAAACCATCTGCCATCTGGAAAAAGATTTTAATAATATCAAGCAAAAGGCGAGTGAAGGAAAGCGTGCTGCGGTAGAACTGGTTATGAAGACACGTGGTGGAAATCTTTCGCCGGACAAAGAGGCAAAACTTCTGAAAACAATACAGAAAGCGAATAATTTTATCGAAAAGCAGGCTGCATATCCGTTGTTTGATGCCTATATTTCTGAAGATGTAACAGAAGCAATTCAGAAAATCAACTGTGTGACAGATGATGCAGACCAGAATCTGATTGATACGGTGGAAATTTCCCGTGTCGTATTTGAGGCATTGTTAAAGGCAGAAGAAGAGTTAGAGCCGGTATTAAAAGAGTCACTGACAAAAGTATAGAGAAGATAAGAGCGATATAAAAACGATAAGCAAAATCGCAAAAATGGCAGAAAAACCATAAAAATGATAATCAAAACGGCAAGAAAACCATAAAAACGGTTATAAAGTGGAGGAAAGAGAGTGGAAGCGTTACTTGAACAGGTAATGGAACTGATTCATGCAGTAACAGAAACTGTGTTTTATTTTCGCAGACAAAATTATGCGAAGGGATATCAGCATTCCAAACGTGCCATAAAATTAGGAGAAGAATATTTTGAGCAAGCAGTGCAGGTTGGTTTTCAGGACAGCGTGGAACTTCTCCTGCCTATCTGGAAACTTCTTTTGGAAGCGACACAGGCAGGTGACGAAGTCCAACTGGCAGACCTTTATGAGCAGCAGTTGCTGGGGGCATTATATGAAATTCAGAATTGCCTTTTGGAAAATTCTTCCGGAGAACCAAAAAGTTATTGGGAAAGTAATATGGCATTGCTTGAAAAGAAGGATGGAACATTGTATCAGGTGTTAAAAAATGCCAAAGAAAGCCATGACAGGGAATATGCATTTTCGTGGGCAATGACAGGTGATGCTTTGCTTCGTGTGGCGACAGACAGAGGAAATGTACAGTTACATTCTTCTGTAAATCCGTGGCAGGAGGCATTGTGCTTTGCCGGTGAAAATGTAACAGCTGCCTGTTCAGAATATCTGGTCATTGGATTTGGACTGGGTTACCATATTGAAACGATGTCAAAAATGCTTTCCTGCAGAAAACTCACGGTAATCGAGCATGATTTGGAACAGTTAAGAATTGCCTTTATGTACCGTGATTTATCCGGTATTTTGTCAGAGGAAAAGGTAACGGTTGTATATTGCAAAGAGGCAGCAGATTATGGAAAATGGCTGAGCAGGATAAAGGATGATATGGCCTGTGTGCTGTGGTATCCATCCATAAAAACGATTGCCGAAGACAAATTACGGGAATCCCTGGAAAATTATTGGGTATCCAGTCAGTCCATAAAAAATCTGGGGGCGCTGTTAGAAGATAATTTTGCAAAAAATATAAAAAAGAATGATAAAAATGTAGACACGCTTGGTACGGAATTTTCCGGGAAAACGATGGTTCTGGTGGCAGCAGGTCCTTCTCTGGATAACAATATCGGGCAGTTAAAAGAAATACAGGCAAAAGAGGGTGTGAAAATTGTCTGTGTGGGAAAGGCAGCTAAAAAACTGATAGGACAGGGAGTAAGACCGGACTATCTGGTTATGATAGATGGATTAGAGAGAACAAAGTGGCAGATAGATGGAATAGAAGATACGGGAATCCCGTTGATTTACCTTTCCACGGTTGCTTCTACAGTAGTAGAACGATATAAAGGCGAGCGTTATATTGCCTTTCAGGAAGATTTTGATTTAGCTGAGGAAATGGCAAAAGAGCAGGGGAACTGTCTGTATCAGACTGGCGGTTCTGTTGCTACATTTGCACTGGATATGGGCATTCGGTTGGGATGCAGCAAGATTATCTGTGTAGGTCTGGATTTGGGATATCCGGGAGAACGTTCTCACGCTGCCGGTGTAGACAGAAAAGTTGTGGATACTAAGTCGCTTCGTCGGGTAGAGGGCGTTGATGGTAAGATGATATCGACAAGCAGGACATTAGATATGTACCGGAAGTGGATTGAAAACAGAATACAGAATGTTTCCGGTGTGACGCTGATGAATGCTTCCAGTGGTGCAAGGATACACGGAATGCAGGAAAAGAGTATAGCAGAAAGTCTGGCAGAGTAGGAAAAAACTGCCGGTGTCAGTATTGAGAATATAAGAATTGTCAGTATTTGAACTGCAGGCACTAGAATTGTCAGCGTAAGCATAGTCAGCATTAAAACAGAAAAGATAGCATTTAATATGAGAAGAGTGGAGGTTTTATATGGGAGAAGTACTTGCAGTGATACCTGCACGAAGTGGTTCTAAAAGTGTAAAAGATAAAAATATCCGACTGATAGATGGTAAACCGATGCTTGCCTATTCCATTGAGCATGCCCTGCAGGCAAAATGTATTGACCGTGTGATTGTCAGCACGGATAGCGAGGAGTATGCAGCAATTGCCCGGGAATATGGCGCAGAAACACCATTTATTCGTCCGGCAGAGTATGCAACGGATACGGCACTGGATATTGATGTATTTGAACATGCCCTTTCCTATCTGGAAAAAGAGGAAGGTTATGTACCGGAACTGGTAGTGCAGCTTCGGCCTACCTATCCGATACGGCGCATTGAAGATATTGAAAAAATGGTTGCTTATATGAATACACACCCGGATGTGGATTCTATGCGTTGCATCGCACCGGCCAAAGAAATCGCATATAAGATGTGGCATCAGGACGAAGAGGGAATGCTGACTCCGATTATGACGGACATTCCGGAATGTTATAATATGCCACGGCAGCAGTTGCCGAAGGTGTATTACCAGAATGCCTGCATTGATGTGGTGCGTGCTGCAGTGATTACAAAAGAACATTCTATGTCTGGAAAGAAAATTGCCGGATATGAAATGCAGGACAATTTTGATATTGATACGGAAGAAGAATTTTTAAAGGCAGAAGAATATCTTAAAATTTCGCACGGAAATAAAACATTTGTCTTTGATATTGACGGTGTAGTTGCCAAGATTCAGAAGGACTTAGACTATGCCCTGTCAGAGCCGAATGAGCGTATGATTCGTATTGTTAACCGTTTGTATGATTACGGCAATAAGATTGTTCTCTTTACGGCACGTGGTTATGTAACAGGAAAGGACTGGAGCAAAATCACGGAAAGCCAGATGCAAAAATGGGGCGTAAAATATCATGAACTAAAGTTTGGAAAACCAAATGCTGACTATTATGTAGATGATAAAATGCTGAGTCTGGAACGGCTGTATGATTTGTTTGACTGATTTTTAAGAATAATTATATTTGAAACCCGGAAAGGGCAAAATCTGCACAGAGAATCTACTCTGTTCAAATTTTGTCCTTTTTTATAATATTTTGATAGGAAATGCCGATATATAATATAGATTTTAGATAGAAAATCTCTCTGGTAAAAGAAGGCAGGAGCCTGACAGGGAGCAAAAAACAGCATAGGAGCGATTGTTTTTTGAAATTTCATGGAGGAATGGGTTATGAGTAAAATATTTGATGATTTATTTATATTTGAAATGGCAAACAGCCATCAGGGAAGTGTAGAGCACGGAAAAGATATTATTCATGAGATGGGAAAAATTGCCAGAAGATATAATATCAAGGCAGCCGTAAAATTACAGTATCGCAATTTAGATACGTTTATTCATCCGGATTATAAGGGACGTGAAGATGTAAAACATATTCCGAGATTTGAAAGTACACGGCTGACATATGAGCAGTTTAGTGAACTGGTTGATGCGATTCGTGAAGAAGGCATGATTGCTATGAGTACTCCATTTGACGAAGATGGTGTAGATTGGTGTATGGACCAGGGACTCGATATTATCAAAGTGGCAAGCTGCAGTTCGCTGGACTGGCCTTTGCTGGAAAAGATTGCTGCAACGCATAAGCCCGTGATTATTTCTGTGGGTGGCAAGACGATTTCTGACATAGACAAAATATATAATTATTTTACACATAGAAAATGTGAATTTGCATTGATGCATTGTGTAGCAGAATATCCGGCACCGATGGAACGGTTACAGCTGGACTTTATTGACAAGTTAAAAAGACGTTATCCGAATATTACCATTGGTTATTCCGGACATGAAGACCCGGATGACAACGTTATTCCGATGATGGCAATTGCAAAAGGGGCAAAGATATTAGAACGTCACGTTGGTCTGCCGACAGAAACGATTTCACTGAATGCATATTCTATGAATCCTTCCCAGGCAGAAAAGTGGGTAAAAGCTGCGCTGGATGCAAAAGAAATCTGTACGATGAAAAAGGAAACCGAGCGTTATATCAGTCAGGAAGAAATTGACTCTTTAAATTCCCTGATGCGTGGCGTATATTTAAAACATGATGTAAAAGAAGGACAGGAACTGACTACTGCTGATGTTTTCTTTGCGATGCCAAACCATGACCGTCAGATGACGAGTGGCGAATTTTATGATGGCGTAATTGCCAGCAGGGATTATCAGGCAAATGAGGAATTGCGTGAGAAAAGACCGGTTACGGATACCAATCTGGCAAGAAGTGTCATTCACGATGTGAAAGGTATGCTTTACGAGGCAAATATTTATCTGGGTGATGAGTTTGAAGCTGAATTGTCACATCATTATGGAATGAAGCATTTCAGACAGTATGGTGCTGTGATTATCAGTATTGTAAACCGTGAATATTGTAAGAAACTGATTGCTGTTCTTCCGGGACAGAAGCATCCGGTGCATGCCCACAAAGTAAAGGAAGAAACATTCCAATTACTGTATGGTGATTTGGAAGTTGAAATCGACGGCAAGACCATAGAAATGAAGCCTGGTGATATCCAGACGGTGCTTCGTGGCGAGAAACATGCATTTACATCCAGAACGGGTGCAGTATTTGAGGAAGTTTCCACGACACATGTTAAGAATGATTCTTACTATGATGACCCGAAAATTGCAAATATGGATTTGATGGAGAGAAAGACAAAAGTTTATAAGTGGTAGAAATACTGCTGTTGACTACAATACCGTCACTTTATTACAATCAATGATAGAATAGAAATGCCGACTGCGAGGCAGTCATCTTATTTAAGGAAAAATAAGAACAACATATCGGATTCCGATATGACTCATGGAGGAGAAAAATATGATAACAAAGATAATCAATAAATGGAAATACTGGAGTCAGTTATTATTATTACCTGTTTATTGGTTATCTTTTTTATTTCCCAGAAATAAAAAAATATGGCTGTTTGGAAGTACTTTTGGCAGACGGTTTGCAGATAACCCGAAATATTTTTATTTGTATATGAGCCAGCACCGGGAAAAAACCGGTATCCGGCCTGTCTGGATTAGCCATAACAGGGAAATTGTAACATTGCTTTGTGACAACGGATATGAGGCATATTATTATCATTCTCTGAAGGGTATCTGGTTTGCATTAAGAGGCAAGGTTTATCTTTTTGATAATTATTCCAAAGATATTAACTTCTGGCAGAGTGGGGGAGCCGTTAAAGTAAATCTCTGGCATGGTGTCGGCAATAAAAAAATCAACCACGATAATCTGCATGACAAGGTAAGGCATCCGGAAAATCTATGGGAACGTTTTCTGACATTTCCAAGAAGGCTGTCTGATGAAAAGCCAAGTCACTATATTCTGGCAACTTCGCCTATGATGTGTGAAATTTTTGCAAGGGCATTTCAGGTACCACAAAATCATGTGATAGAAGCAGGCTATCCACGGAATGATTTCATTCTGGGGGCATCGATACAGAATCTTTACAGGGAAGATGAAAAAAAGGTATTGGGGCAGATTGTACGCTGGAAAGAAACAGGTGGCGTTGTGGATTTGTATATGCCGACCTTTCGGGAATCGGAAACAAAGTTTTTCGATACAATGGACTTAGCAGTATTTAATACATTTTTGCAGGAAAATCAGATTTTATTTGTAATGAAGTTACACCCGAAATCAAAATTGCAACAGGTATTTTCTGATATTACTTATAGCAACATCATAAATCTTCAGGCAGATATGGACCCGTATGCATTTTTGGAAAAAGCAGATATCCTGACGACAGATTATTCTTCGGTCTACTCCGATTTTATGCTGCTTGACAGACCGGTTGTTGCGTTCTGGTATGATTTTGCAGAATATGCTTCCAATACTAGGGAGGGGTATTTTTCATTTACGGAATATATGCCGGAAGTGCAGGCAGAAAATATGGACGAACTGATGATGTGTACGAAAAAGGTGTTGCAGGAAGATAGTGCGGCAACGCGAAGAAAAGAGTCGCGAAAGAAGATGTTTTCTTCTAAAAAACCAGACGGCTGTGAAACATTATTTGCAAAAATCAGTGAAATAACAGGATGACCGAATAGGCGAAACGGAGTTAACAAAATGAGGAAAAATAAAAAATATAAGTAACTAAAAGAAACCGAAATAAAGAAAAGCAAAAGGGAGGAAACGGAATGCAGATAGAAAATTTAAGCAGATATTTATATGATAAATTAGATGAATTTGTAGAAAAAGGTGTGTTAGAAAATAAAAAGATTGTGCTGTTTGGGTTAAACACATCTTCGTATGGAACAAAGCATTACCTGGAACAGAAAGGCTATCAGATAGCAGCTTATGTTGATAACGATAAGAAAAAAGTAGAAGATAATAATGATATGATTGACATTCTGCTTCCAAGACATTTTGCGCCGGAGCAGTATAAGAGGCTTGAAAAAGAATATATCAGAGCTTATTTTCCGGCAGAGTATCTGCAACCATTCCGTGAGGATGCCGTTATCCTGATTGCGTCAAAGTATTATCCGGAGATGTGTACGCAGTTAGAAAAAATGGGATATCAGGAAGGGGTTCATATATTAAAAACAGCAGATTTTTATGATGTGGAACACGTATTAAATGACGGAAACTGGTCAGAGGGATTACAGGAGATGACCAGAGAACAAGTGCGCAAGACACAGTTAGGGATTTTAGACCACATCAAAAAAGTATGCGATGAGAATGGAATCCGTTATTTTCTGGGAGCAGGCACATTACTGGGGGCTATCCGGCACAAAGGATATATTCCGTGGGATGATGACATTGATATCAATATGCCGTATCCGGATTATATTAAATTAATGGAAATATTGAAGGATGATGAGATTTACCAGCCGATATCCGTATACCAGCATCAGGAAAGTTATCCTTACTTCTTCAGCCGTGTGGAAGATACCCGGACAATTATGAAAAACTGGGAATATCCATTTCTGATTACAAGTGGCGTGTCGGTTGACCTTTTTCCGATTTTTGGCCTGCCGTATCAGCAGACGGATGTGATGCCTTTCTATGATGAGATACGAAAGCGCAATAACCAGTTAATCGAAAGCTATATTGTATATGCTGATGCAGACGAAAATGAAATTGAAAAAAGAAAAACACTGATTGACCAGATTATCGAAATGATGGAGAAGTATCCATATGATGAAACAGAAAATATTGGATATATATTAAGTAAACACGCAGAAAAAGACATTATGAAACGGGATGTCTATGAGAGCGCATTAGAAGCATCTTTTGAAGGGGAAACCTATAAAATTATGTCTGGATATGATTATTATTTAACGGCATTATATGGTGACTATATGGAACTGCCGTCGGAAAAAGAGCAACGGACAACGCATTCTTTCCAGGCGTATTACAAAAATCAGACAGGAGCATAAACGCTCTTAGAAGGGAGAACATATGAATATTGCTGTAATTTTTGCAGGTGGCGTTGGCAGCAGAATGAATAGTAAAGAGGCGAAACCAAAACAGTTTCTGGAAATACACGGAAAGCCGATTATTATTCATACACTGGAATTGTTTGAATATCATACGGAAATTGATGCCATTGTTATCGCCTGCGTCAAAGAATGGATGGAATATCTGCAGGATTTGATTAGCAAATATAATTTGAAGAAAGTGAAAACAGTCGTACCGGGAGGCAGCACGGGACAAGGCTCTATTTATCAGGGACTTCTGGCTGCAAAGGAAGTGGCAGCAGGCGAAAAAAGCATTGTGCTGATTCACGACGGTGTCAGACCGCTGATTAACAAAAAAGTAATCAGTGAAAATATTGCATCCGTGAAAAGTCACGGTTCAGCCATTACCAGTGTAACCGTAAAAGAAACGGTTTTAGTTGTTTCGGAAGATGGGGCGATTGATTATGTGCCGAGCAGGGCAGCTTCCCGTCTGGCAAGGGCACCGCAGAGTTTCTGGCTGGATGAAGTGTTTTCTGTTCATCAGAAAGCATTGCAGGATGGCATCACGGACTTTATCGATACCTGTACGATGATGCAGCATTATGGAAAACAATTGTATCTCGTGGAAGGACCACAGGAAAATATCAAAATAACGACACCGGATGATTTTTATACGATGAGGGCTTTGCTGGATGCAAGAGAAAATGCACAAATTTATGGATATCAGGAATAATGGGTAAAATATAGTAATATAGCGAGAAAAAATAGCAGGAATAATGAGTAAAAAGTAATGATATAACGAGAACGAATAGCAAGATGAATGAAAGCAGGAGTAAGAAAAGAAGGAGCAGATAAATGTTACGGTATGACAGCAAAATTGTTTTAGAAGATATGAAAGATATTTACGAAAGGAAGATGGACTGGAATCAGCTAAAAAATGCAAAAGTACTTGTTACCGGAGCACGTGGTATGCTGGCAGCATATATGGTATATTTCCTTTCTTACTTAAATGAGCATTGTCACTTTTCTGTTGAAATTTATGCACTGGTCAGAAGTAGTGAACGGGCACATGAAAAGTTTGCCGGATTGGAAGAAAAATCTTATTTTCATTATGTGATTCAGGATGTCTGCGAGGAAATTCAAATCGATGAAAAGATGGATTATATTATTCACGCTGCAGGCAATGCCAGTCCGAAATACATTTTATCTGACCCGGTTGGTATTATCCGTGCCAACACATTAGGAACGATGTCGGTGTTAGAGTTTGCAAGAAAAAGCCAGGTGAAAAGAGTCCTGTATACTTCTACAAGAGAGATTTACGGAAAGACAGAGGGCATAGAAACAATTTGCGAAAGCGATATGGGAATTATGTCAACAGAGGAAATCCGTTCCTGTTATCCGGAGAGCAAACGAATGGCAGAAGTCCTTTTAAAAAGTTATGAATATCAATATGGCGTGCCTTATGTGAATGCAAGAATAGCACATTCGTATGGTCCGGGTATGGAGATAGAAGGAGATGGCAGGGTGATGGCAGATTTTATTTCCAATGCCGTACACGGGCAGGATATTGTGCTGAAAAGTGACGGCTCGGCAGTACGTGCCTTTTGTTATCTGACCGATGCTGTCAGTGGGCTTTTTACAATATTGCTGCACGGACAGAGTGGCGAAAGCTATAATGTAGCCAATGAAAGTGAAGAATATATGATTCGGGATGTAGCCGGAATGCTTGCCGGTATTTACCCGGAAAAAAATATCAAGGTAGTATTTGACATTCCGAGAGAGCAGAGTTTAGGATACAGCAAGATGGGAAGGACAAAGTTAAATCTTAGCAGACTGGAAGCATTAGGATGGCGCGCACAGGTGGACTTAAAAACCGGAATGAAACGCACGGTAGACAGTTTTGAAAACTAGCAGACGTCAGAAGACCGGAGAATGAATCCAACCAGCAGACGGTCAGAAAAACAGAGAATGATTAAAAACCAGCAGGCCGTATCAAAATTCCGGCAGGAGGAGAAAATGAGTATGAAAAAAATTTTATTATTAGGATTAGAAAAAAATACAAATCTCGGGGACGGTGTTATTGCAGACTGCACCCGATACCTGACAGAAAAGATTACAAAAGAGTGTGGCATAGTATGCCAGATTGACTCTCTGGATATGATGGAAGATGCTTATGACAGCATACCGGACTATGATGTCCTGATTTTTGTGGGAGGGGGCATTATCAAATATAAGTATCAGGAATTTTATGAGTATATTGATAAAATAACGGAAATTGCCGATGCCCATAATATACCGGTTTTATTTAATGCAGTCGGTGTGGAAGGATATGACGCTTCCAATCCAAAATGTATGCAGTTAAAGAAAGCAATTAACCGTTCCTGCGTAAAAAGCATTACCGTAAGAGATGATTATGATACATTGCGTGACTGCTATATGGAAAATCCGGCTATCGTAACAAAAAAAGTAGCAGACCCTACTGTCTGGACAGGCACGGTTTTCCGAAAAAGCAAAAAAGATTCCGACGTGATTGGACTGGGAGTGATTCGGGAAGGAATCTTTGAATCAAACGGTATTGATATTGAAAGAGAAAAAATTTTTGCTCTTTGGAGTGGGATTATTACACAGTTAGAAAAAGAAGGAAAGAAATGGAAAATTTTCACAAACGGCTGGTCATCTGATATGAAGTTTGCGAGAAACCTGATGAAATATATGGGCCGGGAAGAAGAAATAGACAAAATGGTAATCAAAGTACCGGAAAAGAACGAAGAACTGGTAGAAACCATATCGAATTTTCAGGGAGTGATTGCAGGCCGTCTGCATGCAAATATTATCAGTTATTCTTTGGGGATTCCCTCTGTTGGAATCGTATGGAATGATAAATGCAGACTGTGGGGAGAAACGATTAGCTATCCGGAGCGTTTCTTTGCAACAGATGCATTTGATGCAGAAAAGATAGTAAAACAATGTCTGCAGGCCATTGCGCAGGGATATGAAAAAACAGACAGAGATGCCTTTGCAAACACGGTATATGTTTCGCTAAAGGAAGCATTGGTAAAAGCGTTAACAGCAGCAGATTAGAATCATCGGACAGGGAGGAAACAATGTTAAAATATGGAATTGTTACATATGCCGACAGACCGGTAAAAAAAGGAAATAAGAACAAACCGAACTTAGGGGACCCGATTCAGACGTATGCCATGAAATATATTTACAGGCAGATGGGGATACCGGAGGAAGAACTGGTTGAAGTAAGCAGATATCAGGCGAAAAACTACGATGGAGAATATGTTGTGCTGCCATTTAACTGCTTTAATATGGTATGGAATCAGTCAGGACGTCCGTACGGAACACTTCCGTTATCGGAAAAAATTATTCCGGTCTTTACGAGTTTTCATCTTCATTCCCGTGTGTTAAGCGACGAGATTACAGCAAATTTACGACAATTCGAGCCGGTAGGCTGCCGTGATGAAGAAACCCTGAAAAATATGCGCAAGCACGGTATCCGTGCCTATTTGTCCGGTTGTGTAACGGCAGTGTTGCCAAAAAGAAAAACGACACCTTCTGCCAGAAAAGTGTTTTTCGTAGACATTCCGGAAAGCGTAAAACCGTATATTCCGGAAGAACTGCTAGAGGCAGGCGAGTTTGTCAGTCACCAGCCACTTTTCTGTCACGACGGTGACGGTGATGTAATGACAAGAGAAGAATATGAATTGTTTTATCAGAATGGTGTCAGACAGCTGGAGCGTTACCGGGATGAGGCGACACTTGTTGTTACTTCCCGTCTGCACGCAGCAACGCCTTGTATGGCAATGGGTATTCCTGTAGTTCTGGTGTCCAACCGGTTTGACCAGAGATTTTCTTTTCTGGACCGTTATCTGCCATTATATACACCGGAACAGTTTAACCAGATTGATTGGAATCCGGCACCGGCAGAATATGAAAAAGAAAAACAAATGGTTCTGAATATGTTTATCCGACAAATAAGGAAAACGTATGATGAATACAAAGAAATTTGTGAAGTGCGCGAGTTCTACGAAAGTAGAACAAAAGCGTTTTACAACCAGAGTTTCGTAAATGACATTTTGCAGTTAAAAGAACAAAAAGACGGGCGTGTCAGATATGCGTTGTGGGGAGTGACTTCACAGAGTTTGCAATTGATTCATGTCATACAGGATTATTGTCCGGACTGGGAATATGTTGGTATGATAGACAGAAAAGTTACAGGGGAATTTGAAGGAAAACCGGTTGTAACATCGGATGAAATCGCAAATATGGATGATGACATTATATATTTTATTGTGCCGGAAGCAGCGCAGAAGGCAGCAGCAGAATTGTTGTCAGGGCAGAAGCGTCAGTATGTTCTTGCAAAGGAAAATGGACTGGATATGACATATGTCTTTGACTAAAAGCTGACATAAAAGTGTCACAAAATTAAGCGTTGTATAGTCTTGAAAAATATTTTATTTAGGAGTAAGATTATTCTATAGGCAAAGCATCTGAAAAGATGTGACGCAAAACTACAGGACCTTTAATATGGTAGCCAGTTGCACTTATAAAGCAGGAAACAGGCTATTCGTAAGGGATAGTCTTTTTTGATTTTATGTGTGAATGAAGCGTATCATACATTTTCGTTGTCAAGGAATGACAACATTTCTTTCAAGGAGGGATTTTATGAAAAAGAAGCAGTATAATACCTGCAGAAAAAGGGGACGCAGTATACTGTCGGCAGGTCTGGCGATAGCAGTCGTAGTCAGTATGATGCCGTCTGGTATGGCAAGTACAAAAGCAGCAACTGTGGCAGCGGGCAGCGCACCGGTTTTCATTCCGGATGCCAACAGACAGAAAGCAGATAACAAAGTGGCAGCAGTGCCGGAAAGTTCTGCTTTAAAGAAAATGGATTATATCACATTAAAAACAGGAAGTTCATCTTCCTACGGACAGCAGGCCATTTCCTTTGTTGATCAGAGTGGAAAGACAGTAGATTTACAGGAAGAGGCCGAGGATGTATCCGGTGTTACCAGTCAGGAAGTACAGGAAGCAGCTGGCGATGTTTCGGCATCTTCTTCTGCTTCAAACCAGAGCAAAATGGGTACTGTCAGAAACCAGGGAAACTGGGGACTGTGCTGGGCTTTTGCAGCAACAGCAGCATTGGAGGCAAACATTTTAACCAAAAACACATGTGATTCTGTTTCTACATCAGCAGATGAACTGGATTTGTCAGAAAGACATATGGGATGGTTTGCTCATAATACCTATTCTACCCTGTCAACAGACCCGACGAAAAAGACAGACGGTGTCAAAAGAACGACAGCAAAGTCTGCCTATACCGGAGGAAACTACTATCAGGCAACCGCTTATCTTGCAAGAGGTTCAGGAATGGAATTAGAGGAGAATGTTCCATATAGTAACACGATGGGAGGTGTATCCGAGGCAGACCGTTATGATTCTATCGTTACACTGCACGATTCCTACACAGTTTCATACGATATTACGAATGATGCAGCAAATTCCATTGCAGCTGTTAAGAATTTAGTAGATACCTACGGAGCAGCAGGATGTTCTTATTTAAGTGTTGATGAAGGATACAGTGGAACAAGTGCACCAAAAGGAATGGCATTTTACCAGACTTCCAGAGGAACGAACCACGGTGTTTGTATTGTAGGATATGATGATAATTTTGCAGTAACAAACTTTACCGGAGCAGCAGGACAGCCTTCTAAACCAGGTGCATGGCTCGTGCGCAACAGTTGGGGTGCAAGCTGGGGAAATAGTGGCTATTTCTGGTTATCCTATTATGATGCATCCATAGATGCCGTATATGCATTACAGGCAGCAGATTCAGCAGATTATGGTGATATTTACCAGTATGATGCAACAGGTTCTAATGGCTTCTTACAGGTAAATGCAACAGCAAATGTTTTCAAGGCACGCAAAGATGACACATTAAAGAGTGTTGGTATTTATTTGAGCAGTGCGATTAAGAATGGAACGATTCAGATTTATACCAGTGATACCAAAATGGTAAATCCATCGGATGGTACATTGGCAGCAACAAATTCCATTCCTGCAATTACAAGTGGTGGATATCATATTGTAGATTTGAGCAAAACGGTAGCATTAAAGACAGGACAATATTTCAGTGTTGTTGTAACACTTGGTGCTTCCGGTTCTTCTGCATTATATTGTTTTGAAGGAAGAACTTCCTGCAAAGCATCAGCAGGTCAGAGCTATTACTTATATGGTGGCAGCTGGAATGATTCCTATAAAACATCAGGAAATGCTTGTATCAAGGCTATTATGGCTTCTGAGAGTGATACGGAGCAGTTAGATGAATTGTTGACAGAAGCAGCAGGCATTACAAAAGCATCCCTGTCAGATTTTGGCGGAGATACGTTATATGCATGGCTGCAAAAAGAAGTACTGGCAGCAAAAGCAGCAAAACAGTCAAAGGCAGCAGATGATGTAACAAGAGCTGTTAAGAGATTAAGACGTGTGCTTTCCCAGACAGGTTCCCGTAAAATCTATGTGGATTCTGCCAAGACAACAGGACCTGGTACCAGCGGAGCGAATATGTACATAAATGGTGGCAAGTACAAAAAAGATGGCGTGACTTATGTTTACGGTGCCAGAACATATTACTTCTCAGTAGATAAGGTACTTTCGTGGAAACCGTACAAGAATATGCTGCGTAGCGCATATTATGGAAATTATGTGGTAGCAGCAACAACAAAGAATGTAAAACCAACATTAACGTCAGATGGAAAAATAGAGAATCCGGATGCAGCAGCAGCCCAGATTGTCAAGACAAAATTAAGTGGTACAAAAGTTACGGTAACACCTCTGACCAAGGGAACCGTATATGTATGGGTATTGTATTATCCGAAGGGTGGAAAATGTTATTCTACAGATGTAGATGATTATGCCGTAACAAAAGTAACGGTAGGAGCAACAGCCCCTAGTGCCGTGAAGTTATATGATACAGCACAGAAAGCAAAAAATTGTACCGATACAACAATCACACAGTATGTTTCAACAGTAATGCCACAGGGTGGCAGCACTTCTGTATATGTTGCAGGTACAACAGGCAAGAAGACAAGCAAAATTAATACGCTGGCAGCGTGTGAGTTAGACGGAACGAATTATGAAGCAGTTGTTCCAACAAAATACAAAGATTATATTACAGTTACAAGAGATACAACGACTTTAAACAAATTTACGATTAAGACGGCATCTAATATTCTGGATGCATTCAAGGTAAAAACAAACAAAACACTGACTGTTACGGTTCCATTCTATTGCAACCGAAACAGTAAAAAGATTAACTTTAAGCTGATTATTGGAAATCCGGTAAAAGCGATTTCGTTAGCAGCTTCCAGTGGAGTTACCTTGACGAATACAGCCGGAATCGCAGAAGTAAAAATGCCGGCAGCAACAACAGCAACGTCATATGGTGTGATTACAGAGGAAAAGACATTATACCAGACAGACAGAAGCTGCACAGACAGCACGGCTGTCCTACGTATGGCAGAAGCAGATGACATTATTTTCTCTTCTTCTAATGTAGTAAGCGTTTCAACAACCTTAACAGCTGCACAGAAGAAAGTATCGATGGCATTGCAGAAGGATAAAACATCTTACAAGATTACGGCAGCAAAAGGAACACCTGCCGGAACAGTAGTATATTTTGTCATTCGCCATAATGCATATCAGCATACTTCAGGAACCGGATACCAGATTGTAAAAGTAACGGTTGGTTAATGCTATAATATAGTGGTTGATATAAAAGCAACAAAAGATATCGGATATTTTCTGAAAAAAGTGTAAAGTTTTTCTGGGAAATATCCGATATTTATTATGGAGAATTATTTTATTCAGCAAAGAATTGCAAGGAGTAATTCGATAACATAACAAGGAGTTTTTTTTATGAAAGTAGTAACGAAATTATTGCGTGGGGCATTCCTTTTCGCAACAGCAGCATTTCTTCAGGTGGGCATCAGTTCAGCAGATGCGTCAGCAGCATCTATTCTGACAAAAGATGTTACTATCGATTATGATAAGCAGCAGCTGAAGATTGCAGAATCCGGTACGATAAAAGATTTAGAAGTTTCTTATGCCGTAGCTACAGTAAAGAACGTTAAGAAAAAAGGTGCAGACGGAAAATATGTTACAAGTAAAGTAATGTCTGCAACCAGTTGGGACACCTTTGATTATAAGTCAGGCTTAGTCATTGACTTATCGAAGTTAAACAGAGTAAAGGATAATTACATTCAGTTAAAAGGTGACAAGAATACAACACCACTTGTAATTAAGATTCCTGCTGTTCTGACAAAAGTTTCTGCTAAGTTTGAACCGGTTGGCGCAGATGTGACATTGTTTAATACAACGGATAAGAAAAATCCGGTTGCAATCGCAGGAAAGACAATCCAGTACCGGACAACCTACAGTGGATGGAATACATATTCAGCAACAGACCTTTCGATTTACCAGGCAAGTGGTGCTACTTTATATTTCCGTCTTGCAGCAAGTACGACACAGACACTTAGTGCAGCAGCAAGTTCTGCAACAGCTACGGATATGGTAGACGCAGAGGGTAAAGCTATTAATGCATATGTTGTTGGTACATTCCCTGGTGTTGAATCAAAGGTAGTGATTGGCAAACGGGCAAATGCACCAAAAGTTTCAGCAGATTATAATAAACATCAGTTTACTCTTCCAAAGGGAACAGAGTATCGTGTTGCAACAGCTTCTAAACTGAATGCATGGACAGCTGCAAGCACAACAGCAGTTACCAAATTAAATATTACAGATATTTCAACTCTGGTAGGTTCATTAACTTCAGCAACATTAGAAGTACGCACAGCAGCAACAAAAACAAAACCGGAATCAAAAGTATGTCAATTCGCATTTAATATGCCGGCTGAAACACTGGCTAAGAGTACAAACTCTACAGCAAACAAATCAGACAGTGCACGTCTTGCTTATGACATTTCAGCAAACTATGTAGGAGCATCTGCTTCTGCAAAAGACATTACAGTTTCTTATGTGTTGAATGCAAAGACAAAGAAATATACAGGTATCAAGTTTACTAATACAACAGCAGATACTTATCAGATTGTTATTGTAGAGAATGGTGCAGCTGCACCGGCAGCAAGTGTGACTACATTAAAGACTGTACTTCCAGGTAAAAAGAATACAACTACGAATGAAATCACAGAAAAAGAAACAACAATTACATTGCAGGATAACCAGCAGGTATATATCCGTAAGATTGGAAATTCTAAGACAAAAGAATGGAGCAGTAATTTTGAAGGACTGGGTACTGTTAAATTCCCAGAAGTTACAGCAGAATAATTGCAACGGAATAAATTACAGCATCATAATGTTTTTAAGGGGAATGCATTGGCATTCCCCTTTCTTATATGATAAAATAAGTCAGACAGAAAGACGCTGTTTTGAGAAACTCTGCAAAAGGAGGAACTATGGAAAAGAGAATGCAAAAAAGAATACAAAAAAGAAAAAATCTGCTTCTTCTTTTGCTTTGTGTGGCAGTTGCAGGAATTGTATGTGCAGGCTGTTCTAACCAGACAAAAAAAGCAAAGCAGGAAGATAAAACGAAACAGACAGAGAAAATTGTGCTGGCAGAGGAAACGACAACCTCTGGCGTGCTAACGGGCGATGGCATCTTATATCAGATTGATTCTGACAAAAAAGAGGCAACCGTTACCGGATATTTCGATTTGGAGTTAAAAAAAGCAACGATACCAGATAAAATCTCTTATCAGAAAGAAGAGTATAACGTGACGAAAATAGGCGAATCTGCGTTTGAGTCGGATTCCTACCTGTGTGAAGTGGTTTTGGGAGCACAGGTCAGGAAAATAGAAAAAAACGCATTTTATGCCTGTGCCATGTTGTCAAAAGTGAAATTGAGTAAAAGTGTGACAAATATCGGAGAAGAAACTTTTGCCGAATGCAGTATGCTGCAGGAAATACAGTTACCGGAAAAACTGAAAGTTTTGGGAAATGGCGCATTTCGTGCATGTGAAGCACTAAAATCCATCAATTTGCCCAAAAGTCTGCAAAGTATTGGAAATGGTATTTTTACGGATTGTGTTGCGTTAGCAGAATGCAGGATGGAGAATGGTTTAGCCGTGCTGGGAGAAAGTATGTTTACAAATTGCACCAGTTTGAGCAAAATCAGCATTCCAGATACGGTAACACTGATTCCAGCAGAAGCATTCTGGGGATGCAGCGAAATTTCTTATTTAGAAATTCCACAAAAAGTAAATAGTATCGGTGACAGGGCGTTTTATGGGACATCTGTTCAGAAATTAAAACTGCCTCAGGGAATCGTGGGAATGAAACTGGATGTACTAGAAGGGATGAATGAATTGCAAAAAATATACGTCGCTTCGGATGAGGAAGCAACGTATACAGACATCTTCGGAGAATATGGAATTGAAATTAGTGTATATGAATAAATAGTGTATAGGAATGATTAATGCATAGGAATAATGAGTGTATATCAGGAAGGTTATTTTTGACTTAGTGTGCACCAGAGAGGTCTTCTTCGACAATCGATAACATTTCCTGTAATCTCTTTTCATAAGTATGTTCGCTGCGAACTTTGTTGCAACCGTTTTGCGCAATTTCGCAGCGTTCTTTTTCGTGGCCGAGATAATATTCGATTTTGTCAAGCATATCATCCTGGCTGGCAAAACTGACATAATCGACGCCGTCTTCAAAATGATAATTAAAGTCATTCTGGTAATTCGTCAGCAGGAAACCACCGGCTCCCATAATATCCATTGCACGTAACGGAATACCATTTTTAATACTGCGCAGGGTAATATTTAAGTTAATCTTGCTGTTTTGGAAGACAAGTGGCATTTCACGCAGATAATGAACCGTTCCCATATTTTGCACAAGAGGAAGAAAAGGCGTTTCCTCTATCGTATACAACTTGAAAGGAGATACTTTTCTCTGGCTGCCGGTATTCATATGTGGCATTGCCTGGCTAATGAGTGACAGCAGTTCCGTACGTTCTGTCTGTGTAATTTTTCTGCACAAAAAATAATTGGCATAAATATAACGGTAATCCTGCAAATCGTCCGGTGCAATCTGAACAGGCATAACAGCATACATTTTATCAATAATATCCGGTGTCAGGGCATCTTCCAGCACAGAAGCACCATAGATTAGCTGCTGGGCTTTCATAATACCCTCTAAATATCCCTTTGTGTGTTCATCCAGTTCTGTCATACGGTCATACAGCGTATGTTTTTCCGTATAGAGAGAACCGACAAAAGAAACATCTGCGTCTAATATCTTTTTTTGCTCGGCAGTTGCCTGCATTCCGGCAAGTCGTTTCGCATTCACTGCCATAGGCATATAATAAACGTGTTCGACACCAAGTGCGCGTAAGTCCAGTACCATCTGCGAGTCAAAAATAAAAATGTAGTTGCATGGATGAAAAACCGTTTTAGAATAAGTCAAAATCAACGGACTGTCATAGCACCAGGAAACATAAGGGATGTCTGCATCCTGACAGGCATCCGATACGACAGGAAAGTAGTTGGAAGTCAGCATCAAATCAATTTTTTCAGAATGAATATAGTTCTTCAGCACAGATACAAACCGTGGGTCTTTCCGGTAGTTTTTCGGCATATCATTATAGGAAACTACCGTATGTCCCAGCTGTGTCAATGCTTCTGTAATATCTTCAAAACCAAAATTTTTCCAGTTTGGAAATAAAATTTTCATATGTTATGTTCCTTTCTGTATGGATTCACAAAATCAATTTTAGACAGCCGGCGATAATTCGCCCTGCAATTGTTTCAGTGTTGCTGCAAAATCCTCTTTTCCGGCGGCACGGTAGGCCGTTTCCAACGCCTGTAGGACGGAAAGCATATCAACGCAGGCAAATTTTGCAATATGAAAGAGAGCATAAGGCGAAACAGTAAAATCCAGAAAGTAAGTAAAAGCCTCTTGTTTGGAGTCTTCTGGAAAGTCATATTCAAAACGGCGCAGGCAGAACTTGATATTTGTATAATGCAAAAGCAGCGTATCAATATCCGGTGTGTTTAATGTAGAAAAAATGTCTGTCATACCGGCCTTATGTTCGCTCATACGAATTTGAAAAAGGATATAAAGCAGCACAAAATATTCTTCAGTCTGATGCGCCTCTATGTTTTGCAGAACATAACGGGAAGCCGTATCGTATTGTTTTTCCTGCAGCAGTTGTTCTAAATATATTCTGCTGTTATGCATATCAGTAACTCCTTTCAAAAAAGAAATATAGAACAGGGGTTGTCAGAAGACAACGCAAAATCACAATTCGGCAGCGTATTCTTTCAAAAAGATGTCGCGTGACGTATCATAAGCCGATAAATTCAGAAAACCACAGTCATGAAGTACCCACGGAGTTTCCTGGTAAGGAACGGCTACCCGATATCCCTGACGGCGAAATTCAAAGGACTGGGATACGTCATAAAAATCCCATCCGGTAAACAAATCTTCACGCCAGTCAATGTCATATTGTGTCATCATAAGAAGACCGTCGATTGCTTCAACGGTTTCATAATCAGATTCTGGCAGAACCGGAATATCAAAAAAGTCATCAACCGTATTTAAACTGCAGCTGCGCAATGCTCCGACACGTTGCTTTGTATCCCACATAATCCCACTTTTGGGAAGTTTTTTTGTGCCGACCATTCCCAGCATACCAATATCTGGATTTTTTTCAAACAGATGCAAGGTATCAGAAAGAAAGTTACGGTTGAGAATAAATACATCCTGATGGAGATAAATTTTATATTTTGCATTGCTGGCCTTCATTCCGGCCTGATAGCCTGCAGCAAGGCTGGAAGCCTGTCCGATGGTAATGACATCAGTTGAATAACCTGCCGGAACATTTAACTGGTTGAGATAAAGAAGACATTCCGACAGGTATGTTTCGTTATTGCTGCATATAATAAAACAAAATTCATTTGGATTCATAGTGTATTCCCTTTTTTTCTAGCATATAGTATCATTGATTAGTATATCATAGAATGGGAAAGACAGCAAAAGAATACGGGAATGATTTTCGGCTGTTTTGCTGATTTTTAGGCGAAATTTATTTGGATAACTTTATAGTGAAAAAAAGAAAAAGATATGATAAAATAATTTTGTAATCGTAAGTATTGTTATTGTAAATGTGCAATACCGTGCTTACTTTTGTCTTGCAAAGACGCAGACTGTTTTGTACTATCTTCTGGCCGTACCCGGAAAGGGAGTGCAGACACCTGCCGTCAGCGCAAACAGACAGAAAGCCTCAGGTCCGTACGCCTGAGGCTTTTTGTCTGCATTATTTTGTCTTATTTTTGTCTGTACGAATTCTATTTTATATTCCTTAATCCATCGCTATTGTCCTGGCAGGACATCTTATTTCGTCTGTGGTGCTTCTTTTTTTAGATGGTAATTAATGCCCAGTCCCATTCCGGCCAGTGCAAAGAAGATTGGCGAAACAGTAATACAAGAGTCGTTCGTCAGGCCGAGAATAAGATATCCAATTACGCTGGCAAGTATGGCAATACCGATTTTTGGAAGAAATTCGCTGTAGTCAGCTTTCCAATATAGTTTCAGGCTGGAAATGATATACCAGCCAAAGAAAGTCAGAAAAGCAATCAGCGAAAGAACACCTGTCTGTACGGCTATCTGCAGATACATACAGTGCGGACGGGTAATGATTTCTCCGTCGTGTCCGGAATTGTACATACCGACAAGGTCATCATTTGGAAAAGCAATCGTAAACGTATCAGGGCCGGAGCCAACAAAGAAATACTTTTTCAGCAGTGGTATGGTCTGTGCCCAGATATAGCCGCGCATATTTGCAAAATGATAATGTTTGTCTAAAAATCCGTCCCCTCTTTTCTGCTCTTTTAAACGGAATAGAGAATTGCCCAGTGCTTTCACATAATATTTAGAATCGTTCGTTTTCATCGTGTTGGTAAAATACCAGGTTTTGTCGTCAATCGTCACCTGAAATCCGTTAAAACTGTTTTCTGAGGAAGCAGCTACGATGCCATAAGTAAAAGGAAAACGATTGTCTGTAATGGCATACGTCTGCTTGGAAGCATCTGCTGTATGTGCTACTACGTTTCCAGCATCATCTGTCACCACGATTGCTTCTTCGCTGTCACTGTCTTTTGGCATTTCAAAATGAACCGTATTTCCTTTATAGGTAATGGTTACGTCGTCATCTGTGACAATATTTTCCAAAGCATATGTTTCTGTTTCTGCAGAAAACATCGTTTTCATACGGTCAATCAAAATACCGTGATTCATCAGATTAATGCCGATAAAAACAGCTACAATGGCAACAAGTGCAGTAATGGTAATTTTCCAGTTTTTAAAAAATACATTTCGCATACACAAAAGCATAATGACAAAGGAAACAGCAAGGGCGATGATTCCGGCACGCGACTGCGATGCAAATAAAATCAGCAGCATAGCGATGGTAAGGATGCCATAGCCGATACGATATAAGACTTTCTTTGTATGGAACAGCAAAGCAACCAGAACCGGTACGACAAGTGCTACATAAAAACCAACATAGTTTGGGTTGTATAAGGTTAAATATGCCCTGCCTTCCTCAAACTTAAAGGTTAAATCCTGCTTTCTGTAAACTTCCGGCATAATAAAGTTTTTGGCGAAGTCGGTACGGAAAAAATCGTGCGAAAATGTCTGTAACAAACCGAGAACAGCCATAAGGCAGACGCCGGCTACGAACCACGGCATCAGTCCCTTTACTGCCTTTTCCGAATGCAGATTGTAAAAAGAATAATATACAATCAGACCGTATCCCAACAAAATCCAGACAGGCTCAAACTGCTCATAAATGCCGGAAAAAGAATATGACTTATTAATGGAACAAAAGGCAGATATCAGCGTCAGTGCACAGTAAACAGCAAGTGGAATTAAGTTTTTGGTCCATATCGGATTGATTTCTGCTGAAAAAATCATAAATAATAATAAAAACAGAATCAAAATAAAAGTAATGATTAACCAGACCATTTTGCTGTGCAAAAAGAAATCGAGTGTCTGTATCGGCCCCTGATACCAGTCAAACTGTCCCAATCCCGTGTCGTATGCGTACATATATACGATGGCAGGAATCACTGCAATAATCATAATAATGGGAAGTAAATAAAAAAAGGGGTATTTTTGTTCCTGGGTTTTCTTTTGGACTTTTTTTGCCATAATAAGCCTCCGTTCTTGTATCTTCTGGGTATCAATAAAAGATACCAATAATACAGATATACTATCACAAAATATGGAGTGAAACAAGAAAAACAAAGCAAAGAATGATTCGTGGCAAACGTGTAAAGAATGATTCGTGGCAAACGGTAGTTGACATAAAATTTCAGAGTGTATAAAATGAAAGATGGTGCCATTAACAGAAAAAGGAATGGCAGAACCACTTTTTATTACTATATTATATATGTACAGAGAGGGAATAAAAAGGTCTGTACAGAAATGAGGCTTTGTATGAAAAATTATACGGGTGGACAGGAAGAAATGGATAAGTATTCTTTACGAGGAAAAGTTTTTAATAAAATCCGTGAGGATATTTTAGCAGGAAATTATCAGGAAAAAGATGAATTAAAAGAAGCAGCCATCAGTAAAGCACTGGGCGTTTCAAGAACCCCGGTCAGAGAGGCACTGCGCCAGCTGGAACTGGAAGGTCTTGTTACCATTGTCCCGAACAAGGGAGCCTATGTAAATGGCATTACGGCACAGGATATTTATGATATTTATGTAATCCGTTCCTATCTGGAGGGATTGTGTGCAAAATGGGCATGCGAACATATCACAAAAGAGCAGATTGATGAGTTAGAAGAGATTATTTATTTAAGTGAATTTCACATCCAGAAAGAACACTGGGAGCAGATATTTGAACTGGATAACCGATTCCATTTATATCTTTATAAAGCATGTGGCAGTAAAATCTTAGAGCATATTTTGTCGGATTATCATCACTATGTTGAGCGTGTCCGTAAAAATACACTTTCTTCACAGGAAAGGGCACGTACTGCAAGTATGGAGCACAAAGCCATTTTGAATGCGGTGATTAACAAAGATGAAGAAAAAGCTGAAAAACTGGCAAATGAGCACATTTTCCAGTCACTTGCCAATATCAAACATCAGGGACTGGACAAGTTAATGGAGAAACACGAGGACAAAAAATAAGGTAGAATAGAAATATGCAGAAATACGACCAATACAAAAAAACGATGCTTTTTCTGGCATCTATAGTGAATATGCTTTTTATGGCAGCAGTCTTTGCCTACATCTGGTATCATTATTATTCCAAAATGATGTTTGGTGTCAGTTTTTATCGCAAAGGAAATTATGTCGTTATTGCGTTGTATGCTTTTATCTTTTTTTTCTTTTCGGCGATGTATGGCAGTTTGAAGATAGGGCAGATGCGCAGGATAGAAATACTTCTGTCGCAATATCTGAGCCTGATGCTTACCAATGTTATTGCCTATGTCATTATTTCTCTTCTGGCATTCCGGTTTGTAACAGTTTTTTATCTGCTTGTCGCAATGGGGTGTCAGATAGTAATTTCTACTATATGGAACAGCATTGTTATAAAATTATACAACCGAATATTCCAGCCGTGGCGACTGCTTCTGATTTATGGGGAGCGTCCGGCAGCTGATTTGGTTTATAAAGTAGAAACAAGACGTGATAAGTATGCAATCTATGATGCCGTGCATATTGATGAAGGCATAGAAAAAATAGCCGAAAGAATCAAGGATTTTCAGGCTGTTATTATAGGAGATATTTCAGCAGTCAAAAGAAATGACATTTTAAAATATTGTTATGCAAACAAAGTGCGTGCTTATGTCATCCCAAAGATTTCTGACATTATTCTTATGGGGGCAGAACGTGTCCACGTATTTGATACACCATTTTTGCTGCTTCGGGGATATACGCTTAGCTTTGAGCAACGTTTTGGCAAAAGACTGTTAGATATTTTGCTGTCAGTCATTCTCTTGATTCTGACATCACCTGTTATGCTGCTTACGGCGCTTGCCATAAAAATTTCTGATGGTGGTCCTGTCTTTTATAAGCAGATAAGATGTACAAAAAATGAAAAAAAATTTTATATTTATAAGTTTCGCAGTATGGTAGTCGATGCGGAAGAAGACGGTGTGGCACAGTTAGCCAAAGAAAATGATAGCAGGATTACAAAGGTAGGCAGAATACTTCGCAGATTCCGGATTGATGAATTGCCACAGCTGTTTAATATCGTAAAAGGGGATATGTCATTTGTCGGCCCACGTCCGGAAAGACCGGAAATTATAGAAGAATATTGTAAAACTATGCCGGAGTTTCCATTTAGGAACAGGATAAAGGCAGGGCTTACCGGTTATGCACAGGTATACGGAAAGTACAATACAACACCGTATGACAAATTGAAACTGGATTTGTTCTATATTGCCAATTATTCGTTGTGGACAGATATCAAACTGATTCTGATGACGATTAAGACGTTATTCCGGCCAGAAGCGACAGAAGGTGTGGAAGAAAGTCAGTTGACTGCAACACGGGAAATGGGACAAAATAACCAAAATGTTGAAGAAATCGTCAAAGAAATTGTCAATATGAACAAAGAAGAAAACTAAAATCTTTCAAAAAACTTAAAATTTCCCGAAAACGCAAATCACATCTTGCAATTTCCCTAAAAAACGGTATAATACCATTTGTTACAGGTTTACTTAGATTTTACATTAGGTAAAGTGATAGGGAGAACGATATGTTTGAAAAGCATAGTTTTTTTATGAAACATAAAGAGTTCATTCTGTATACGGCAGTGGGAATATCTGCTGTAGTGATGAACTGGGTAACGTATTCTTTCTTGATTGCATTTGTGCCAATGGTTATAGCGAATACATTGTCGTGGGCAATTACGATGGTATTTACGTTCCTTACAAATAAATTATATGTATTTCAAAGTCCTTGTTTTGAATGGAAGGTAATGAAAAAAGAAGTTATTTCCTTCATTACGACAAGAGGTGTTACCGGATTTTTGGAAGTGGTTGCACAGCCACAGTTATATGCATGGGGGCTGAATCGCCCGTTATTTGGCGTAGAAGGCCTGGAAGCAAAAGTAACCGTGTGTATTATCTTATCCATAGTAAATTATCTGAGTACAAAATTAATTGTATTCCCGGCATCAAATGCAAAGAGAATGAAATCTGCATAATTGACAGGTTTCATTCTCTTTTTTTTGTGTCCCTGCCAGCAGAGCCTTCCTTTTCTAGCAAAGGGACGCTTTCGCTGCGCAAACTGCGCAAGTGAATAGTGATAGGGGGGTCCCTGCCAGCAGAGCCTTTCTTTTCTAACAAGGGGACGCTCTCGCTGCGCAAACTACGCAGCAGTACATAGTATCCTGTAGAACAGGATACAAGTACTGGCGAGTTTGTAAGCCCCCTTTTATAGAAAAGAAAGGCTCTGCTGGCAGGCAATCCAGATAGTGGTTCTATGCAAAAGGCGAAAAGTGTACTGTCTTAGGGGAAACCTGTAATTGGTTTGCAAACTCAGGGTTAATGGAAGAAGGTAATCATAAAACAGTAGAGTATCCAGTTTGTAAACTTAGGGTTAATATATAGAGAAACTAATCAAAAAAAGCAGAGCAGCCAGATTGTAAACTCCAGGACTGGCAGTAAAAGCTGATTAAAAACAGTACAGCAGCCAACTTGTAAATGGGCTGTGATAAAAATAGATTTCCTAAAATGCAGCTGTTAAAAAAGCACTGGTGCTTAGTTGACGTATTTTGTCAACTTACGCACCACTGTGCTTTTTTCCAAGCGAGAGCGTGCTGCAGTAGGAAATCTATTTTTATCACATGCCCCTTGCAAGTCTGCTATACCACTGTGTCTGTTTCCAAGCGAGAGCGTGCTGCAGTAGGAAATCTATTTTTATCACATGCCCCTCGCAAGTCACATGCCCCTTGCAAGTCTGTTGCGAAATTGATTCAAATAACAGCGAAATTTACTTATATAAATCATTGACAACATCAGAATAAAATCTTAAAATATAAATGAGTTCATAAAAATTTAATATTTGCATATGAATATGTGGGGGTACATATGCATAAGTATCTGATTTTCTAATGTAATTGGGAAAACAAGGAGGAGGACAAAAGGATGCTAAAAAAAACTTAAAGAAATGCGTATTCAAAAGAGAATCACATCAGGTTTCCTTATCTCGATGGGACTTACGGCAGTGGCTTCTGTTTTTGCTACAATAGCCATTATTTTTATGGTACTTCAGTATAACAGAGTGCTTCAGTATAATGCATTCCCACAGGGTGATATAGGACATGCGATGGCTGCTCTGGCAGATGTGCGAAGTGCTACCCGTGGTGCTATCGGTTATGAGGAACAGGCCATGATTGACAAGATGGTTACTACTCATGATGAAAAGAAAGAAGAATTATATAAATATCTGGATGTCATAGAGACATCTATTGTTACTAAAGCAGGTCAGGAGAACTATGATGATATTGTCAAAGATATTGAAGAGTATATGACAATAGACCAGAAGTGTATAGAACTGGGAGCTACAGAGGATGTAGCGCTGTGTAAGCAGGCACAGGAAATGGCAGTAGACAAGATGGCGCCTGCATATGAAGAAGCGTATTCAGCATTGCAGGGACTGATGGATACCAACGTTACATTGGGAGATAAGAACCAGCGCAATCTGAAAATATTGGCAATTGTTTTAATTATTGCGACGGTAGCGATTATTACAGTTGCAGGTATTATAGCGAACCGTATTGGAAAAATCATTGCAAAAGGAATTGCAGACCCTATGCACGAACTGGGAGGACGTCTGGACGAGTTCGCAAAGGGTGATGTATCTTCACCATTCCCAAGTAATGATGCCAATGATGAAGTTGGCGATATGGTAAGGGTAGTTGGCAATACGACAGCAAAGTTGCAGTTAATCATTGCGGATTTGGTGCAGCTGCTGGGTGATATGGCAAATGGTAATTTCAATATTAATACTTCCTGCGAAGATGAATATGTAGGTGAGTTTAATGACCTGTTACAGGCAATTAGAACGATGAACCGTCAGATGGATGCAGCATTAAAGGATGTTAATAATGCAGCAGATATGGTTTCAGCAGGTGCAGGTGATTTAGCAGAAGCATCCCAGGCAATGGCAGAAGGTGCTACAGACCAGGCAGCTTCCGTAGAAGAGATGCAGGCTACGATGGATGAGATTACTACTGGTCTGGAGAATAGTTATGAAGAAGTAAACAAGGCATATGACAAAGCAAAAGATTGTGCAATGCAGGCAGAAACCAGCCGTAGCGAGATGGCAAACTTAATGACAGCTATGGACCAGATTAGTGATACTTCCCAGAAGATTGAAAATATCATTGGAGAAATTGAAGATATCGCAAGTCAGACTAATCTGTTATCACTGAATGCAGCTATTGAGGCAGCAAGAGCCGGTGAAGCAGGAAAAGGTTTTGCTGTAGTAGCAGACCAGATTCGTAACTTGGCAGAGCAGAGTGCGCAGTCAGCAGTCAATACCAGAGAGCTGATTGAAAGCGCAATCAGTGAAGTAAATAATGGTAATGAAGCTGCTTTGAAGACATCTGAGGTGTTAGGAGAAGTAGTAAAATCCATTCAGTCTATTGCAGAAACTTCAAAATTGTTAAGCCAGACATCGGCAAGACAGTCAGAAGCTATGAAAGAGGCAGATGCAGGTATCAACAGAATTTCAGAAGTAGTACAGGCAAACTCAGCTACATCAGAAGAACTCTCTGCTACCAGTGAAGAGTTATCTGCACAGGCAGTCAATATGGATGAGATGGTATCCAGATTTGAATTGAGAAAATAGTTATAAAAAAACAGGTTGCAACAGCAGCTGACAGAAAAGCCGTGGCAGCACTTCATTGTGCTTGCCGTGGCTTTTTGCTCTTGCAAATAAAGAGGTACTATAGTAAAATATTAGGTAGTGGATTAGAAGTACGAAAAGGTTTTTTTTATAAAAATGGAGGAGCGTATGGAAACAAATATATTACTAGAGAGTGGAACAAATGAACTGGAAATATTGGAGTTTATGGTAGGGGGCAATTATTACGGAATTAATGTGGCTAAGATACGTGAAATTATCGTATATACAGAACTGACACCAGTTCCAAATGCACATCCAAATGTAGAGGGTGCTTTTAGTACCCGTGGTGAAACGATTTCTGTTATTAATCTGGCAAAATGTCTTGGTATGCCGGAACGGACCAATCCAAATGAGGATATGTTCCTGGTTACGAATTTTAACGGTATGAATGCAGGATTTCATGTACACGGGGTTGTTGGAATCCATCGTGTAAACTGGTCTGCTATTATTAAGCCGGACAGCATTATCAACAGTGGTGGTTCCAGCGTAGCAACCGGTATCATCAATATCGATGGCAAACTTGTTATCTTATTAGACTTTGAAAAGATTGTTGCTGATATTACACCGGAAGTTGGAATTGATTTGTCAGAAGTAGAGGCAATGGGCAAGCGCAAAGTTTCAATGGCTCCGATTATTTATGCAGAGGATTCCCAGTTGTTAAGCACATTGATTTTTGATGGCTTAAATAAGGCAGGATACAAAAATCTGATGCCGACGAATAATGGTCTGGAACTTTGGGAGATTTTGCAGAAATATAAAGAGCAGGGCAATGTCCGTGAAAAAGTAGCATGTGTTGTTACGGATATTGAAATGCCACAGATGGATGGTCACAGACTGCTGAAACTGATACGAAATGACCCACAGTTAAAAGATTTGCCAGTTATTATCTTCTCTTCCCTGATTAATGAAGAGATGCATAAAAAAGGCGAAATGCTGGGAGCAAATGCACAGTTATCCAAAAATGAATTTGGAAAATTCATTCAGACATTAGATGAAATAATAGGTGAAAATAATTAAGCAAAATTAATTAAGCAAAATTACAAAATTAATTAAGCAAAATTAATTGAGTAAAACTAATTGAATAAAACTTATAAAGTAGAACTAATTAAGTAAAATGAATTAAGTAAATCCAGAAAGAGGTCTTACCTATCTTATTGTAAAAAGGTAAGACCTCTTTTTCTATACCGTTTCTCTTTGATAGTTCCGTGAGAGATACGCATTACAACCGATATTCAGATAGTTCCGTGAGAGATACGCATTACAACCGATATTTCAGTTATTTCTGGGGAAGTTATGCTACCGATATTCAGGCTATTTGTGTAAGAACTATATATGATAAGCATCCTGCTATTTCTACAGAAGTTATGGCTGTCAGGAGAGCAGACGGTTGCACTGAATCAGTCCCCAGCCCTGTCTTGCGTGAGAAAACCCAAGATTCAGGGCAGTATTACGAAGATGAAGTTTTACTTCCTTGTTTGTCAGCTCCGGATGTTTCTCCAAAAGGAGTGCTGCACAGCCACTAATAACCGGTGTAGACATAGAAGTGCCGGTACGGGCAAGATAAGCAGCATTATTGTAGATTAGCGGAGTATCTTTTGCAGACAGCAGAAGGGGCAGATGTCTTTTATCATAAGGATTCATAGGATAGCAGCTAACGATATGGGAACCGGGGGCGACGATATCGGGCTTTTTGATACAGTTGGAAGTCGGACCACGTCCGGAGTAATCTTTTTCCGTATGATTTCTTGTAATATCCGAAGAACCGACAGTAATAATTTTCCGGCTGATACCCGGCGCACCGATGGAAGAAGGCAGAGGCCCGTGATTGCCGGCAGCCGTAAATACAGTCAGTCCGGCACTCCAAAGCCGGTTGACACCCTGCACCAGAGGGGAAGATTCGTCTATTTTTTTCCCACGGATACTGCCAACAGAAATGTTGACAATCCGAATATGATATTCCCGGTAATGTTGCAACAGCCAGTCGATACCTGCCAGTACATTTTCTGTATTTCCTTCGCCACGCTGATTTAAGACTTTAATCATCACATAGTGGCAGCCGGGGGCAATTCCCTGAAAAAGCCCGTGACAGGTTTTTCCGCTGCCTGCCAGAATACCGGCAATATGTGTTCCGTGCCCATTGTCATCATAGTATTGCTTTTTGCCGTGCAGGGTATCAATAAATTCTACCAGACCGGAAGAAGAAGCAGAAAACAGGTCGGGATGGTATCCGACGCCGGTATCAAAAATGGCAACCCCAATTCCTTTTCCTGTCAGATTTCTTTGCCTGGCATAATTTAAATGAATAATTTCAGATACGCGATTCATAGATAATCAGGCTTTCGTTCTTTGCAGATTGGTTTTTATATTCTATGAGTTTGCTACAATTTATGTGACTTATTACGTAAAATATGCTATAGTGAAAAGCAGGAGAAAAATGAAGCAGACAGAAGAAAAACAAAATAGACAGGAAAAAATAAAGACAGACAGAAGAAAACAAAATAGACAGGAAAAATAAAGACAGACAGAAGAAAAAGACAGTTAGAAAAAAGCAAACAGAAAAAATAAAACAGGCAGGGAGAAAGAGATTGAAAGAAATAGGATATTATTTATTTGCTTTTATTTTTAATATATGCAGAATCTTTCCGGTGTCGGACAAAAAGATTATTCTTTACAACGGACACAATCGCGGATTGCATGGCAATCTTTTGGAAATGCAGAAAATATTCAGGCAGGAGGAGCCAAAAGCACATTTTTGTCTTTTTATCAAACAGGATATGTTTGCTGGCAAAAAGAAGACAGATAAAATCAAAGGTGCCTTTCGCTTTTTTGTAATAATGCCATTTCATATGGCGACGGCAGAATACATTTTTTTAAATGACAATTTGTTGCCATTAGGACATTGCAAACCATCCGGAAAGACAAAAATAGTGCAGCTGTGGCACGGGGCAGGTGCTTTTAAAAAGTTCGGTCTGTCTACGGAAAATAACGAGGCAGTCAGAAAACAGGTGGTGCGTGCCAATGAAAAACTGACGCATCTTTTTGTTACTTCCCAAAAAGTAATCCCGTATTACGAAGAGGCTTTTTGTGTGCCGGAAGAAAGGATTTATGCGACAGGAATCCCGGCTACCGACATTTATACGGACAGTAGCAGCAGGCAGTCCGGCGTGGAGCGTTTTTATAAGAAATATCCCCAGCTAAAAGGCAAGAAATTGCTTCTGTATACACCGACGTTCCGAAAGAGCGTAGAAGAAAATGCAGAATTAACGCAGCATTTTCCAATTGAAAAAATACACGAAAAATTAGGACAGGACTGGGTAATACTGGTGAAATTGCATCCCAAATATGTATCTGACACGGTTAAGGAATGTGAATATTGCTATAATGTAACGGAGTATCCGGACATATCCGATTTGTTTTTCATTTCCGATTTGCTGGTGACTGACTACTCTTCTACGATTGTAGAATATGTTTTGCTGAATAAACCGATTGTGCTGTATGCATTTGATTTAAAAGAGTATGACAGAGGATTCTATAGAGATTATGAAACGACAGTTCCGGGAATTGTAGCACATAATGAAGAGGAACTGCTCAAAGCAGTCGGACAGAGTCAGGAAGAAAGCAATAGAAGACAGAATTTCCTGAATATGCAATATGATAATCCGGATGGCAGTGCTGCAAGGCGTGTGTTTGATGTTCTACAAAAGTAGACTATATGTTTTATCAACAAGAAAGGAATGCCGCTAATTATGTTGGGAAAAGAGATGCAGGATACATTTACTATTACGAAAAAGGAAATAGATGATGAGAAAAAAGAACTTGCGATAGAAGCAAAGGGAACGGTGCTTTTTCCGGTTGCCAATCAAAAACTGCGTATCATTTGTGTTTTTGTTTATGAAGAATATGAAAGACGTTTTCCGATAGAAGCAGAGTGTACGTTTGGGGAAGGACAGACTTTGTTTGAGATAAAGCAGGTCATCAGTCTTCCTGATGTATTTTACCAGTTTAAAGCGGGTAAGGCAGAGTGCGTAGAAGTGTCGTTTGTATATTGTGATGCAATAGGAAAATGGCATTCTTTGCCGGAAACATTGTCGGTTCCGACTGCTCTTTTTGGAAAGGAGCAAAAAAAGCAATCGTGGTTTGCAAGGAGTTTTCGCAAACTTGCCTATGTAGTGAATACGGTTTTGCTGCCGGTATGGATGTTTGACGGATGGCTGGCAGTCAAAGGATATAAAGAGTCTGCTTATATTCCTGTGGATTGCAAAGGAAAAAAAGGCATTTTTTACCACGCACAGGGAATTGTAAAAAAGAGGACGGGATATGGTTACAGTCTGCGCGAACTGAAAACCAATTATTTCCGGAAGCAGTATGAGAAAAGCTGCAAAAAGATTGCACAGCCGGAGGGCTTTTGCTTTCTGTCTGAAAGAGAGATGGAAGCTGGTGGAAATCTGGGAATTGTAAGAAAAGAGATAATCAAAAGCCGGGCAGTGTGGACGGACTGTATCGACAGCCGGCCAATCGACAAACTTCCGTTTTCACAAATCAGACAGATAGCGGAAAAGGCAGCTGGTGCAAAAGTGATTGTTCTGGAAGATTTTTATCCACAGATTGGTGCGCTGACATTGCGAAAAGAAACGAAATTAGTGCAGTTATGGCATGCCTGTGGTGCGTTTAAAATGTTTGGATTATCCGGTATTGCCAAAAAAGGTCATTTAGAGCAGAGCACAAGGAATCACAGAAGTTATTCGTATGCTTTTGTCAGTGGAAAGCAGATGGTGCCCTTTTATAGCGAGGCATTTGGGATTCCGGAGAGCCGGGTGCTGCCACTGGGTGTTCCACGCACGGACCGTTTTTTTGAGCAGGATTACAAGGAAAATGTCCGTGAACGGCTGTTTCAGACATACCCTCAGTTAAAAGACAGGAAAGTGGTTTTATTTGCACCGACGTTCCGGAATAGTGGCAACAAAAATGCATATTATCCGACAGAACGCTTTTTGGCAGATGCATTTTTGGAGCAAATGCCAGAGGATACGGTTCTGATTATCAAGAATCATCCGTTTGTGAAAGAAAAATGGTCTTATGATGAGAAATATGAGAACCGTGTGCTGGATTTGACGGGCAAAGAGGATATTAATGATTTGCTTTTTGTGACATCACTGCTGATAACGGATTACAGCTCCAGTATTTTTGAAGCAGCACTTCTGAAAATACCGATGTTATTTTATGTGTTTGATTTGGAAGAATACATTTCTTCCCGTGATTTCTATTTTGATTTTGCTTCTTTTGCACCGGGCGTTCAGGTTTCGGAATGGGAAGATTTGCTAAAAGAAACCAAAAAACTGCTGCAGGAGCAACCGGAAACAGACGAAAGACTACAGGCATTTTGTGATTATTTTATGGATGGGACAGATGGCAATTCTACCAAGAAAATTGTGGATTTTCTGCTTGAATTGGAAAAAACGGAGAATCCTCAGACAGGCAGACGATAGCAGTTGACCAAAAAACGGCAATGCATTATTATGAAAAGGTAGGATTAGGAGGGAAAATATGACACATTTTGAGAAATATCAAAAAGAGTTAGCACTCTTTGCTATCAAAAAGAGTAAATATGAATGGGATGAATTAGAAGAACTTATCACAGAAGATTTTGAGGAAGATAATATTACTTCGGATGAATTTGATGACCTGATGAGGGAACTGATGTCTTTGGATTGTGAATAAAAATGAAAAAATAAATGCAGGATTGGAGAAGGTCGTGGAAAACAGAACACCGGAAGAAGAATTAGAATATCGACGTTATTTGAGAAAGAGAATACGGATGCGTAAACGCAGAAGAAAAGTGATGATTGCCCGTGCAGTTGTGGCTTTTTTGAGCATTGTCATTGTTTTCTTTATTTTTTATGGAATCGGAAAGATGACAGATCCGGTTGGTGGCAGCGATTCTTCAACTGTCAGCCAGAAAAAAAAGCCGGAAAGCACGCCGTTTGTGGTCGATATTCCGGATGGTTATGAAAAGATTTATACAAAATTGTATGCCATGAGGGAGGATTATCCGGAAGTGGATGACATTCTGATGAATTTAGAGCAGTATCCGAAGGATGTGCTTCGGCTTCTTATTCACAATGAAGAAACACTTTCGTTTGTCAGCAATTATCCAAAACATATTGATGACGAAACGGTATCGGGTACGATTACCGAAGAGGAAACAGAGGAAGAAATTCCGTTATTCCAGCAGTGGGATGAACGCTGGGGATATGTACGGTACAGTGACAATATTCTTGCCATTAATGGTTGTGGACCAACCTGTATTTCTATGGTATATACCGGTCTGACCAAAAAGACGGATATGACGCCGGCAGATGTGGCAGATTTTTCGATAGAGCATAATTATTATACAAAAGACTCCGGCACTTCCTGGGATATGATGCTAACAGGAGCGCAGAAGTTAGGACTGGACGCAGAAAAAATCGCTGTCAATAAGGAAGTAATAAAAGAAAAATTAAAGGCCGGACAGCCGGTGATTTGCAGTATGAAACCGGGAGATTTCACGCAGACAGGGCATTTTATTGTGATTCGTGGACTGACGGATAAAGGGAAAATGCTGATTAATGACCCAAACAGCATTGCCCGTTCAGAAAAAGAATGGAAGTTTTCTACCGTGCTGCAGCAGATTAAAGCAGCGTGGACATATACTTATACAGGATAATGGGGTGGAAGACATTATCATCTGGATAAAAACACGGCACAGGATGGAGGCTTGCTTATGGAAGAAAAAGTGGATGTTAAAATTGACAACGGAGAATTAGCGACAAGTACGATACCGGAGGACTTTACGGACCCGCAGGTATTATATGACAAACTGATTAATATGGTAAAAAAATACCATCCGTCTGATGATGTGCATTTGATTGAAAAGGCATATAAGATAGCCTATAAGGCACATGAGGGACAGTTTCGCAAGTCAGGAGAGCCGTATATTATTCATCCGGTATGTGTATGTATAATTCTGGCAGAGTTAGAACTGGATAAAGAAACGATTGTTGCCGGTATGCTGCATGATGTAGTAGAAGACACGGTTATGACAAGCGAGGAAATTGCTGCCGAGTTCGGTGACGAAGTTGCTTTGCTGGTAGACGGCGTTACAAAACTGACGCAGTTAAACTATGTTGCTGACAAAGTAGAAGTGCAGGCTGAAAATCTTCGTAAGATGTTTCTTGCAATGGCAAAAGATATCCGTGTTATCCTGATTAAACTGGCTGACCGTCTGCATAACCAGAGAACGATGCAGTATCAGACGCCGGAAAAACAGAAAGAAAAATCAAGAGAAACAATGGACATCTACGCACCAATTGCCGACAGACTGGGAATTTCTAAAATTAAAGTCGAATTGGATGATTTGGCATTTAAGTATTTAGAGCCGGAGATGTATCAAAGTCTGTTAAAGAGTCTGGATGAAGGCAAGGTACACCGGGAAGAATTTATCCGGGAGATTGTAGGAGAAGTGCGCCATCACATTGAGGCAGCCGGTATTGAGGCAACCATAGACGGACGTGCAAAACATTACTTTAGTATATACAAAAAAATGGTAACGCAAAACAAAAAATTAGAGCAGATTTATGATTTGTTTGCCATTCGTATTATTGTGGAAAATGAGCGTGACTGTTATACGGCACTGGGCGTTATTCACGAAATCTACAAGCCGATTCCGGGACGTTTTAAAGACTATATTGCTATGCCGAAACCAAATAATTACCAGTCATTGCATACAACACTGATTGGACCACACGGACAGCCGTTTGAAATCCAGATACGGACTTATGAAATGCATCGTACTGCTGAATATGGTATCGCTGCCCATTGGAAATACAAAGAAAACCAGTATGGACAGAATACATCTGACAGCGAGGAAGAAAAACTGGCATGGCTGCGCCGTATTCTTGAGTGGCAGAGAGATATGTCAGATAACAAAGAGTTTTTAAGTCTGTTAAAGAGCGATTTGGATTTGTTTTCTGACCACGTTTACTGCTTTACGAAGGATGGAGATGTGAAAAACCTGCCGGCAGGCTCTACGCCGATTGATTTTGCTTATGCTGTTCATAGTGCAGTAGGTAATAAGATGGTAGGTGCCAGAGTCAATGGCAATCTGGTTAATATTGATTATCAGATTCAGAATGGTGACCGGATTGAGATTATCACATCCCAAAATTCCAGAGGACCGAGCCGTGACTGGTTATCTATTGTTAAGAGTACACAGGCAAAAAATAAAATCAACCAGTGGTTCCGTTCGGAATTTAAGGAAGAAAATATTATTCGTGGAAAAGAACTGTTAACAAACTATTGTAAAGCACAGGGCGTTGCCCTTACTGAACTGTTAAAACCGGAATATACGGCAGCCTGTATGAAAAAGTATGGTTTCCGTGACTGGGATTCCGTACTTGCTGCGATTGGACACGGAGGCCTGAAAGAAGGTCAGGTTGTAAATAAATTGCAGGATGCATACCGGAAACAGAATCCTACTTATACCACAGACAAGGATATTCTGGAAGCAGTTAAGAATAAGAATCAGACACAGGGGGCTGCTGCACCGAAGATGGCAGCCGTTAAGTCTAAAAAAGGTATTGTGGTAGCCGGTATTGATGATGTTTCGGTTCGTTTTTCAAAATGCTGCAGTCCTGTTCCGGGAGATGAAATTATCGGTTTTGTCACAAGAGGACGTGGCGTGTCCATCCACCGGACGGACTGTGTGAATATGATGAATCTTTCGGAAAGCGACAGAAACCGTATTATCGAAGCTGAGTGGCAGACGACTTCTGATGGAAAAGAGGACGAATTATACGATACAGAAATCATTATTTATGCATATGACCGTTTGGGCGTGCTGCTGGATTTGACAAAAGTATTTACAGAAAACAAAGTTGATGTCAAATCGGTAAACAGCCGTACCAGCAAGCAGGGAATTGCCACAATTAATATTGGCTTTGCCGTAAGGGGCGTCGATGCATTAAATGATTTGATTAAGAAACTGCGTCAGGTTGAAAGTGTGAAGGATATCCAGAGAACGCAGTCATAACAGATAAAGTTGCGAGGAATACATGCAACAATAAAAAGAGTGCCATAGTGTAAAAATATACTTATGGCAAAAGGCAGTCAGAGAGAAAAATGATTGCAGAAAAGAGGTTAAGATGGAAAGAATAAAATGCGATTTTCTCGTAGTAGGTCCCGTACAGACAAACTGTTATTTTTTATATAAAGAAGAAAGCAAAGAGTGTGTTTTGGTTGATCCGGGAGATGAAGCAGGCAAAATTCAGGAATATATTGATAAGAAAAATCTGGATGTAAAAGCGATTTTGCTGACACATGGGCATTTTGACCATATTACGGCAGTGCAGGAAATCAAGCAGCATTGTCAGGCACCGGTTTATGCAGCAAAGGCAGAAAAAGAAGTGTTGGAAAACCCGGCGATAAACCTGTCAGTACAAATGCAGACACCTGTTTCTTTAGAGGCAGATGAGTGGCTGGAAGACGGAGAAGAGATAACATTATTAGGGCAGACGGTACGGTGTATTCTGACACCGGGACATACCTGTGGAGGAATGTCTTACTATTTTCCAAAGGCAGGTATTTTATTTTCCGGAGATACCTTATTTCAGGAGTCGGTTGGAAGAACAGACTTTCCAACAGGCAGTATGAGTACGCTGATTCGTTCTATCCGGGAAAAATTGTTTGTGCTGCCGAATGCCGTTTCTGTTTATCCGGGACACGGTATGATGACATCCATAGAAAATGAAAAGAAATTTAATCCGTTTGCAGTTGAGTAAAGGGAAGAGGATTTATGATAACTATAGTTTTATCGGAACGTGATTTTGATTATGAACTGCAGGCTCTGGTCAACAGTTTCTTTCCGTGGCAGAAAAGCACTGTCTGCGTGGAAACGGAAGAAGAAATAGACACAGATGCCGGTTTGCTGCGTGCCATCGAAAAGCAAAACGGTGAAGCAGCAGGCAAAAAAAGCGATGCGAAAGCAGAAGAAAAAGCAGAAGATGGTCAGTTTGCTATTGGTATTGTTTTTAAGAAGAAAGAGATTTCTATTCTGGTTCTTTGTGGCAGTATATGCCTTTCAAAGAGTGTGACGGTATCGGGCGAAGATGACTGGCACAGACATAAAGATAAGTCAGCACATCCATATCGCACATATTACAAAAATGAGTTGAAACGATTATTGTTCCATATGTTATGCGAGATACCGGAGAAAGATTTGCCGGCAGGAATCGTCCGCAAAATACCGGACTGGGGAACGATGACAGGTGTTCGTCCGACGAAGATTCCAATGAATGAACTATTGCAGGGAAAAACGGGCAGGCAGGTGGAGGAGTCGTTAAAGCAGTGGTACTGCTGCACGGATGAAAAAAGGCATTTATGTCTGTCGGTTGCACAGAAAGAAGCAGAATTGTTAAAAGATATTGATTTTGACAATGGATACAGCCTTTATATCGGCATACCATTTTGTCCGACAACCTGTTTGTACTGCTCGTTTCCATCCTATCCGTTTGAACAGTTCGGGCATCTGGCAGGGCAATATCTGCAGGCTCTCAAAAAAGAGATTGTTTCTGTAGCAAAAGAGTGTCGTGGACATAAATTGACGAGTATTTATATAGGAGGAGGCACGCCGACAGCTTTGACGGCAGAGCAGTTGGATGAGCTGCTTGCCTGCGTGAGAACGTGTTTTCCGGTAGATGACGGGTATGAATTTACGGTAGAGGCCGGCAGGCCGGACAGCATTACCAGAGAAAAACTGGAAGTTCTGCGCCGTCACGGTGTGGAGCGCATTTCGGTCAATCCACAGACGATGCAGCAAAAAACACTGGACCTGATAGGCCGGAAGCATACAGTAACAGAAACGAAAGAAGCGTTTCAAATGGCGAAGGAACTGGGATTTACCAATATTAATATGGATTTGATTGCCGGTCTTCCAGGAGAAACGTTAGAAGATTTTTCTGATACATTACAGCAAATCAGACAATTAAATCCGGACAGCCTGACCGTACATTCGCTTGTAGTAAAAAGAGCATCCCGGTTAAGAAGTGTGCTGGAACAGGCAGGAGATTATGTGCAGGAAGAAAAAATTCGCTGTGAGAGAATGGAGCAGATGCTTATTATGGCACAGGAGTTTGCAAAGCAGGAAGGATACCAGCCGTATTATATGTATCGGCAGAAAAATTCGGCAGGTCATTTTGGAAGTTCCGGGCAGGAAAATATCGGATTTTCCAGAGAAGGAAAAGAATGTTTATATAATATCCTGATTATGGAAGAAATGCAGACTATCGTGGCAGTCGGAGCAGGTGCATCGACTAAAAGGTATCATCCTGACAAAAAAATAGTAAGCAGGGTAGAAAATGTAAAAAGCATAACAGACTACATTAGTAGAATAGATGAAATGATAGAACGGAAAAAGGGAATTTTTGTAGCAGAGAGGTAGACAGATGGAAGAGTACACGCAAGAATTAGAAAATGCAGAAGATATTCCTCTTCATATCAGGGAGACTGTTTGTGAAGAGATGTGTCACGGAGTTGAAGTGAGCAATCTGGCGATACTGATAGCGAAAGAACTGGGAGAGTCAGAAGATTTCTGTAAGCAGATTGCTACGGCGGGTGTACTTCACGATATTGGAAAACTAAAACTGACAAAATATATTTATGCAGAAGACGGCCTGATGGTTGAGCAGATGAAATATGTCAGACAGCACACGGCGCAAAGTTATGAAATGATTATGGACGCCGGATATGATTTGGCGATAGCAGATGCCGTATACCATCATCACGAAAATTATGATGGCTCTGGATATCCGGATAACCTGCGTGGGGAAAAAATTCCGTGGATGGCAAGAATATTGCGTGTTTGTGATGTGTTTATTGCACTGACGTCAAACCGGAGTTACCGGAATGCATTTGACCCCAAAACAGCATTGGAGATTATGATTGACGAAGTGACAGATTATGATATGAAAATTTTTCTGGCATTTCAGCGTGTGGCACACAATTGTGTTTTCAAGATGGGAATGGAGCAGATGAAAAAAATAACCTGTAAGGAGCAGAAAGAGGCGCTTTCTGTATTTACAAAGGAAATCAGAGAATTATAATTTTTGCTGTGGCAAGTGCAAATGCCCTTGCCCTCAGCGAAAATTCGTTGTATCATATAATTTGCGTAATTTATGCATCGCAATACGATAGATTAGTCGAGGCAGAATGGAGGATAACATGGCAGAATCAATGAAAGGACTCAAACGTACATGCAGATGTGCTGAACTGAGTGAAAAAAATATAGGAGAAACTGTAACAGTAATGGGATGGGTGCAGAAGCAGAGAAACAAAGGTGGCATTATCTTTGTAGATATGCGTGACCGTTCCGGTATTTTACAGATTATATTTGAAGATGGCGAAATCAGCCAGGAGGGCTTTGCAAAGGCTGAGAAGTTAAGAAGTGAATTTGTAATTGCCGTAACAGGAAAAGTGACAAAGCGTTCCGGTGCCGTAAATGAAAATTTGGAAACCGGTGCCATTGAGGTGCGTGCAGAAAGTATCCGTGTACTTTCTGAATCAGAAACACCACCATTTCCAATTGAGGCAGACAGCAAGACGAAGGAAGAACTTCGCTTAAAATACCGTTATCTGGATTTACGTCGCCCTGATTTGCAGAAAAACCTGATTATGAGAAGCCGTGTGGCAACATTAATCCGTCAGTTTCTGGCAGAGGAAGGTTTTCTTGAGATTGAAACACCAATGCTGACAAAAAGCACACCGGAAGGTGCAAGGGATTATCTGGTACCAAGCCGTGTACACCCGGGCAATTTCTATGCATTGCCACAGTCGCCACAGTTATTTAAGCAGCTGTTGATGTGTTCCGGTTATGACCGTTATTTCCAGATTGCAAGATGTTTCCGTGATGAGGACCTTCGTGCCGACAGACAGCCGGAGTTTACACAGGTAGATATGGAACTTTCTTTTGTTGACGAGGAAGATGTTATGGACGTCAATGAGCGTCTGCTTCAGAAACTGTTCAAGGAAATTCTGGATGTCGATATTACATTGCCAATCCAGAGAATGACCTGGCAGGAAGCGATGGACCGTTTTGGTTCTGACAAGCCGGATTTGCGTTTTGGAATGGAACTACATGATGTATCGGAAGTTGTAAAAGATTGTGGATTTGGTGTCTTTACCGGTGCTTTGGAAGCCGGTGGTTCTGTCCGTGGTATCAATGCAGAAGGACAGGGCAATATGCCTCGTAAAAAAATAGATGCGTTAGTAAAATTTGCAAAGGATTTTGGTGCGAAAGGACTTGCTTATCTTGCCATTAATGAAGATGGCACATATAAGTCTTCGTTTGCCAAGTTTATGACAGAAGAAGAGTTAAAGAATCTGGTTGATGCAATGGAAGGAAAGCCGGGCGATTTGTTGCTCTTTGCAGCAGATAAGAACAAAGTAGTTTATGACGTACTTGGTAATCTTCGTCTGGAAATTGCACGCAATCTGGATTTATTGGACAAAAATGACTATAAATTCCTCTGGGTAACAGAGTTCCCTGAGTTTGAATATTCGGAAGAGCAGGGCAGATATGTTGCTATGCACCATCCGTTTACAATGCCGATGGAAGAAGATATTCCACTGCTGGCAACACATCCGGAAAAAGTACGTGCCAGAGCATATGATATCGTATTAAATGGTACAGAACTGGGTGGTGGCTCTATCCGTATCCACCAGAATGATGTGCAGGAAACAATGTTTGAGGCACTTGGCTTTACGAAGGAAAAAGCACAGGAACAGTTTGGTTTCCTTTTGGACGCATTTAAATATGGTGTGCCACCTCATGCCGGACTTGCCTATGGACTTGACCGTCTGATTATGCTGATGGCAAAAGAGGACAGCATCCGTGATGTTATCGCATTCCCGAAAGTAAAAGATGCTTCCTGCTTAATGACAGATGCTCCAAATGTTGTAGATGACAAGCAGTTAGAAGAATTATGCCTCAATGTAACAAAAACAGAGGAAAATGTCACAGAGGAGTAAGAGAGTATGACGAAAGAATCCTATGAAAAGATATTTCGACAGATTGCAGCAATTCCAAACGGTGTGCAGGGGATTCTCGTTATCGGGAAACTGATGACAGTTGTAACAGCTCTTGTGTATTTTGCAGAATTGTTTGCCCAATTGTTTGGAAAACAGTGGAGAGGACTGGCTGTACTGATTCTGGTACCCGGTATATCATTTGTGCTGGTCAGCCTGTTCCGTAATTTGTATGATGCAAAACGTCCGTATGAAGTGTATGGTTTTACTCCGTTGATTCCAAAGGAAACAAAAGGGAAGTCATTCCCAAGCCGTCACGTTTTTTCGATTTTTGTAATAGGAAGTTCGCTGTGCTGGTATCAGCCGTATGCCGGCGTACTGGTATGCCTGATGGGTTGCCTTTTGGCAGCCTGCCGGGTTGTCAGTGGCGTACATTTTCCAAAGGACGTGATAGGTGGTGCCATCATAGGTATTTTGTGTGGATGCCTGACAGGAGTTTTGTTATAAAAAAGAACAGAAGAAAGGGGAGATAAGGAAATGACGCAGACAAATGTTTTAGAATATCTGGAGCAGACAGTAACAAGAGTTCCAGACAAAATTGCGTTTGCAGATGAAGAAACAGCACTGAGCTTTCGTGAGTTTTTAGACTGCTGTAAAAAAGTGGGAAGCCGTCTGATTCAGGAAGGCGCACAAAAAGAACCGGTTATTATTTACATGAAGAAATCGCCGTATACCTTAACAGCTTTTTTCGGAGTGATTTATGCCGGTTGTTTTTATGTACCGATTGATGAGGAAATGCCACAGCGACGCATGGAACTGATTCTGGAAAATACACAGGCAAAATATATGATTTGTGATGCAGGTATGCAGGAAAAGGCTGCCCAGCTGCATTTTCAGGGAACTGTCTTAAATTATGAGTCCTGTCTGGAATACGACATTGACGAAAAAGGCCTGCAACAGGTTCGCGAAACAGCGTTAGATACCGACCCTCTTTATGTATTATTTACGTCTGGCTCAACGGGCGTGCCAAAAGGTGTAGTTGGTTACCACAGAGCTGTTATTGATTATATTGAAAGCCTGTCGGACGTTTTACAGTTTGATGAGAATACCATATTTGGAAACCAGACACCATTATATTTAGATGCCTGTATGAAAGAAGTGTATCCGACAATGAAATATGGAGCGACTACCTGGCTGATTCCAAAAGAATTGTTTATGCAGCCGGTAGAACTGGTCCGTTTCTTAAACAAGCATAAAATCAATACGATTTGCTGGGTAGTTTCAGCACTGACAATGATATCGGCATTCGGCACATTTGAAACGGTAACACCAGAATATTTACATACGATTGCTTTTGGCAGCGAGGTTTTCCCAATCAAACAGTTTAATTTGTGGAAGAAAACATTGCCGGAGGCAGAATTTTATAATTTATATGGACCGACAGAGGCAACCGGAATGAGCTGCTATTATCATGCAGAACGTCTTTTTGAGGAAAAAGAAGTGATTCCGGTTGGCAAACCTTTCAAAAATACAGAAATTATTTTGTTAGACAAGGAAGGCAAAAAAGTGGAAGATGGTCAGGAGGGTGAAATTTGTATCCGTGGTACCTGTCTGACACATGGTTATTATAATAATCCTGAGAAAACAAAAGAAGTCTTTACACAGAATCCATTAAATCCTAACTATCCGGAGCGTATCTATCATACGGGAGATGTGGGAAGGTGGAATGAAGACGGAGAACTCGTTTTTGTTTCCCGGCAGGATTATCAGATTAAGCATATGGGACACAGAATTGAGCTGGGCGAAATCGAGGCAGATGTGGCTTTAGTGGATAATATTACGTCCTGCTGCTGTATTCATATCAAAGAAAATAATAAAATTGTCTTATTCTATACAGGCAATCTGGACAAAAAAGAGTTAACGGTTGCCTTGAAAGAAAGACTTCCAAGATATATGATTCCAAATGCCATTGTGCAGTTAGAACGCCTGCCATTGACACCGAATGGAAAAATGGACAGACTAAAGATGCAGGAGTTATATCTTGAGCAGAAGAAAAGCCGTCGCAGACGTGAGAAAAACTAGAAAGATAAAGCAAAAACAAGTAATGCGTGCAGGATAAAAACAAAGAAATGCAAGTAAGATAAAAAAGCAAAAAACGGCAGAAAAAAGGAATAAAGCCAAAATTAGAAAAACAAAAAAACAAACAACAAAGTGAAAAGGAGAGCAATATGGATTTAGAAGAAATCAAAGAGGGAGTATTAGATATTCTGGAGGAACTTCATTCAGATATTGATTATGAGGCAGAAGAGAAACTTGTTGATGACAAGGTGTTAGATTCTTTCGATTTAGTTACACTGGTAACAGAATTAGGAGAAGAATTTGATGTTGACATTACGGCAAGAGATTTTGTTGCAGAAAACTTCAATTCTGTAGACCGTCTTGTTGCAATGATAGCCCGCCTGTTAGATGAATAGGAAAAATAGGAGGACCGGTTTTGTTTACATCATATGAGTTTATTGCTTTTATTCTGGTACTGTTTTTAGTATATTACATCATACCGAAAAAGTTTCAGTGGATACTTTTGCTGGCTGCAAACTTTATGTTTTACTATTCAGCAGGAACTTTTTATCCGGTATTTATTCTGGTAACATCTTTTAGTGTGTACATAACAGGAAGAATCCTGGGAGGACTGGATAAGAAACTGGATGTTTATGTAGAAGATGTAAAGATGGGAAAAATCCCGAAGCCGACCAGAGAAGAAAAGAAAGCATATAAAAAGAAAATTAATCAGAAGAAAAAACACTGGATGTTATTATGCCTGTTTCTGAATCTGGGCATTCTGGCAGTTTTGAAATATACTAATTTTGCCATTGACAATGTTAATGTCCTATTGGATGCAGCAGGAAAAAACAGTCTGCCATATGCAGATTTGATTCTGCCGATGGGTATTTCATTTTACACTTTTCAGGCAGTGGGATATCTGCTTGATGTATATTGGAACAAATGTGAAGTGCAGACTAATTTCTTCAGATTTACACTGTTTGTATCATTTTTTCCACAGTTAATGCAGGGACCAATCAGCCGTTATGGTGATTTATCAAAGACCTTGTACAGCAAACATAATTTTGACTGGAAACAGGTTCGTTTCGGACTCGAGCGAATATTGTGGGGATATTTTAAAAAGTTAGTTATCGCTGACAGAATGAGTGTTGCAGTTGTTATGCTGACGGAAGACCCGGAATACTATACCGGTGCTTTTGTTATTCTGGAAATGCTATTTTATGCGATACAGCTTTACGGAGATTTTACCGGTGGTATCGATATTACGATTGGTATTGCGCAGGTACTGGGTATCCATCTGGAAGAAAACTTTATTCGTCCATTCTTTTCCAAGAACATTGCAGAATACTGGAGAAGATGGCATATTACAATGGGAACCTGGTTCCGTGATTATGTATTCTACCCTTGTAGTCTGAGCAGACCGTTAAAGTCAATTACAACATTTTGCAAGAAGCATTTTGGAATGCAGGCAGCCAGACGTGTTGCCGTATATATTTCAACGATTCTGGTATGGCTTGCAACCGGTATCTGGCATGGTGCCGCATGGCATTTTGTTGTCTGGGGACTGGCGAATGGTATTATCATTCTGATATCCGAAGAACTGGCACCGTTGTATCAGAAATTTCACGAACGTTTTCCAAAGCTGGTGGCTACGTGGGGATACCGTGCTTTTCAGGTTATCAGAACATTTTCTTTGATGTGCTGTATCCGTCTGTTTGATAATTATGGAAGTGTAAGAGTAACGATGCGTCAATATCTGAATATGGTTGTTAAGTTTGATATTCACGATATTACAAAACAGGAACTGCTTGGCTTAGGATTAAGCATGCAGGATTATATCATTGTTGCTGTTGGCGTTCTGCTGATGTTTTTCGTAAGTCTTTTCGGAAGACAGGGCAGTGTACGCGAGAAAATTTCCAAAAAACCATATTTAATCCGTTATGCCATATTTGTAATGCTGTTTTTTGCCGTATTACTGTTAGGAACCTATGGTGTAGGATTTGATGCACAGCAATTTATTTATAACCAGTTTTAATGACTGACAGAAACGAGGAGTAATATGAAACGATGGAAAAAGATAGGAATCACAGTACTGTCTGTATTCGTAGTAGTTTTGATTTTTGCAGGTCTTCAAAGATTAGTTTGTCCGAAATATGCTGATGATGTTCTGGAAGGAAATTTCACGTCGGAATATTACGAAGAAATAACAGACCATGATGTTATTATGGTCGGGGACTGTGAAGTGTATGAAAATATTGACCCGATGTATCTTTGGAAAAATTATGGTATTACAAGCTATATCAGGGGAAATGCCCAGCAGCTGACATGGCAGTCGTATTATATGCTGGAAGATACATTGCGATATGAAACGCCAAAAGTTGTAATTTATAATATTCAGGCACTGACACATGCCGAGCCACAGAAGGAAGAGTATAACCGGATGACATTAGATGGCATGAAGTGGTCGAAGACAAAATATCAGGCGATTCAGACTTCAATGTGTAAGGGAGAGAAAACGCTGGATTATGTATTCCCGATATTACGGTATCACAGTCGGATTCTGGACCTTTCCAAAAATGATATTACCTATTATTGGAACAACCGTAAGGTAACACATAATGGTTATTATATGAGGATTGATGTTCTTCCTGCCAGCCAGTCAGATGTGGCAGATACAGAGTGGTTGCTTGGGGACGGCAAGGAAAAGGAAGAAGAAGAGAACATTGATGACCCATGGGGAGATATTGAAGACCCGTGGTCTGATGTGGATGCCGATACGGAGGATATGGCAACGGAAATCGAGGAACCGGATGATAATCTGGCGAAGGATTCCAAAGAAGGCGAAACATTTGGCAAGCTTCCGATGCAATATCTGGACAAGATGAGAAAACTTTGCGAAGAAAAAGGGATTCAGCTCATTTTGATGAAAGCACCAAGTCTGGCACCGGAATGGTATGAGTCGGATGAAGAGCAGGTTGTGGCATATGCAGAAAAATATCAGTTACCGTATATTAATTTTTATGAACTGTTAGAAGAAACAGGGATTGATTATGAAACAGATACTTATGATGGTGGTCTTCATATGAATTTGAATGGAGCCGAAAAATTATCAGAATATCTGGGAAAGGTGCTGACAGAAGAGTATAAAGTGCCTGACCGTAGAAGTGATTCAAAACTTTCTGAAGTTTATCAGAAGAAATATCAGTTTTATGAAGATATGAAAAAAGAACAGCAGAAAGAATTGGATAAATATGGAAAAATTGTAAGTTATTAGTTTTGAAGGAGGTTCACAATGAAAAGAACAGCAGAAAAGTTTATGGCAATTTGTCTTGCTATTGTTTTAGCAGCAGGATGTATCACAACAACATCAACAGCAGCATCTAAGGGTTATCAGTTTAAGTACAAAGGCGTAACCGTTTCTATGCACGGCAAAGCAGCCAGCCTGATTAAGAAGGCTGGTAAACCAGTTGCAAAGAAAGCAAAAAAAAGCTGCGCATACAAAGGACTGGACAGAACATATAAATATAAAAATTTTATCCTTTATACTTATACAAAATCCAGCAAGGGTGCAGAATATGTAAACGGCATTACTTTTTTAAACAACAAAGTAGCTACAAAGGAAGGCATCCGTATCGGAAGTACTTATAAGTCTGTTACTAAGAAATATGGAAAAGTAAAAGGAAAATTTGGAGTTTACACATACAAAAAAGGAAAGAGTAAACTGCAGATTGAAGTGACCAATAATAAAGTAACAAATATCAGATATATTACGGCAAAATAGTTTCAGCAGGTACTGAGGGAGGCACAAGATGAAAAAGAAAGCAATCAGACAGTGTACCGTTTTTGTACTGGTCCTTGCGATGTTTTGCTCTATGGTACCGGTTTCGGTAAAAGCCACAGAAAGCAAAAAGACCGTGCAGGCAGGCAAAAAAGTTATCGTAAAGAAAAATGTAACCGTAGGAAAGCAGCTTAATATATCAATATCCGGTAAAGAGGTAACTTATAAAAGCAGCAATTCTTCTGTTGCCAGTGTAAGTTCTGAGGGGATTGTGACGGGAAAGAAACAGGGTGAAACTGAGATTTCCGTCAAAAAAGCAGGAAAGAAAACAACATATTACCAGATTACGGTAAAGCCGCGTAACAACAGACCGGAATTACCGGTTGCGTTAGATGAGGTCAAACTGGTATCTGCTTCCCTGAAGAAGCTGCAGAATAATGAAATGCAGTATTCTGCCAGAGTAAAAAATATGGCAAAAAAAGGAACTGTCCGTAAGATAGTATATTATTATTCCATAACTGGAAAAGACACGGCTGAGGCAGAAACTCAGGTGGCAGGTCAGGAAAAAGCAGAAACTCAGGCAGCAGGTGTGAAAAAAACAGTAACACTGACTGCGAAAAAGATAAAAGCAGGTGCTACATCTAACGTCGTTTCTTGCGAAGGAGATATTTCCGGTGATGTATCAAAGATGAAACTGCAGAAAGTAAAATTGTATACTGGAGAAGCATTATATACTTATAATGTACAGAAAAACAAAGCAGCACTGACATGGGGAACTGCCGATAAAAAGGCTCCTGTATTTAGCGGTTGGATTGGAAAAAATAGTTATTGTGGAAAAGATATGTTCCGTATCTGTTATACCGACAGGAAACAGCAGTATAATTTTAAGAAGTACGTTACGGCATATGATGAACGTGATGGAAAAGTAAAGTTCAGTGTTGACACCAGAAAAATCAATTGGAAAAAAGAAGGCGTTTATAAGATTAAATATACGGCAAAGGATAAGGCCGGTAACAAAGCAACAGCGTGGGCAAAGGTAAGAGTATACAAACCATCTACTGCCGAAGCGATTGCAGATGAAGTGTTACGTTCTACTATAAAACCGGGCTGGTCTGACGAAAAGAAGTTAAGGGCAATCTATAAATATATTAAGAAACACTGTTCTTAGGTTGATGCGAATACGCATAAAGACTGGCGCAAAACGGCAATTAAGGGAATCCGTTATCAGTCGGGCGACTGTTTTATGTATTATTCCATTTCCCGACTTTTGATTTCAAGGGCAGGCATTCCGAATATTATGGTTCGTCGTTATCCTGCGCCTGCAAATCATCAGCACTGGTGGAATCTGGTATATGTAAGAGGTGGCTGGTATCACTTTGATACAACACCACGAAGCCGTCCGGGCACATTCTGTCTGGTTACAGATGCCCAGTTAAGAAGTTACGCTACTGATTATACTTTCCGTTTTAGAAAGAACTATTATCCAAAACGTGCCACGAAAAAAATCAGTCCGAATCCGTAAGGAAGACGGAAAGATGACAGCACAGGCAGGGCATATGATAGGAAAAGTCAGGAGGCATGTTTTTGAAGACAATAGGAGTAATCGGTGGTTTAGGACCGATGGCGACAGTTTATTATTTAGAATTAATTACGAAAATGACTGATGCTGCGAGTGACCAGGAGCATCCGAGAATTGTATTAAAAAGTACGCCGGACACACCGGACCGAACCAGTTATATTATAGGGGAAAGCGATGAAAATCCATTGCCGTTTCTGATTGATGCAGGAAAAGAACTGCTGCGTATGGGAGCTGATTTTATCACAGTTCCCTGCGTGACAGCACAGTATTTTTACAAAGAACTGACAGAAGCGTTAGGCGCACCGGTCATTTCCCTGTGTGGAAATATTGCAGAAGACATCTATAGAAAAGGGATAAAGAAAGTCGGAATTTTGGCAACCAGTGGTACAATAAAAAGCAGGGTGATGGAAAAATCCTTTCAGGAGAAAGGAATCGACTGCGTTGTCCCTGATGAACAATTGCAGCAGGATGTTATGAAGATTATTTACGGGCAGATAAAAAAAGGGGAACCGGTTGATTTGGAACTGTTCCTGAAAATTGGTGATGCATTGTCGCAGCAGGGTGCTGAAAAATTGATTTTAGGCTGTACGGAATTATCATTAATCAAAAAGTTGCATCCGTTAGATGAAAGATTTGTGGATGTGCTGGAAGTGCTGGCACAAAAAGCAGTTCTTTTTAGTGGAGCACCTTTAAAAAAGGAATACCTTGATGTCATCTGAAAAAGTTGACAAATCTTATGAATATAGTAAAATCTAAAGTGCTATGGTTTTTTTTCCGTGGCACTTTAAAACGTAAAAAGAACAAAACCGTAAAAGCGCTGTAGATGCGGTTTTGTATAAAGAAACAGACGGCGCAGAAACGAGGAATATTTATGGCAGAAATGTACAATCACCACACAGTGGAGAAGAAATGGCAGAAAATATGGGATGATGAGAAAGCATTCAAGACAGAAAATGACTATACAAAGCCAAAGTTTTATGCGTTGGTAGAGTTCCCATATCCTTCCGGACAGGGACTTCATGTAGGTCATCCAAGACCTTATACGGCACTTGATATTGTAGCGCGTAAAAGACGTATGCAGGGATATAATGTGCTCTATCCAATGGGATGGGATGCGTTCGGACTTCCTACAGAGAACTACGCAATCAAAAATAAAATTCATCCAAAGGAAGTAACGAAGAAAAATGTGGCACGTTTCAAGGAGCAGTTGCATTCTCTGGGGTATTCTTTTGACTGGGACAGGGAAATTAACACAACAGACCCGGAATATTATAAATGGACACAGTGGATTTTCTTAAAACTGTTTAAAGCCGGTCTGGCATACAAAAAAGAAATGCCGATTAACTGGTGTACTTCCTGCAAAGTTGGTCTTGCCAACGAAGAAGTAGTAAATGGTGTATGTGAGCGTTGTGGTTCTGAAGTTGTCCGTAAAGTAAAAAGTGAGTGGATGCTTAAAATCACAAATTATGCTGATAAATTATTAGACGGACTGAATGATGTAGATTATATTGAAAGAGTTAAAACTTCCCAGAGAAACTGGATTGGACGTTCTGAGGGTGCCGAGGTAGACTTTTCAATTGATGGAAAAGAAGATAAACTTCGTGTATATACCACAAGACCGGATACTTTGTTTGGTGCAACATATATGGTTGTTTCACCGGAGCATCCGATTATTGACAAATATAAAGATGAAATCACGAACTGGGATGAGATTGTGGCATACCGTGAAATGGCAGCCAAAAAATCAGATTTTGAACGTACAGAACTGGCAAAAGAAAAGACAGGTGTTGTACTGGGTGGCTTAATGGCTGTCAATCCGATTAATGATACAAAGATTCCAATCTGGATTTCAGACTATGTTTTAATGACATATGGAACCGGTGCGATTATGGCTGTACCGGCACATGATGACCGTGACTGGGAGTTTGCAAAGAAATTTTCTCTCCCTATGATTCAGGTAGTAGAAGGAAAAGAAGGACCGGTAGACATTAATGAAGCAGCATTTACAGATGTTGCAACCGGGCGTATGATTAATTCCGGATTCCTTACCGGACTGAGTGTGGAAGAAGCAAAAGAAAAGGTAAAAGATTTCCTGACAGAAAATAAAATCGGTAACCGGAAAGTCAATTACAAACTGCGTGACTGGGTATTCTCCAGACAGAGATACTGGGGCGAGCCTATTCCGATTGTACATTGTGAAAAATGTGGCTATGTGCCAATTGATGAAAGTGAACTTCCACTGCTTCTTCCGGAAGTAGAAAGTTATATGCCGACAGACAATGGAGAATCTCCACTTGCTGCCATGACAGACTGGGTAAATACTACTTGTCCTTGTTGTGGTGGTCCGGCGAAGAGAGAAACCGATACGATGCCACAGTGGGCAGGCTCTTCCTGGTATTTCCTGCGTTATACAGACCCGACAAATACAGAAGCACTGGCAAGTCCGGAAGCATTAAAATACTGGCTTCCTGTTGACTGGTACAATGGTGGTATGGAGCATACAACACTTCATCTTCTGTATTCACGTTTCTGGCATAAATTCTTATATGACCAGAAAGTAGTACCAACGCCGGAACCATATCAGAAACGTACTTCACACGGTATGATTCTGGGTGAAAATGGTGAGAAGATGAGTAAATCCCGTGGAAATGTCGTAAATCCGGATGATATCGTCAGAGAATATGGTGCAGATACCCTGCGAACATATGAGATGTTTATCGGAGCATTTGATTTAAGTGCCTCCTGGTCAGATGATGGTGTAAAAGGATGTCGTCGTTTCCTTGACCGTGTCTGGAAACTGCAGACAATTATGACAGAAGAGGAAGGATATTCCAAAGATTTGGAAATCAAGATGCATCAGACAATTAAGAAAGTAAGCAGTGATTTTGAAAACTTAAAATTCAATACAGCAATCGCTGCAATGATGTCATTAATCAATGAATTTTATAAGAAGAATGCCATTACAAAGGGCGAATATAAGACACTGATTACCCTTCTGAATCCGGTAGCTCCTCATATTACAGAGGAACTCTGGGAGATTCTTGGTGGTGAAGGCAGATTATACCAGCAGTCATGGCCGGAATACGAAGAGGCAAAGACAGTAGAATCCACAGTAGAAATTGCCGTACAGATTAATGGTAAGACCAAAACAACAATTTCTATTGGAAAAGAAGACCCAAAAGATGATGTTCTTGCTAAGGCAAAAGAAGCATTAGGCGATAAACTTTCCGGAAATATCATCAAAGAGATTTATGTGCCGGGAAGAATAGTAAATATTGTGGCAAAATAGTTGTGCAAAAGGATATGTTTGGAGTGAGGGTGTACCTGTCAGCACAGGCTTCCCTTTTCTGTCAAGGGCACGCTCTCGCTGCGCAAACTACGCAGCAGTACATAGTATCCTGAAAAACAGGATACAAGTACTGGCGAGTTTGTAAGCACCCTTCGACAGAAAAGAAAGTCTGTGCTGACAGGCAATCCGGTTTGCAGGTAGCAGACGATATACAGATTCTTGTTTTCAGTTATTACCTCCAGAAATCAGATGCTATGCATCTGGCGTAGCACTTTGTGCTACTCCTTTTTCTGTCGGTATCGTGCCAGGAAAAGCAAATGCCTGCTTCGCAGTCGCTTCCTTTTCCTTTGAGCACGATAACTTTTGTACAATATCCACTTTGTAAATGGGCTGTGATAAAAATAGAGTTTCCTAACAGCAGCTGTTAAAGAAGCACTGGTGCTTAGTTGACGTATTTCGTCAACTTACGCACCACTGTGCTTCTTTCCAAGCGAGAGCGTGCTGCTGTAGGAAACTCTATTTTATCACATGCCCTTTAATAAAAAATTGACAGAAATCCCCAAATCTGCTATACTAGTCACGCAATGAGGGAGTAGTTAGCGCGAAAGCGTGGCTAAGTCAACAAACTCGACCAGTGGTCTGGCTTAATCTTAAATAACAAGACTCGTGCATAGTGTAAAACTGTGCCTGAGTCTATAGAAGCAGGTGCATGTTGTACCTGCTTCTTTTGGTATGAGAAAAGAAAATCAGAAAATAATAATAGAAAACAGTAGGAAATACTGCTATTAGAACACTCTGAAAAAAGAAGCAGGATACCGGTAAAACAGAAAAAAGGAAAAACAACAGGAGGAAAGAAAAATGGGTATTGTGGAATTGTTTCTGATAGCCGTCGGGCTGTCAATGGATGCCTTTGCTGTATCAATTTGCAAGGGACTGGGTATGACAAAGTTTCGTGCCGGAAATGCAACGGTAATTGCATTGTTTTTTGGAGGGTTTCAGGCATTAATGCCACTGATTGGATGGTTTCTCGGTTCTAGGTTTCAAAAATATATTGTTAACTTTGACCATTGGGTAGCATTTGGACTGCTTGTATTTATTGGTGTCCAGATGATAATAGAAAGCAGAAAAGAAGAAGAGGAAGTAACAGAAAATGGTGATGTATTAAAGATAAAAGAATTGTTTCTTTTAGCGATTGCGACCAGCATTGATGCTCTGGCTATAGGCATTACTTTTGCTTTGCTGCCGGGCACGAATATTTGGCTTTCCATTCTTTTAATAGGAATTACAACATTTGTGATTTCTTTTGGTGGTGTCGGCATAGGATTCTTTTTTGGAAACAAATACGAAAAAAAAGCGCAGGTTGCCGGTGGAATTATTTTAATTGCATTAGGAATAAAAATTTTATTAGAACATCTGGGAGTTCTGACTTTCTGATAATGGAACAAAAAAGATAAAAATAGAAAAGGAGAAATGATATGGAATATATTTTATTGGTAGTAGGATTTGTATTATTGATTAAAGGAGCAGATTTCTTTGTAGAGGGAAGTTCCAGTGTTGCGAAAAGGTTACATGTGCCATCAATGATTATCGGACTGACAATTGTTGCAATGGGAACAAGTCTGCCGGAAGCCTCTGTCAGCATCAGTGCATCGATAGCAAATGCGAATGAACTGGCAATCAGTAATGCAGTCGGTTCTAACATATTTAACCTGATGGTCGTATGTGGTTTCTGCGCCCTGTTCTGTCCACTGGCAGTGCAGACATCTGTTTTAAAAAGAGAATTTCCATTTTCCATTTTTGTTGCCATATTGCTGATACTGTGTGGAGCGACAGGGATGATGGTTGGTCATCTGGAAGGTGTTATCTTATTAGTGTTCTTCGCAGCATTTATTTTATGGATGATTCAGTCAGCAAGAAAAGCAAGAGCAGAAGGCAGTGCCATTCCGGAGGAAGACTACGAAATACTTCCGGTATGGAAATGTATTTTGTATATCGCAGGTGGTATTATTGCCATTGCAGTGGGTGGCGATTTCGTTGTTGATGCAGCATCTGCGATAGCAAAACAGTTTGGTCTGTCAGAAAATTTAATCGGTCTGACGATTGTTGCATTTGGAACGAGCCTGCCGGAACTGGTCACATCTATTGTGGCAGCCAAGAAAAACGAAGTGGATATGGCATTGGGAAATGTCATTGGCTCCAACATTTTTAATATTCTATTTGTATTAGGAATTGCAGCTGCTATTTCGCCAATCACCTTTGTACAGGAAAATATTATTGATATTGTTATATTAGTTGCCGTCAGCCTGTTAGTCTGGGTATTTGGCTGGACAAAACAGAAAATAGTACGCTCCGAAGGTATTGCAATGCTTGTTATTTATGCTGCGTATGTAGTCTATATCTGCCAGAGATAAATGGTCAGAATTAGAAGAATCGTTTAAAAAAGAATATTTTGATGGTTTTAGCACTCTTTTCAAAAGAGTGCTAAATTTTTGCTTGACTTTTTGAAAAAAGAGTATTATTATAGGTTCTACAAGGTTATTAGCACTCAACTTGAATGACTGCTAATTGATAAAAAGAACAAAAAATAGTAAGAAATAAGATAGGAGAGATGAATATGCAGAGCAGGACAGGTAGTTTATCAATTGAATCTGAAAATATGTTTCCCATTATAAAGAAATGGCTTTATTCCGACCATGATATTTTTATTCGTGAGTTAGTTTCCAACGGTTGTGATGCGATTACAAAGTTAAAGAAACTGGAAGTAATGGGAGAATATTCATTCCCTGATGACTACAAAGCTGAAATCCAGGTAGTAGTAGACCCAGAAGAAAAGACGATTTCCTTTACAGATAATGGTATCGGTATGACCGATGAGGAAGTAAACGAATATATTAACCAGGTTGCTTTTTCCGGAGCGACAGATTTTCTGGAGAAGTATAAAGATAAAACAAACGAAGAGCAGATTATTGGTCACTTTGGACTTGGATTTTATTCTGCATTTATGGTAGCAGACACAGTAACCATTGATACACTGTCTTGTCAGGAAGGTGCTGAAGCTGTTCACTGGGAGTCTGAAGGTGGCATTAATTTTGAAATGTCAGAAGGAACAAAAGACACCGTTGGTACAACGATTACATTATATCTTTCAGAAGACAGTTTAGAGTTTGCAAACGAGTATCGTGTCCGTGAAGTCTTAAATAAATACTGTTCATTTATGCCGGTAGAGATTTTCCTTTCCAAAGCAAATGCAGAGCAGGAATATGAAACAATTGATGCAGCAGACCTTCGTGATGATGATGTCGTTGTAGAAAATATTGTGGAAGAAGCAAAGACGGAAGAACGTGAAAATGAAAATGGAGAAAAAGAGGTTGTAGAAGTATCTCCTCGTAAGGAAAAGGTAAAAATCAATACGCGTCCGGTATCCATCAGTGATACAACACCGCTCTGGATGAAACATCCAAATGATTGTACAGAGGAAGAGTATAAAGCATTTTACCATAAAGTATTTAATGATTACAAAGAGCCATTGTTCTGGATTCATTTAAATATGGATTATCCGTTTAACTTAAAAGGTATCCTGTACTTCCCTAAGGTAAATACAGAATATGATAATCTGGAAGGTGTGATTAAACTTTACAATAATCAGGTATTTATTGCTGATAATATCAAAGAAGTTATCCCTGAGTTCCTGATGTTGTTAAAGGGTGTTATTGACTGTCCGGACCTTCCTTTGAACGTATCCAGAAGTGCTTTGCAGAATGACGGTTTTGTTAAGAAGATTTCTGACTATATCACAAAGAAAGTGGCAGACAAATTATCCGGTATGTATAAGACCGACCGTGAAAACTATGAAAAATACTGGGATGATATCAGCCCATTCATTAAATATGGCTGCTTAAAAGATGAAAAATTCAAAGAGAAAATGGAAGAATATATCATCTTTAAAAATCTGGATGATAAATATATTACATTGCCGGAATATGTCGAAGCAAGAAAAGAGGCAGAGGGTGAAAATACAGATGATGTAAATGAGGAGAAAGAAACAGAAACGACAGAGGAAGCATCAGCAGAAGATAAGGAAAATGATGATGACGCTGCGAAGGAAGAAGAGCCAACCACGGTATATTATGTTACGGATATGCAGCAGCAGAGCCAGTACATTAATATGTTCAGAGAGCAGAATATCGATGCGGTCATTCTGACACATTCGATTGACCAGCCATTCATTTCGCAGTTAGAGCAGGGCGATTTGAAGGTAAAATTCCAGCGTATTGATGCTGATTTGACTGACAGTATGACAGAAGAGGTTGATGAGGAAACGGTAAAAGAACAGACAGAATCACTGACAGAAATCTTTAAGAAAGCACTGGGCAAAGAAGAGTTAGAAGTTAAAGTAGAAAAATTCAAAAATGAAAACATTTCTTCTATGATGACATTGCCGGAAGAAACACGCCGTATGCAGGATATGATGAAGATGTACAGCATGGGTGGCAACGGTATGGATATGTTCGGTGGTGGAGAAGTTCTGGTACTGAACTCTGCAAACAAATTGGTACAGTACATTCTGGATAATAAGGATGGCGAGCATACGGATTTGTTCTGCAAGCAGTTATATGATTTGGCAATGATTGCACATAAACCACTTCCTGCAGACGAGATGACAGAGTTTGTGGCAAGAAGCAATGAAATTATGATGCTTTTGGCAAAATAAGAGGAATCTTAAAGAAACCTTAACATATCATAAAAGCGACGAAAAAATATTGACTAACGGTCATTTTTGGAATACACTGAGTGTAACAAAAGTGACTGTTGGTCATTTTTATTGTAAAGGAAAGGAAGTAGGATACGATGATTAAAGTCGGAAAATGGATTACGAAGCATAAGAATCTTATTCTGTTGCTTACGGTTCTTCTGTTAATTCCAGCAACTCTGGGGTATATTTCTACCCGCGTCAATTATGATGTGTTAAGTTATCTGCCTAAGACTCTGGAAACGGTAGAAGGACAGGACATTATGGTAGATGAGTTTGGAATGGGTGCCTTTTCCATGATTGTAGTGGACGATATGAATATGAAAGAGGCAGCAAAGATTGAGAAACAGGTCGAAGGAATTGACCATGTAAAAGATGTACTCTGGTATGATGATATGCTGGATACAAATATTCCAATAGAAATGTTGCCGGAAGATTTGCAAAAGTCCTTTTTTAATGGGGATGCAACGATGATGATTGCATTTTTTGATTCCACAACATCTGCGGATGACACAATGGATGCCATTGCTGATATTCGTGCAACGGTTGCAAAAAATGTATATGCCAGTGGAATGTCTGGTGTGGTAACGGATATTAAGGATTTGGCATTACAGGAAATGCCGGTATATGTCATTGTAGCAGCAGTATTGTGTCTGCTTGTTTTGCTGATTACAATGGATTCTCTCGTTGCACCATTGATTTTCCTGTTAACGATTGGCATTTCTATTTTATTTAACTTAGGAACCAACATTTTCTTAGGAGAAATTTCATATATTACACAGGCATTGGCAGCAGTTCTGCAGCTGGCTGTCACGATGGATTATTCGATTTTCCTTCTGGAAAGTTTTGAGGCCAACAAGAAACGTTTTCCGGGAGATAAAAAACGTGCTATGGCACATGCGATTTCCAACACGTTTAAATCGGTATCCAGCAGTTCTCTGACGACGGTAGCCGGATTTATTGCACTTTGCTTTATGACTTATAAACTGGGTATGGACATCGGTATTGTTATGACGAAAGGTGTTGTGGTTGGTGTTATTGTCTGCGTTACTGTATTGCCATCCCTGATTCTGACCTTTGACGGTGCTATTGAAAAAACATCGCACAAAGCACTGATTCCATCATTAAATGGTGTTTCTGATTTTATTGTAAAACATCATTGGATTGCTTTGATTTTGTTCGCGCTGTTGTTATTCCCGGCAATTTACGGAAACAATAATTATGAAATTTATTACAACTTAGACAGTTCCCTTCCGGATGACATTCCAAGTGCGAAGGCAAATCAGAAATTAAAAGACAATTTTGATATGAGCACCGTGCATATGGTACTTCTGGAGAATGGGCTGAGTGCAAAAGAAAAGAATACAATGCTAAAAGAAGTAGAAGATGTTGACGGAGTAAAATGGGTACTCGGACTGGATTCTATTTTTGGACCGAATCTTCCGGACACACTGCTTCCAAGTGATGTTAAAAATATGTTAAAGAGTGACAATTATGAACTGGAATTTGTCTGCTCCGATTATGCTTCGGCAACCGATGAATCGAACGAGCAGATTCATAAGATAGATACGATTGTAAAGAAATATCAAAAAGAAGGAATGGTTATTGGCGAAGCTCCATTAATGAAAGATTTGGCCGATGTTACAAATGTTGATTTGGAAAATGTCAATACGATTTCAATACTTGCCATCTTTCTGATTATTATGCTGACATTCAAATCAATTTCTATACCGGTAATTCTGGTATCCGTAATAGAGTTTGCAATTGCCTGCAATATGGCAGTGCCGTATTATACCCATACATCGCTTGCGTTTGTTGCAAGTATTGTGATAGGAACGATTCAGTTAGGTGCGACAGTGGATTATGCTATTCTGATGACCAACCGTTATCAGAAAGAACGTGTCATACAGAAACGCAGCAAGAAAGATGCCATTATGATAGCACATAAGGCTTCCATTAAATCCATTTTAACAAGTGGCTGCTGTTTCTTTGCTGCAACATTTGGCGTTTCTGTTTATTCCAGAATCGATATGATTGGTTCTATCTGTACATTGCTGGCAAGAGGTTCTGTTATCAGTATGATAGTTGTTATCTGTATACTTCCTGCCATGCTCTGGATATTTGATGGCCTGATTATCCGTACAACCTGGGATATGCGAAAAGCAAAGGTACACCAGAGAGACAAGGAAAATGGAAATGTAGCAATAGAAGAAAAATAGCAGGAAAGAAAATCAGTTTGCGATAAGAAAGGATTGATATTATGAGAAAAAATACAAAGAAAATAGTAACAATTGGAGTCAGCTGCCTGATTGCATCCGGTTTGCTTATGGGAAGTGTAGAATATGCGTCACATACATTTGCTGCAACAAAGGTTATGGCAAATGCAACAAAAACAGTGACAGAACGTGTCGTGACACATGCAGCACAGAAAAAGAAAGCCGGCAATGTGGAAAAAGAAGAGTCCGTTTATGTTACTCTGGATGCATCCGGTCAGAAGAAAGAAGTCATCGTATCAGACTGGCTCAAAAATTCCGGTATCAATGGAACATTGAATGATGTTTCCAATCTTTCTGATATTCAGAATACAAAAGGAGAGGAAACGTTCGTACAAGAAGGAGAGGGAGTAACATGGGAAACAAAAGACAAAGACATTTACTATCAGGGAACGTCAGATGAGGAACTTCCGGTTACGGTTCAAATCACATATATGCTGGATGGAGAAGAGATTGCACCGGAAGAATTGGCTGGCAAAAGTGGAAAATTGACAATGAAAATCCAGTATCAGAACCAGTCTGTAAATACAGCAACAATAGACGGCGAAGAGAAAGAAATCTATACACCGTTTGTGATGGCAACAGGAATGATTCTGCCGACAGAAAAATTTTCAAATGTGACAGTTGATAATGGTCAGATTTTGTCGGAAGGCGACAATGATGTAGTAGTTGCTTATGGAATGCCGGGACTGAAAGAATCTTTGGATTTGGAAAATATCGATTTTGGCGAAGACAGTTCGATTGATACAGAAGAAATCGCTGAAAAAATCACCGATTCGGTAACGATTACAGCTGATGTCACAGATTTTGAAATGGGACCGACGTATACAATGGCAACAGCAAGTCTGTTAAAAGATTTGGATTTTGACTCTGTTTCTGATGAAGATGACCTGGATGACAAGATGGATGAGTTAAAGGATGCCAGCGTTGAACTGGTTGATGGCTCGAAGCAGATAAAAGAAGGTCTTGCTGAATTAGAGGATAATTTCACAAAATATGAAAAAGCGATTAAAAAACTGGAAGGCAGCGTTAAGCAGATTAAAAAAGGCAGTGAGCAGATTAATGCAGCTACAAACAAATATACAAAATCTACGGATAAATTATTAAAAGCCGTTAATACCTATGTGGATGGTGCGAAAACATTTGCAAAAAGCACCAAGACATACAGTGCCGGTACCAAAAAACTGGTAGACGGCGTAGGAGCACTTTATTCGGCAACATCCGGTTTCCCAAAATCATATGAGGAATTTCATACCAGTCTGGATGCGTATACAACAGGAGTTAATACACTTTTGTCAGAAGAGAATATGGATAATCTGACAGATGCAACAACATCTTTGAAAAAAGGAATCAAAGATGTAGACGATGGATTAAAGAGTGCACAGGCAGGTGTTGCCAGCATCAACAGCAGTGCAAGTGCATTAAATGCACAAAAAGAAAATGCAGAAAACTGTATTACCGGACTGAAGGCGATGAAACAGCAGTATGAAGGACTGGCAGCAGGCGAGTCTGACCCGGCAGCAAAAGCGCAGTACCAGCAGCTGGCAAAAGCAGCAGAGGGAGCAATTTCTTATATGCAGGCAGCAGAGCAGTTAGCAGCAGGAATTGATGTGGCAACAAACGGTACCAGCGATGGAACAGCAGACGGAAATGGCGCAAACGACCTGGCAGCAGGACTGGCACAGTTAGAAGCAGCCACAGACACGGAAGCAACAGGCACAAACCTGTATACCGGTATGGAACAGTTAGACCAGAGTGCGCAGGCAATATCAGAAAATGCAAAAAATCTCCGTAGCAAAAAGAAATTACTGATGGATGCAAGTGGCACGATAAAAAGCAGTGTATCGGAAATTAATAAAAATTTGAAATTACTCTATAAAAATGGTAAATTAATAACAGCAAATAATAAAGAATTAACAGATGCTGCTGATTCTTTGAGTAAGAATGCAGGTAAAGTAAAGAAAAACTCAAAGAAATTAACAGCCAGCAGTGGCAGCTTCAGAAAAGCAACAAAAACAATGGCAAGTGGTGCCGGCAAGTTATACAAAGGTGTTAAGACCTTAACAGGAAAGACCGGACAGGTATCAGATGGTATTGATAAACTTGCAGACGGTGCTGTTGATTTATATGATGGTATGAGCCAGTTTAAGAAAGATGGCGTCGATAAACTGACAGATACAATGACAGGTTTACTGGATGGAGGCAATGAACTGAAAAGTACAGTAGAGGAATTAAGTGATGCGTCCAAAGAGTATAAGAGTTTTTCCGGCATTTCTGAAGATATGGATGGTGATGTTAAATTCATTATGACAACAGCCGAAGTGAAAAAAGATGCAGAATAAAAGGGGCGAATTAGTTGGGAAAAATAGAAGACAAAAAAAGAAAGAAAAAAGAAGCATTATTGAAATCTGCTTACCAGTTATTTACGGAAAAAGGGATTGACAATACTTCTATTTCTGAAATCGCCGGCAATGCAAAAATGGCAAAAGGAACGTTTTATTTATATTTCAAAGATAAATACGAAGTACAGGATTGCCTGATTGCACAGAAAGCCAATTTGATTTTTGAAAAAGCAAATAAAAAACTGGATGACTGGATAGAACACGGAAACTGTCGTTCCTTTGAGGATTGTGTAATTTTTCTGGCAGACTGCATAATTGACCAGCTAAATGAAAATCCGTCATTGCTTCGCTTTATTGCAAAAAATTTAAGTTGGGGAGTTTTTTCCAATATCCGTTTTCAGGAAAAAGACAACCAGAATTGTATGGATGTATTTGACTCATTGTTAGAGCAGTCAGAAAAACAATACCGGCAGAAAGAATTGATGATTTATATGATAGTGGAACTGGTTAATGCGACCTGTTATAATGTTATATTATATGACGCGCCTGTAGCGTTGGAAAAACTGAAAAAAGAACTGTATGAAACGATACGGGGCATTCTTCATCAATTTGAATGTAAGGGATAAAAGAGGTCAATTATGGGAAACTGTATGGAAAGCCAGGTCAATAAACTCATGGCGACGGGAAACTTAGAAAGGGAAGAATTAAAAGAACTTTTGAAGTTTCGTAATCCGGAAACAACAGAATATTTGTATGAAATGGCATGTCTGGTGCGCAATAAAACGCAGGAAAATACGGCAGCAGTCTGGGGGAGAATCCCTATTAGCAGTTATTGTAAATATGACTGCAAAATGTGTGGGTTACGAAGGGAAAACCAGTTTGCAAAAAGGTACCGTATGGATTTGTCCCAGATTTTACAATATTGTCATGCATTTGCAGAAAATGGTGTGCATCATTTTTTGCTGGAGAGTGGTGATGATGTTTATTTTTCGGAAAACAGAGTAGCTGAGATTCTTCTGGCAATCAAAAAGTACCATCCGGATGCTGTCATTGTCCTTTCAATGGGGGAAAAGACAAAATCAGCATACCGACATTGGAACCATGTAGGCGCAGACAGTTATCTTTTGCGTTTTGGAACGGCTGATGAAATCAATTTTAAAAGGCTGTATCCGGCGAATATGTCGTTGTTATTGCGAAAGCAGAGCCTTTGGGAACTGAAGCAGGAAGGATATCATACAGGAACAGGATTTCTGGTAGGACTTCCTTATCAGACAATAGACAGTGTGACAGAAGATATTCTCTTTATGAAAAGTTTTGGAGCTGACAGCATTTATATGGGGACATTCATTCCGGCGTTACGGACACCTTTTGAAAGAGAACGGTGTGGAAATGGAGATATGGCATTATATATTATGGCAATTCTCCGTTTGATGCTGCCGGCTGCAGATGTGATTGCAGAGCCTTCGCTGGATTGTGTATTAAAAGAAGGACGCATGAAGGCTTTTGATGCAGGAGCCAATGTAATGATTGCAGATATTGATGATATGGAAATTCTGCGGCAGTATAAAGTTTACGAGCGCAAAAACGGCAGATTTTCTCTGCCGGCAGATGTCGTACCGGAAATCGTGGAACGGCTGAGAGGGAAGGGAATGGCAGTAGAATGACAAAAGATATGTTATTATGGGATGATGATATTTGCTGGGAAGAGTCGCTGCGAAAAGAATTATTGCAGGACGGAGTCCGGATAAAAGAAATTGATACAGCAGAAGCACTATGCACCTGTTTCAAAATAAAACAGGCGTATAGTGCTGTTGTTTTATCAGCAGAGCACTGGAACGTTCATATGGCAGAAATAAAGCAACTCTGTAAAGAAAGTGGCACACCTGTTTTTTTGCTGTCATCACAGGAAAATACAGAAGAAGAAATTGCAGCATTTGAAAATGGAGTTTGTGATTATTTTCTGCGAACGACAGATATATCCGTGATTGCAGCACGTATCAGGGCAAGATGTTTTGGATTATCCGGACATACGGAAAAAACAGAGGAAGAAATAAAAGAAGACAGAAAAAACAGTTGTCTTACAATCGGGACAAGGCAGATTTTTCTGACAGAGATGGAATTTGAAGTGTTTCATATGCTGCTGCAAAATCAGAATCAGCTTGTGTTACGGGAAACGATTTACGAGAAAGTCTGGCAGGAAAAGCAGACGAAAGATATGCGTGTGGTAGATTATGTTGTGAAACGGTTACGCCAGAAATTAAAAATAACCCAATTTGTTATTTTGTCACAATACAAACTGGGTTATTTATTACAGAAAGAAAAATAAGTCGTTTCCTACGGGAAAACAGATTTATAATGTGCAGTTTCCAACCGTGCGTGGGAAAGGAAGGACATCCCTGATATTTGTCATGCCGGTCAGATACATAACGCAGCGTTCAAAACCAAGCCCGAAGCCGGCATGCTCTGCTGTTCCATATTTTCTTAAATCGGTATAGAACTGGTAATCTTCTTTGTTAAGACCACATTCTTCCATTCGTTTTACTAAAATGTCATAGTCATCTTCACGCTGGCTGCCACCGATAATCTCGCCAATTCCCGGAACCAGACAATCCATTGCAGCGACGGTTTTGTTGTCGTCATTCAGTTTCATATAGAATGCCTTGATTTCTTTTGGATAGTCTGTGACGAATACAGGGCGTTTAAAGATTTTTTCTGTCAGATAACGCTCATGCTCCGTCTGCAGGTCGCATCCCCAGCTGACCGGGTAGGTAAAGGAGTCATTGTGCTTTTCCAAAAGGGAAATGGCTTCCGTATATGTGATATGTCCAAAATCAGAATGCAGTACATTGTTAAGTCGTTCTAACAGTGTTTTGTCAACATACTGATTAAAAAATTCAAGTTCTTCTTTTGCTTCCTGCATTACATAGGAAATAATATATTTTAGCATTTCTTCTGCAATCTGCATATCATCTTCTAAGTCTGCGAATGCCATCTCCGGCTCAATCATCCAAAATTCAGCAGCGTGACGTGAGGTATTTGAATTTTCAGCACGGAAAGTAGGACCAAATGTATAGATGTTCTGAAAAGCCATTGCATAGGTTTCTCCATTTAACTGTCCACTGACGGTTAAGTTTACTTCTTTTCCAAAGAAATCTTCAGAATAGTCAATCTGGCCATTGTCATCCTTAGGGGGATTGTTCAAATCCATGGTAGTAACCTGAAACATTTCGCCGGCACCTTCACAGTCGCTGCCGGTGATGATTGGTGTATGCACATAGACAAAACCCCGTTCCTGAAAGAAAGTATGGATAGCATAGGCAATCAGAGAACGGACACGGAAAACGGCCTGAAAGGTGTTGGTGCGTGGACGCAGATGAGGAATCGTTCTTAAATATTCCATACTGTGTCTTTTTTTCTGAAGAGGATAGTCAGGAGTAGAAGTTCCCTCTACTGTTATGCCGGATGCCTGAATTTCAAATGCCTGTTTTGCATTTGGTGTGGCCACTAAAGTTCCTGTTACGACGAGAGAGGCACTGATGTTTAACTTGCTGACTTCCTGAAAATTGGGCAGCGTATTGTCATATACGACCTGAACAGGCGAAAAAAAAGTGCCGTCGTGCAGCGTAATAAATCCAAAGGATTTGGAATCACGGATGCTGCGTACCCAGCCACATACGGTAACGCTTTTGTTTAAATATTGTTCTGTATTTTGAAATAATTCTTTTATATGAATATGCTTCATAACAGACCTCCTTTTATCAAATCTATCATTAGTATTTCTTATATTATCCCATTCGTCAAGTAAAAAAATAAGGAAAATGAAAATAAAATGGAATGCTATGCGCAAAGGGGAAAAGATATGACAGTTTTATAGGAAATGCGAATTATGGGTAGCATCATTTGGTTTCATTGTAGAGAAACATTGACTAAAAAAAGAGGAAGAATTACCATATTAGGCGAAAAAAGTATGTTGAAAAAAGTATGTTGCGAAAAAAATGTTGAAAAAGGTATGTAGAAAAAGTAAGTTGAAAAGAGTATGTTGCGAAAAGTACATAAAAGGAGAATTAAAAAAATGTAGCAAAAAAATTTAAAAGAAAACGTGGTGAGAGTGATGAAAACAGTAATTATTGACGGGCAATATCCGGCGATTCAGGATTTTCTGCAAAAAGCAGAAATGCAGGAAGTAGAGGTTGTCGGAACGTTTACAGACGGATGGAAAGCAATGGAATTTGTGCAAAAAAATCAGGTAGAACTGGTGGTTTTGGAAATTCAGCCGGGAGAAAAGGATGGATTTTTTCTCGCAAAGCATCTGCAGATGCTCTACCCTGATATTTTGCTGATATTTATTACAGAAACAGAAAAATATGCCATGGAGGCCCTGCGCCTGCATGCTGTCAGTTACATATTAAGGCCGTATGTAAAGGAAGAATTGCCATTTGCCATCGAATCGGCATTCTTGCTGTCGAAACGTAGAAAAAAGAAAATTTTTATCAAAACATTTGGACATTTCGATATTTTTGTGAATGATTGTCCGATTATGTTTCATAGTGCAAAAGCAAAAGAATTGCTTGCTCTGTTGGTGGACAGGCAGGGAGGAACCGTGAATACGGACCAGATTATCTGCACGCTGTGGGAAGAACGTCCCAATGACGAAGCGACGCAGAGCCTGTGCTGCAAGGTCGTGAAAAATCTGCAAAAAGAGTTGACAAAATATGGAGCAGAAGAAATTCTGATAGCTGACAGAGGGATTCGCAGGGTAGACAGAAGCGTATTTACCTGTGATTTATATGAAATGCTGAATGGAAATGAAAAAGCCCGAAAAAGATTTTTGGGAGAATATATGCTGGATTACAGCTGGGCAGAAGAACGTATGGGACAATTAAACCGGCTTTTCTACGAAAAAATATAAAAAAGACAAAAAAATGGAAAAATTCCATTTGCATTCCATTTGAACTCCATTTTTTTTCCTAATCCTGATATATAATGGGGAAAAGTTGCAAAAAAAGAGGAAATCTGATAGTTTGCAGCAGAATTTGGCAAAGTTAATCGCAGTAATGGGAAGGCTAATGAAAATAGCCGGAAAGGGAGGAAAAATGGAAACATCAAAAGTAAGCGTAGTGATTGCAGACAACAATTTACAGGATTGTGAGAGCAAGAAAAAGACAATGACAGAAAAAGGCATGCATGTCATCCTGGCAACCGGAAACGGAAATAAGGCTTTAGAGGCTATCCGAAAGGAAAAACCGGACATTGTCGTAATGGATATGATTTTGCCGGGGATTGACGGAATCGGAATTTTAGAGGAAATCAATAATGAAAATGTATTAGAGAAAAAGCCGATTTTTATTATTGAAACGGCACTTCGTATGGAAAATCTGGTGGAAGAAGCGATTCAGGCTGGAGCCGACTATTATATGATGAAACCGATATCCAATACAATGCTGATTAAGAGGATGATGCAGTTAGTGCAAAGGGAAGACACAAAGCAGCCGACAGTATTGCATACGGTTACGACAGCAGATACCAAAAAGAAAGAGTTGTCGCTGCCTGGCAGAGAAAAAGAAACCGAAGGACATTTCTTTTCCGGGGATTTGGAAATGGATGTTACGAATATTTTGCTGGAAATCGGAATCCCGGCACATATTAAAGGGTATCAGTATATCCGTGAGGGAATTATTCTGTCGTTTTATGATAGAAATATGCTGCACTATATTACAAAATTTTTGTATCCGACAATCGCGAAAAAATATAAAACAACTTCAAGCAGTGTCGAACGCACGATTCGTCATGCAATAGAAGTGGCGTGGAACAGGGGGAATATAGAAACATTGGAGGAAGTCTTTGGAAATACAGTCTGCGCTGGAAAAGGAAAACCGACAAATTCAGAATTTATAGCACTTTTGACAGACAGGCTGCGCTTAGAATATAGGACGTGCAGTGTATCTTAAATAAGGTGGTACGCATTGTACCTGCCATCAAAGGCTCCCGGTTCTATCAATGGTACGCATTGTACCTGCCATCAAAGGCTCTCTGTTCTATCAATGGTACGCTCTCGCTGCACAAACTACGCAGCAGTACATAGTATCCTGAAAAACAGGATACAAGTACTGGCGAGTTTGTAAGCACCATTTTATAGAAAAGGGAGCCTTTGACGGCAGGCAATTCAGGTTGTGGGTGCACGCAGAAAACAATCGTTGAAAACCTAGCAGAACAGCCAATATGCAGATGCCGGACGAAAGTTGGAAACAATCATTGAATACCATTAGAACAGCCAACTTGCAGATACTGGATGAAAGCGAAAAACAATCATTGAAACATCAGCAGAACAGCCAATATGCAGATGCCAGACGAAAGCTGGAAAATAAATAATTGATGAATACCAGTAGAACAGCCACTATGTAAATGGGCTGTGATAAAACAAGAACTTCCTAAAAAGCAGCTGTTAAACAGACACTGGTGCTTAGTGGACGTTTTATGTCCACTTATGCACCACTGTGCCTGTTTCCAAGCGAGAGCGTGCTGCTGTAGGAAGTTCTTGTTTTATCACATGCCCCCTCACAAAGCACCTGCAAAAACTTGACGCAATTCTTAGGATAAGGTATATTATAAGAGTTAGCGTCTAGTTTTTGGTTAAAACGTGTATACACGCATACAAGTACACAAAAGCTTGACGTAGATGATTGTGGCTGCAAAAGGAGGAACCGTTTATGAGTAATAATTATTCAATGATGGCATTAAGTGAAGTGTTAGATAATAAATTTGACGAATTAGTAGAAAATTGTATGAGGTCAGGTGCCATAGATTTAAATTTATATCAGGAATATGATGTAAAAAGGGGACTTCGTGACAGCACTGGTAAGGGTGTATTGACAGGTCTGACAGAAATATCGGATGTTATCGGTTATGATGTCGTAGAGGGCGTCAAAGAACCTGCCGATGGAAAATTATATTACCAGGGATATGATGTAAAACAGCTGGTTGGCGCAGGAATAGAAAAACGTTTTGCATTTGAAGAAACAACCTATCTGCTTTTATTTGGCAAATTGCCGACAAAAGAGCAGTTAGAAACTTTTATCGAAATCTGGAGCAGTCTGCAGGAATTGTCAGGACAGTTTTTGCGTGACGTTATTATGAAAGCACCAAGTGCGAATCTGATGAATGGTTTGCAGAAAAGTATTCTGACATTGTATTCATATGATTCCAACCCGGATGACATATCAGTTCCAAATGTATTAAGACAATCTTTACAGCTGGTAGCAAAAATGCCATTGATTGCCGTATACAATTATCATGCATATCGTCATTTCACTTTTTTTGACAGTCTGGTAATTAAGCCTGCCAAGAAAGAATATTCAACAGCTGAAAATATATTGCATATGCTGCGCCCGGATGGCAAGTTTACCCCATTGGAGGCAAGAGTGTTAGATGCTGCATTAGTGCTACATGCAGAGCATGGTGGTGGTAACAATTCTACCTTTACCAATCATGTCGTTACTTCATCCGGTACTGACACCTATTCTGCAGTTGCTGCATCCGTTGCTTCCCTGAAAGGTCCAAGACACGGCGGAGCAAACTTAAAAGTGCAGCAGATGATGCGCGATATACACGAAAATTGCACGGACGTTACAAGCAAAGATGCTGTCAGGGATTATTTGAAAAAAATATTAAACAAAGAAGCCTTTGACGGTGCCGGATTGATTTATGGTATGGGACATGCTGTTTATACATTATCAGACCCAAGAGAAGTTATTCTGAAAGATTTTGCCAAAAAACTGGCAAAGGATAAGGGAATGGAAGAGGAATTTGCATTATATGACCGTGTGGAAAAAGAGGCAGCAGAACTGTTGATGCAGCGTTCCCATGTTATGAAACCAATTTGTGCCAATGTAGATTTTTACAGTGGACTGATTTATACTATGCTTGGTATTCCGGAAGAATTATTTACGCCACTGTTTGCCATTTCCCGTATTTCCGGATGGAGTGCCCATCGTTTAGAGGAACTGGTAAATAAAGGCAAGATTATCAGACCGGCATATAAGTATGTTGGAACACATCGTGAATTTCCAAATGAATAAATGAAAAAAATTGATTTTTGAATATTTTATAAAAGTAAAGCCATACTATTTCTTGCATAGAAAGAAAAAATCTTGATACAAGAAAGGTATGGTGAGTAATTTGAAGAAAAAATATTTTATGTTAGCAGCTGTTCTTTGCTTATCGCTGATTGTTTTTGCCGGTTGTGGCAATAACAAAAACAAGGATAATGATGCAACAACACCTGCAGAAGAAGCAACACAGATGCCGGAGGCGACAGATGACAATTTGTTAGATGATGCAGCTGATGGCATTGATGATGCGATTGACGATACAACGGATGCGATTGATGATGCAGCGAATGGTGCGAATGATGTCATTGATGACGCGACAGACAGTAATGTGAATGATGACAATACAAAGGATACCGATAAGAACAACAGCAACAACAAGAATGATAAAACTAACAAAAACAGCAAGAGTGACAAGAACAACAAGAATGACACTACTACAAATAATACCAACAATTCTGTTACCGATGATAACGGTACAACCGGTCGTTAATTGCTGTAGCAGAAAAAGGCGATAAAAAAGAATAGTAAAAAACTTCCTATATGATATGTACCCGGAATTCTGGACATATATCAATATGGGAAGTTTTTTGAATTACGAATCTTTTTATTTTATCAGTTCTATCGGTAAACTGACCGGATTTCTGCCAGTAAACGGAATGGATTTTACAATGCTTTAAAAGTCTGCTATCCTGCTTTAGGATAAAGAAATAGCAAATAAGAAGCAGGTTCTGCCTTTGTAGACGATTTCTTTTTCCATATGCATATTCAGATTTTTGGCTGTCTGGATGGAACGTTTATTTTCACAGTCAATCACAGCAACAATACGGCTAATATCTAACTGTGTTTTGGCAAACTCAAATACGGCACGGCAACATTCCAGTGCGTATCCAAATCCCCAGTGCTCACTGTCCAGCAAATAGGACAGGGCAATTTCTTCTTTTCCGTCAATAGAAAGATTTTCCAGACCACATTTTCCAATCAGTTTTTTGGTGGTCTTGCTAAAAACACCCCAGGAACCATACCCGTAAAAAGAGTAGACATTTCGGATGTAAGCAGCCTGTTTTTCCATTTCTACATCCAGGTATTCACTGATATCCGGTATGTATTTACGCACATCAGGGTCTTTGTAGATATCGTAAACATCCTTGATATCGTCCACGGCAAGTTCCCGTATCAGAAGACGTTTTGTGTTTGCAATCGTCACGGGTTGTCCGGTACTACGGCTGTGTACATTGACAAAGAAACGGTAGTCGATTCCTTCAAAAGATTCCAGCAGGACATCTGCCGTGGATAAATCCTGCTTGCCAGAGTCAGGATTATAGTATCCGACGCAGGTAATACCTGCTGCTTTTGCAGCACGGCAGCCAAAGCAGGAATCTTCAATAACGACAGACTCTTTTGCACTGACACCCAGTTCTTTCAGTGCCAGCAGGAAAGTGTCCGGTGCCGGCTTTGGATGGTTCACCTTTGCGCTGGAAATCAATTTTTTGAAATATTTTTTAATTCCTAATGTTTTTGCAACGTGTTCAATTTCAGAAACAGAGGAAGAGGAGGCGATGGCAAGGTAATAGCCATGCTGATACAGGTTCTTAATCAGTTCTGTCACACCGGGGAGAATCTGATATCCTTCTTCTTCCAGTACGGCTTTCTTTTCGGCATTCATTTCGTCAAGCAGCTCTTCCACAGTGACAGGCATAGAAAAACGCTCTATGGCATCAGCTGACATTTTCTCTGTAGAACTGCCAATGAAACTGGCACAGTATTTTGCGTCAGCAGGAACATTGTGCCGTTTGAATACGCGCAAAGCAGCACGGTGGTGTTGTGGTTCGCTATTAATAATAACGCCGTCCATATCAAAAATAATTGCTTTTAACATAATCATTCTCCAATCGTGCATAGTCTGCATATTTCTACTACTAAGTATATCCTAAAACGGCAAAAAGGGATAGGTTTTTTTTACTATTTCTGTTATACTAAAAAGAGAAATTTTAGCAGGAGGATAAAAGATGGCAGGAGTAAAACCATTTGTTGCAGTCAGACCAAAAACAGAATATGCAGATAGGGTGGCAGCGTTGCCATATGATGTGTATAACAGACAGGAAGCAAAGCAGGAAACAGAGAAGGAACCATTATCATTTTTAAGAATTGACCGTGCCGAAACACAGTTTCCTGACAGTGTGAGTACATATGATGCGAAAGTTTATCAGAAAGCAAAAGAAATATATCAGGATATGAAGCAGAAAGAGATTTTTATACAGGATTCCCAGGCCTGCTATTATATTTATCAGTTAATTATGGATGGAAGAAGCCAGACGGGAATTGTAGCCTGTGCCAGTGTCGTTGATTATTTAAATAATGTGATTAAAAAGCATGAAAATACAAGAGAAGAAAAAGAGCAGGACCGAATCCGTCATGTAGATACGCTGAGTGCGCAGACAGGCCCTATTTTTCTGGCATACCGTTCACAGCAAACGATTAATGAAATCGTAAAAAAGGTAACAGAAAACAGCCGTCCGTTATATGATTTTACGGCAGAAGACGGCATTGGACATAAAGTATGGAAAATTAACAACCCGGATGATATTGGAGTTATTCAGGATTCTTTTGACAAAATCGGGGATATCTATATTGCTGACGGTCATCACCGTGCAGCCTCAGCTGTCAAAGTAAGTTTGAAAAGACGGAAAGAACATCCGGATTATACAGGAAAAGAAGAGTTCAATTACTTTTTATCCGTATTATTCCCAGATGACCAGCTGATGATTATGGACTACAACCGTTGTGTGAAGGACTTAAATGGTCTGGACAAAGAAGCCTTTTTAGAAAAAGCAGGCCGTCATTTTTCGATTACAAAATTAGACAAAGCAGAGCATCCGTCCCGAAAAGGCGAAGTTACCATGTATTTAGAGAAGGAATGGTATTTGCTGACGGCTTCGGAAGAATTAATGCAGATAGAAGATGCTGTTGCGTCACTTGATGTATCTTTATTGCAGAATTATCTGTTAGAGCCTGTGCTGGGCATTCAGGACCCACGTGTAGATGAACGTATTGATTTTATTGGTGGAATCCGAGGCCTGAAAGAGTTAGAAAAAAGAGCAGACAGTGATATGAAGGTTGCTTTTGCGATGTATCCGACTTCGATTGCAGAGTTGTTTGCAGTAGCAGATGCAGGACTTCTTATGCCACCAAAATCAACCTGGTTTGAGCCAAAACTTCGTAGTGGCTTGTTTATTCACGAAATATAGAAAAATATAGGGGGAAAACGAGATATGGGCCGTTTTTTTGCACCAGACAGTAAACCGATGCTTTTTTTGTCAAAAGTATTTGATATTCTTATTGTGTCGATTTTGTTTTTATTATGCAGTATTCCGGTTATTACAATCGGACCAGCACTTTGTGCGCTATATTATACAACAAGAAAAATAGTAACCAGACGGGAAGGATATGTGGTTCGTACTTTTTTTCACAGTTTCCGGATTAATTTTTTGCAGGCATTTCCGATATGGCTTGTTTTGCTGGTAGTAGCTCTTTTGATGGGAGTCAATATCTGGTATTCTGCTACGCATTTTCAGGGAGCATTCCGTATTGCAATGCTGGCATTTTACTTTGCCGTACTGATTATAGATGTTATTCTGATAGGGTATATTTTTCCGATTTTATCCCGTTTTTCCTGTACAGGAAAAATGTTATTTACGAATGCAGTTACCATCAGTATTACACATCTGGGAAGTACACTGGGTGTTTTGGTGCTGCAAATCGCATTTTATTTTAGCATTGCTTTCTTTTTTGCGGTATTTCCGATTGCACTCTTTGTATTGCCGGTATGCTATGCAAAATTACAGCAATTGTTATTAGAAAGAATTTTTGCTGAATATATTGACGAAGAAAGCGAAGAGGGTAGTGGTGAAACAGATAGCAGTGATTCATCGGACGAAGCAGTAAGTCAGGAGTGATGATTCATAATTAGGGGTTATGAATCTATCTGGAAGGGAGTTATTTATGGAAAAGAAATTATATGATTTAATGGATTGGGCAGAAATTGAAACGATTGTATATTCAGAGCATGACCACCCGGAGTCTGTGCTGGGAGCACATAAGGTCCGTGGAGGTATTCTGATTCAGGTATTTTTCCCAGATGCAAAAATGGTTTTTGTTAAGAGAAAAAAAGACGGAAAACTGTATCAGATGGAAGAAGCAGACGAAGCAGGTTTTTTTGCTGCACTGATACCGGGAAGAAAAGTCTTTTCGTATACGTTGCTGGTACAATATAAAGATGGAACGGAAAATATGACAGAGGATTCGTATGCCTATCTTCCTTCCATTCCACAAAAGGAATTACAGTTATTTGAGGAGGGCAAAAATTATACAGTTTACCGTTATCTGGGGGCGCATCCTGTCAGTGTGACCGGCACCGGAAAAGATACCACAATCTGCTGGGAGGGGAAAAAGGCAGGAAAAACGGATAAGGACACGACAGAGGGTACTTTTTTTGCTGTATGGGCACCAAATGCCCTTCGCGTAAGTGTCGTTGGAGATTTTAACCAGTGGGACGGACGCAGACATGCTATGTGCCGGTTGGGAGATTCCGGGATTTTTGCCTTGTTTATTCCGAATCTGGCAGCAGGGGAGATATACAAGTACGAAGTAAAAATCAATGCAAGAACGATTGTATTAAAGTCTGACCCGTATGGCTACCGGTGTGAAATGCGTCCGGCCAATGCCAGCATTATTACGGATTTATCTTCGTATCAGTGGCACGACAGCGAGTGGATGCAGCAGCGAAAAGAAAGAGATTTCAAAAAAGAGCCAATGTCTGTTTACGAAGTGCATCTGGGTTCGTGGAGAATGGCTGAGAAAACGGACGGCGAAGAAACAGATGGATTCCTGAATTACCGGGAGATAGCAGTACAACTGGCTGACTATGTTAAAAAAATGGGATATACCCATATTGAACTGTTACCGGTTATGGAACATCCTCTGGATGAATCCTGGGGATATCAGGTGACAGGGTATTATGCCGTGACATCACGATATGGAACGCCGGATGATTTTATGTATTTTATGGATTATATGCATCAGAAAGGAATTGGCGTTATACTGGATTGGGTGCCGGCTCATTTTCCAAAAGACAGCAATGGATTGCGGCAGTTTGATGGAACCTGTCTGTATGAGCATTATGACCCACGTCAGGGGGAACATCCTCATTGGGGTACGCTGATTTACAATTATGGACGGCCACAGGTTTCCAACTTCCTGATTGCCAATGCTTTATTCTGGAAAGAGGTATATCACGCAGACGGCATCCGTCTGGATGCTATGGCGTCTATGCTTTATCTGGATTATGGAAAGCAGGACGGAGAATGGATTCCTAACGAATATGGTGGCAAGGAGAATCTGGAAGCAGTCCGTATGTTAAAAGAGTTAAGCCAGACATTTCATCAGAAAGAAGATGGTGCGCTGCTGATAGCAGAAGAGTCCACAGCCTGGCCTAAAGTGACCGGCTCTGTACAGGATGACGGTCTTGGCTTTGATTTGAAATGGAATATGGGATGGATGAATGATTTTACATCTTATATCCAGATAGACCCATATTTCCGAAAAGGAAGTCACGGTATGCTGATTTTCAGTATGGTATATGCCTATAGTGAGCAGTTTATGCTGGTGCTTTCCCATGATGAAGTGGTGCACGGCAAACGTTCGCTTTTGATGAAAATGCCGGGGCAGCCAGAGCAGCAGTTTGGAAATCTGCGTCTGACGTTCGGATATATGATGACACATCCGGGCAAGAAATTGCATTTTATGGGACAGGAATTTGCCCAGACGCAGGAATGGTATGAAAAAGAAAGCCTGCATTGGGAAGAATTAGAAGATAAAAGGCATTTGCAGATGCAGAATTATGTTAAGGAACTTCATACGTTTTATCGGAAACACCCTGCGTTATACGAATGTGATTTTGAAGGGGAAGGTTTCGAGTGGATTAGTTGCCTGGATGCAGACCACAGTATTGTTGCCTTTGTAAGAAGAGATGAAGAGCAAAAAGAGCAGTTGCTGGTAATTTGCAATTTCACGCCGGTTCTGTATGAGAATTTTAAAGTGGGAGTTCCGTTTGCCGGAAAATACAAAGAAATTTTTAACAGTGACCATGAGTGCTATGGAGGTAGTGGCTGCGTAAACAGACGGCAGTTAAATTCCAAAGCTGTTATGTGGGATGGCAGGCCAAATTCGATTACACTGAATGTCCCACCACTGGGAATGTGTATTTTTAATTGTATGCCAAAAAATAATAAATAAAGAGAGGTTTCTAAGTTGTTATGGAAGAAGTAGTAAATACCTTAAATTCAGCAGCAAGCAGCGAAGAAAAGACAAATTTTATTATTGAATATTTATTGTCGCAAAGAGGAGTGCTTTTAGACGGACTAAAGACAATTTTGTTTGCCCTTATCGTCTATCTGATAGGTAGAAAAATTGTGAAGTTTTGTTTGAAACTCACAAAAAACTGGATGGAACGGCGCGATGTGGAAATCAGTGTGCGAAATTTTGTAATGTCTTTTGCCAAAGTGCTTTACCATTTGATTTTGATTTTTATTGTGGCCGGTATTTTAGGAGTAGGCGCGACGATTGTGGCAATTATTAGTTCGGCAGGACTGGCACTTGGTCTTGCATTGCAAGGCAGCCTTTCTAATCTTGCCGCTGGAATCCTGATTTTAGCACTGAAGCCTTTTAAGGCGGGTGACTATATTCTGGTTGCAGGTGCCGAAGGAACGGTTGAAAGTATTGATATTTTTTATACCAGAATCCATACAACGGACAATAAGATTGTCGTTGTGCCGAATGGCACGATAACAAACCAGAACATTACAAATACGACAAATGCATCAAAGCGTATGCTGATTCTGGATTTCCGGGTGCCGTATCAATGTGATGTTGAAAAAGTAAAAGAAATTCTGTTTACCCTGATGAGGGAGGAAACTTTGATTTCAGATGACGAGCCTATGGATGTTGTCATTAACAAACTGTCCCCTGTTAAACTGCAAATGCAGTTAAAAGCATGGACAAAAACAGAGGATTACTGGGATGTGCGATACCGTATGCTGGAAAAAATGAAAAAAGCACTGCAGGAGAATGGAATTGAAATCTCTTAAAAAGGTTTGGATATAAAGAGAATGGAAAGTTCTTTAAAGGGTCTGCCTATAAAGAGAATGGAAAGTTCTTAAAAAGTCTGGTCAGAAAGAAAATGGAATGGAAAGTTCTTAAAAATTAGCAGTTTATATAAAAAAGAATGTTTGTCTTATAATAAATAAGTTGTGACAAGAAGGAAAATAATTTATAATACAGGTATTGGAAACTAACAAGAGAGCAGGTGAAACAGCGTGATTAATTTTTACCGTACTGATGACAGGATTATTCATGAAGAAGACAATTTAGCTCCAGGTGTTTGGGTTAATATGGTGAACCCGACCGTTACGGAAGGTGAAGATATTGCAAGGGAACTGGATATTGATTTGCAGGATTTGCTGGCTGCATTGGATGAAGAGGAAGGTTCCCGTGTGGAACTGGAAGATGGCTATACTCTGATTCTTGTCGATATTCCGGCGACGGAAATACGCCATGATAAAGAGGCTTATAATACTATCCCTCTTGGTATTATTTTGACACAGGACATTATTATTACGGTATGTACGGAGGAAACGCCGGTTTTGCAGGCGTTTATTAATGGACGTGTCAAAGAGTTCAGTACGAAGAAAAAATTGCGTTTTGTATATCAGATTTTGTTCCGTGTGTCTACATTATATCAGTCGCATCTGCGTATCATTGACAAAAAACGTACAGAAATCGAGGAACGCATTGATGACCACACAGAAAATGTGGATTTGATTGATTTGCATGCATTGGAGTCGACGCTGGTTTACTTTGCGACTTCTCTGAGGGCAAATGCCGTGGTTTTAGACCGTCTGACACGTTACAAAAGACTGGAGCAGTACCCGGATGACAAAGACCTGCTGGGTGATGTTATTGTCGAGAATCGTCAGGCGATAGAAATGACATCGATTTACAGGGACATTATCAATGGAACACGGGAACTGATGTCTTCTGTTCTGGATAACAGGCTGAATCACGTAATGCAGTCGTTAACTTCTATTACACTGGTTATGGGTATTCCTACGCTGGTATCTGGTCTTTACGGTATGAATGTCAATGCAAAATGGGTGCCACTTGCGAATACGGCGCATGGTTTTGGATTGATTTGTATTATGATACTAGTTATTTGTGTTCTGCTTTTATTCTTTTTAAAGAGGAAAAAGATTTTATAGCGATATTTGCCATTTATTACGTTGTTATTCCTTATTTTTTAAGAAAACAATTTAATAACCATATGAATTTTATTTATATTTTGTGATTTAGAAATTGTTATTTGTGACCTTACGGGAAGTTGCATAAAATCGCACGGTGACCAAATAAGCGAAAGAAAGAAAAAGCCAAAATGGGTACACTAAATAGAAAGAGTTTATGCGAGGTCTTTCTATGCGATATATAAATGATTTGGATGTAGGGACACGTTTAAAAAATCTTCGTCTGGACAGAGAAGAAAAAATGATTGATATTGCGCTGGAGTTTGATATTTCGATGGCACAATACAGTCGTTTAGAAAGTGGAAAGGTCCGGATTTCTGTCGATGTATTGGGCAAAGCGTGTCAATACTATAATGTATCTATTGATTATATTCTTTTTGGAGAACAATATTCTCCAAAAAGTTTTTTCTTTACTAAAGTGCAAAAGTTTGAAGAAAAGGACAGCCGACGGTTTTTGAAAATATTGAGTTGCCTTTTGAATCTGCATTGTTTTTCAAAACAGCAAAAACAGGAACCAATGTATAAGATTTTTGCCGGTGGTCTGCTGGAAATGATACCACCGGATGCTGATAATACAATGCCATATGTTTTAGAATACGAAAGAAACCTCCAGGGAAAAAGTGAAAATACAATGATAGAAGAATTAGGTCTTACCAGATTCAAGTGGAATTCCATTATGAACGGAACAAGAGTAAATGATGTGAATATTCCGTTGGCAATCAGTAATCAGTTTGGGTATGATTTAAGTTTTCTGATACAGAATAAACTGTCAGCAAACTTATTTTTTGATGATTTGTTTTTTGAACTGGAAAAGACACATCAGAGTCATATTGTCACTCTGTTTGATGAAATTATAACAAAAGAAGGCGAAATCTATCTGTTAGAAACCCAGAAAAGAAAATAGGAGAAATGTGGGCATAGGAGTTATTGAACCTGACTGCATAGGCTCCTTTTTCTAATCAGGGGACGCTCGCGCTGCGCAAACTACGCAGCAGTACATAGTATCCTAAAAAACAGGATACAAGTACTGGCGAGTTTGAAGCCCCCTTTATTAGAAAAAGGAGCCTATGCAGCCAGGCAATTCAGGTAGAGGTGTCCTAGAGAGAATGTTTTCAAAATTTGTCCAGGGTGTGATACATTCCGTTCTAATCAGGGGACGCTCGCGCTGCGCAAACTACGCAGCAGTACATAGTATCCTAAAAAACAGGATACAAGTACTGGCGAGTTTGAAGCCCCCATTGAATAGAAAAAGGAGCCTATGCAGCCAGGCAATTCAGACAGTGGTGTTAGGGGCATAATGCTGTCCTCTTTTTAGCATAAGGGGCATATGTAACCTGTAAGTTTACCCCGTGATTCTCCAAGTAAGAATATAGTGCAACAGCCAATATTGAAATGGCTGTGATAAAAAAAGAACTTCCTAAAAGCAGCTGTTAAACAGACACTGGTGCTTAGTGGACGTCCTATGTCCACTTATGCACCACTGTGTCTGTTTCCAAGCGAAAGCGTGCTGCTGTAGGAAGTTCTTTTTTTATCACATGCCCTTCTTATGCACCACTGTGTCTGTTTCCAAGCGAAAGCGTGCTGCTGTAGGAAGTTCTTTTTTATCACATGCCCTTCTTATATTCCTTACTTCTGGTGGTAATCCCCCAAAAATTCTTTCAGAGCTGTTGTTGCATGCTGTAATTGCTCCAGACAAGGCAGATAAACAATACGAAAATGGTCAGGCTGCTCCCAATGGAATCCTCCACCGTGTGTCAGGAGGATTTTCTTTTCTCTAAGAAAATCAAGAACAAATTTCTCATCATCCACAATATGGAAACGCTGGTTGTCCAGTTTTGGGAAAATATAAAAAGCAGCCTTTGGTTTCACGGCACTTAAGCCCGGAATGTCATTTATGGCATCGCAAATAAATTTTCTTTGTTCGTAGATTCGGCCACCCGGAACTAACAATTTTTTCGTTTCATCCAGATGTTCTAACGCCGTCGGAATCAGTGATTGTGCCGGTACATTGGAGCAAAGCCGCATAGAAGAAAGCAGATTAATACCCTCTATGTATCCCTTTGTACGGGATTTATCACCACAAAGACACATCCAGCCACAGCGATAACCGGCAATCAGGTGCGATTTTGACAAACCGTTAAAAGATACCGTTAGCAAATCCGGCGCAAGTGACGCAAGAGCAATGTGTTCTTCGTCATCCATAACAAGACGGTCATAAATTTCATCTGCAAAAAGAATCAGTTCATGTTCTCTTGCAAGATTGACAATCTGCTCTAATATTTCTTTTGGATAAAGAGCACCGGTAGGGTTATTTGGATTGATAACGACAATAGCTTTTGTGTTTGGTGTGATTTTTTTTCGCATATCGTCAATATCAGGATACCAGTCGGAAGATTCATCGCACAGATAATGTACGGCAGTTCCACCGGCGAGTGTTACAGAAGCTGTCCAAAGAGGGTAATCAGGGGCAGGTACCAAGACTTCATCCCCATAATTCAAAAGTCCCTGCATTGACAGAGTAATGAGTTCGCTGACACCATTTCCGGTGTATATATCATTTTCTGTCACATTAGGCATATGTTTGCTTTTACAATATTCCAAAATGGCCCTTCTGGCAGAGAGAAGTCCTTTTGAGTCAGAGTATCCTTCCGTTGCCGTCAGATTTTCACTCATACACTGAATCATTACATCAGGTGCTTTAAAATTAAAAGGTGCCGGATTGCCGATATTAAGTTTGATAATATCTTCCCCGGCTGCTATCATCCGGTTGGCTTCGTCCATAACCGGGCCACGTATATCATAACAGACATTATTTAATTTCGTTGATTTTTCAAATGTTCTCATATAAATCCTCTTTCCTGTGCAAGAAATCGTTTTCTCGTACGTTTTGTTATAAAATATCCCCCCTACACTATCATAAACTTCTTGGTACGATTTTTCAATGGTTAGATGCTTTAAATTATTTTTGTTCTGCAGAAGATTTATATTATTTTTGCGATATTGCCAGATTTACCTCATTTTTGCTACAGACGATTTGAAGTTATAGGATAAGCCAGATATCCTGTGCAGTTTATAAGAGGGAAAAGAGCCAGTTTGTAAATGAGGTGTGATAAAAACAGTCTAAGATATGGATTACAGCATACATTAATAAGAGAGAAAATAGGGAGGAATTGCTTGTGCTAAATTATTTATGGGGATTTATGATTCTGGCAGGAATTGGTTTTGGAATGGTAACAGGTCAGGTAGAGGCACTCAGCAATGCAGCGATTGACAGTGCAGGAGAAGCCGTGACGCTTGCCATAACAATGCTCGGAATTATGTCAATGTGGACGGGGCTTATGGAAATCGCCAGACAGTCCGGCATAATGGAGCAGATGACAAAAGGTCTGCGTCCGGTGTTGCATTTTCTGTTTCCAAGAATCCCGGCTGACCATAAGGCAAATGAATATATTGCTGCCAATATTATTGCAAACATTCTGGGACTGGGATGGGCAGCGACACCAATGGGATTAAAGGCAATGAAAGAACTTGCCGGATTAGAAAGGGAGAGAATTGCGAGAATCCAGAAAAAGGAAGCTGCAGAAGATATTCCAATAAGAAAAACAGCAGACGATATTCAGCTTACAAAGGCATCGGATGAAATGTGTACCTTTCTGGTAATTAATATTTCGTCTTTGCAAATTATACCCGTCAGCGTGATTGCCTACCGGGCACAATATGGTGCAGTAAACCCGGCAGCAATTGTGCTGCCGGGTCTGATAGCTACCATGATAAGTACTGCAATAGCAGTACTATTTTGCAGATGGATGTGTAAGAAAGGAGAGTAATTATTTTAACTCTTTTAAAACTTCCAGTGTATAATTCCAAGTGCGTTGTACACTGGCCACATCCATTGATTCGTTTGGCGTGTGAATATCATTCATATCCGGACCAAATGAAACGCAGTCAAGTCCCGGTAATTTACCGGAGAAAAGTCCACATTCAACACCGGCATGAAGTGCCTGGACAACAGGCTTTCTGCCGTATTGTTTTTCAAAAATAGAAATCATCAGGTCACGAAGCATAGAATCCTGACGGTATTCCCATGCCGGATAAGCACCGGAATTGGTAACAGAACCACCAAGTGCTTCCATCAGACAGGTAATACGGCTGACCAGTTCACTTTTTTCCGTTTCCACGCTGCTACGGACAGCAAAGGAAAAAGTAACTTCTGTTTCTTTGGTAGATAAAATACCTAAGTTGAGGGAAGTCTGTACCAGTCCTTCAATATCGTGGCTCATACGCTGTATGCCACCCGGAAGGTTTACCAGTGCAGTAATGATTTTTGCCGTAGTGTCGGCAGTCATTACCATTTCAGAAGACGAACCGTTTTCAGCTTCCAGCAAGAGTTTGATGCCGGAATCGACGGCATGGTATTCCTTTTGGTAAATATTGCTTAATTCCTCAATTGTCTGTCTGACAACAGCAATATCTGCCGTATCCGTTACCAGTAATTCTGCCTGTGCTTCCCGTGGGATGGCATTATCTTTCAGACCACCGTTTACCGAGAGAAGATGGAAAGAAACTTTCTGTGATAATGCATACAAAGTGCGTCCAAGCAGCTGGCATGCATTTGCACGTCCCTTGTCAATTTCCACACCGGAATGTCCTCCTAAAAGGCCGGTAATGGTAAGTGTTATCTTTGTTCCTGCTTTTTCTTCTTTCTTGACAGGCAGGTGGGCAAGTGTGCTGATGCCTCCTGCACAGCTGACCAGAAGATAGCCTTCATCTTCCGAATCCAGATTCAGCATAATTCTGGATTTGAGAGGGGAGCAGTCAAGAGCAGATGCTCCAAGCATACCGATTTCTTCATCTACTGTAAGCACAACCTCAAGAGGAGGGTGTGGAATGTCAGTAGAAGCAAGGATAGCCAGTGCATAAGCAACGGCGATACCATCATCACCACCTAAGGTGGTTCCTTTTGCAGAAATAACATTGTCCTGCAATTCCAGGGAAAGTCCGTCTTTTGTAAAATCAATATCGCAATCAGCTTCTTTTTCACACACCATATCCAGATGCCCCTGCAGCATAACCGGTGCAGAGTTTTCGTAACCCGGTGTGCCGTCCTTAAAAATAATGACGTTATTAGAATCATCCTGTATATAGTTTAAATGATGTTCTTTGGCAAAGGTAACGCAGTAATCACTGATAGCCTTTGTGTTAGTAGAACCATGTGGAATCCCACAAATTTCTTCAAAATAGTGAAATACCGGTGCAGGTTCAAGATTTGATAAAATTCCCATACTAACTCCTTTCTAAACAGCTTGTGTGAAAAATAATCTATTCGTTTTCTTTTTCACACAAGTGCATTTCTGTGACAAAGTGATTTTCCTGAAGCGTATGAAGAAAAGTAATAACCCGGTCTAACATACGGTCCTGTTCTTCAGGAAACAGTTCTTTCATCTGACAGACAACATCATATACCGTATTTTTGCCATCAAGTGCCTTCCATACGGAAGTACCATAATTGTCCAATGCAATATGGCTGACACGTGGACGGTGAAAAAATGTCTGTGCTATTTTGTGGAAAAAACCTTTGTTGACCATATCAAGAACGACCATGCCGTCTTTTCGTGTGGTCCATTTTAGCTCCGGCTGGGGAACCAAAATAATATCCATATAGTTTTGTGGGATTTTCTTCTTACGCTTCATATCATATGCAACCTTTCTATAAAAAATTATGCTGATTTTTTCTTCTTCTCATGAACGGAGAAGTATACTAAGGAAGCCAGCAGAACTACGAAGAATATGGTAGCTCCGATATTTCCTAATGGTGCGCCAAGATTAATTGTTTCGGCAAGTGTTTTTCCACTGTTAAGAGGAATGATGGCAAAGACTGCAAGAAGAATACCGACTAAGCCTTCACCGGCAATCAGACCGGAACTGTACAGTACACCTTTGTCAACAATATTTTTGCGCTCTTCTTCTGATTTGCATGCTTTCTTTTTATCGAAGAACCAGCGAATCAGACCACCTACGAAAATAGGTGCAGAAAGGTAAATTGGAAGGTATAATCCGATGGCTACCGGAAGTACAGGCAGTCCTAAGATTTCGATTACGATGGCAATGCCAACACCACAGAATACAAGTCCCCATGGCAATGTTCCACCCATAACACCTTCAACAACCAGTTTCATTAATGTTGCCTGTGGTGCAGGAAGCTGTTGTGAGCCAAAGCCCCAGGCTGTATTTAAAAGATACATAACACCACCGATAGAAAGAGCAGCGACAACAGCTCCCAGTAATTCGCCAATCTGCTGGCGAATTGGTGTTGCACCTACGATATAGCCTGTTTTTAAATCCTGAGAAGTATCACCGGCCATTGCAGCGATAATACAGATGATAGTACCGATGCAGATAACAGATGCCATTCCGGAATATCCGGTAGTACCGGTTGCTTTCAAAATAGCAGTTGCAATCAAAAGTGTTGCGATAGCCATACCGGATACAGGGTTGTTAGAAGAACCAACTAAACCAACCATACGGCTTGAAACGGTTGCAAAGAAGAAACCGAATACAACAACGATTAATGCACCAATCAGGCTGATTGGAATAGGTGGAAGTAACCAGATAATTACGGCGATTACAAGTACACCAATTAAAACAATTGGAAGAGGAAGGTCACGATTTGTGCGTAACTCGTTTTCTTCTTTGTGGCCAAATCCCTTCATTGCTTTAGAGAATGTCTTTACGATTGTAGGAAGTGTCTTCAGAAGACTGATGATACCACCGGCAGCAACGGCGCCGGCACCGATATAACGGATGTAAGAACTCCAGATACCACTTGCACCAAGTGAACTGATGGCATCAGCAGCAGGAGCAATCACGCTGTCTCCACCAAACAGTGAAATCAGTGGAATTAATACAAACCATCCTAAAACACCACCGGCAAACATATAACCTGCAATCTTGATACCACAGATATAACCTACGCCGGCAAGGGCAGGAAGAACGTCAAGTCCAAAACCTGTTCTCAATGGTTTGATATTCCAGTTTACTTCAGAAGGGAAGAGGCAGAGTCCGTCTGCTACAAATTTGTAAAGGGCAGAAATTCCAAGACCGGAAAATACGATTTTGGATTTTTTGCCACCTTCTTCACCTGCAAGAAGGACTTCGGCACAAGCTGTTCCTTCAGGGAAAGGCAGAACGCCGTGTTCCTCAACAATCAGGGCAGTACGCAAAGGCACCATAAAGAGAACACCCAGAATACCACCACATGCAGCGATTACTGCAATTTCAAGAAAAGAAGGTGCGTGAATGGCATCATTTTCAGAAGCCCACATAAATAATGCAGGTAATGTGAAAATGGCACCGGCTGCCAGTGATTCACCGGCAGAACCAATTGTCTGTACCATGTTATTTTCGAGAATAGAATCTTTTCGCATAATAACACGGATGATTCCCATAGAGATAACTGCTGCCGGAATAGAAGCAGATATTGTCATACCTACACGTAATCCGAGATAGGCATTGGCAGCACCAAAGACAACTGCCAGGAGCAGACCTAAGATAACAGATGTTACGGTAAGCTCAGGCATCACTTTGTCTGCCGCGACAAAGGGCTTGAAATCTTTTTTGTTTTCCATTGTATAAACCTCATTTCTGCGTTGTCATTATTTTTTCTTAAATTTTGTATAAATGATGTATGGAAAGAGATACGGTCCGACAACGCTGGGACGGCATCTCTCTGAAAACGCACACCAAAACATTATAGCACAAAAAAAATACAAAGTCAGTAGTTAAATATTGCTAAAATTGTGCAGGAAAAATAGACAAAATATACGAAAAGCAGAAAAATTTATATCGTATCATTTGAGATTTTCTGGACGAAACGTTTGATTTTTTCAGGGTCTTTTCCGGGCTTTTCATCATATTCCACACCGGAGGAAACATCAACTCCGTCGGGATGCAGTGCTGCAATGGCATCTGCAACATTGTCTTCGGTAAGGCCACCGGCAAGCAGAAGGAGTTTTTCGTCGCGTGGAATATTTTTTGCCAGATTCCAGTCGAAAGTCTTTCCACTGCCTGGTTCTAAAGCGTCAAAAACATATCCTGCAATTTTGTCGCACTGATGATAAAAGTTGTAGTGCTTCATATCATTCACATTAAATGCCTTTAAAATAGGAAGAGATATCGAATCCAGAAGTTTCTCGTCAAGGGAACCGTGAATCTGGATATAATCAAATCCGGTTTCCTCTATCTGTCTGATTTGCTCTGGATTTGGCGAAACGACAACGGCAACTTTTTTTATGCCGGGGTGCAGGCAGGACATAATTTCTTTTGCCTGCGCAATCGTATTATTTCTTTTGCTCTTTGGATAGAATAATACAAACCCTGCAAAATCAACAGCGTTGTCATTTAAGTATTGTGCTTCCTTACAGGTAGTCAGACCACAGATTTTTATTTTCATAATCCTTGTGCCTCCTTCGCAGTTGTGCTAAAATACCTATTTATAATCTTATTTTAACATAGTAGCATAACAATAGAAGGAAACTCAATTGTTTCCTATAAAAAAATAAGGGAATGCTAAGTAATAGCAGGAGGTGATACAATGCCGGGAGTTCTTTTTGAAGGTGGTTCGCTCAGACCGGTTTTTAGTTGTGGAGTTATGGATGCTCTTTTGGAAGAAGAGGTTATGTTTCCTTATTGCATCGGTGTATCAGCAGGTGCAGCAGATGCTGCATCGTATATATCAAAACAAAAAGGAAGAAATATACAAATGCTGGAACAATACCGAAATGATAAAAGATATATCAGTAAACGAAATTTTCTCAAAGAGAAAAGTCTCTTTGGGATTCAATTTGTTTTCCGTGACATACCAAATAAACTGATTCCGTTTGATATGGATACATTTCAGAGTTATCAGGGCACTTTTTTGATTACGGCAACGGATGCCCATACCGGAGAAACAAAATATTTTACACAAAAAGATGTAGACCGTGAATTTAATGTTTTTTGTGCCACCTGTGCATTGCCGGTAGCATTTCCGGCCATTACGGTAAATGGAAGGGAATATTATGACGGTGGTTTGTCCAATCCGATTCCGATTGACAAAGTAATGGAAGACGGGAATGAGAAGGCATTGATTGTTCTGACACGTCCGGAAGGCTTCCGAAAAGAATGTGGGCGTTCTGACCGGATGGCTGCAAGGGCAGTACAAAGAAAATATCCGGTGATTGCCCATCAGCTGCGTACCCGTTATGAAAAATACAATCAGTCTGTCGCAGAATGTGAACGTCTGGAAAAAGAGGGAAAAGCCGTTATTCTTCGTCCGGAAACGGAATTAGACAGTTATGAAAAAGACGTAAAAACATTGCGTCATACTTATGAAACGGGATATGAAATGGCAAGGAAACGAATGCAGGATATCAAGAAACTTTTTGATGAATAATATTGTCTTGCCTGGAAGAAAACAAAGGGAATACTAAAATTTCAAGATTTCCTATTTCCTTTTTTGTAAAAATGGTATATAATAAAATTTGATTGTGATTCTTTCCAATCATATGAAATGCGTAAATCAAAAGATGGAGGTTATCATTATGTTAGTATCAGCTAAAGAAATGCTTACAAAGGCAAAAGCAGGTAAGTACGCAGTAGGACAGTTCAATATCAACAACTTAGAGTGGACAAAGGCTATTTTACAGACAGCACAGGAGTTACAGTCACCGGTTATTTTAGGTGTGTCTGAAGGTGCTGGCAAGTATATGTGTGGTTACAAGACAATTGTTGGTATGGTTGAGGGAATGTTAGAAGAGTTAAATATTACAGTTCCTGTAGCATTACACTTAGACCATGGCTCTTTTGAAGGTGCAAAGGCTTGTATCAATGCAGGTTTCTCATCAATTATGTTCGATGGTTCTCATTATCCAATCGAAGAGAACATTGCAAAGACAACAGAGTTAGTAAATGCATGTAACGTTCTTGGTCTTTCTTTAGAAGCAGAAGTAGGTTCTATCGGTGGAGAAGAAGACGGCGTTGTAGGTGCAGGTGAATGTGCAGACCCAGATGAGTGTAAAGCAGTTGCTGACCTTGGTGTAACAATGCTTGCGGCAGGTATTGGAAACATACATGGTAAATATCCGGATAACTGGGCAGGACTTAGTTTTGAAACATTAGATGCTATCCAGGCAAAGACAGGTGATATGCCACTTGTTCTTCACGGTGGTACAGGTATTCCTGCTGACATGATTAAGAAAGCAATTTCTCTTGGCGTTGCTAAGATTAATGTAAATACAGAATGTCAGTTAGCATTCCAGGAAGCAACACGTAAGTATATCGAAGAGGGCAAAGACTTAGAAGGTAAGGGATTTGACCCACGTAAACTTTTAGCTCCTGGTGCTGAGGCAATCAAGGCTACTGTAAAAGAAAAAATGGAATTATTTGGCTCAGTAGGAAAAGCGTAAAGAATAAAATGTTGACAATCATGACAGCTTTGCAGCTTTGGCTGCAAAGTTGTTTTGGATTTATAGAAAATTTAGCAGATGAATGGGTACAGGTGTAGGAAAGTATGGATAGAAAAGAATTTTTTGCGATATTACGTCAGAATTTAGAAGGGTGTATCCCGAAAGAAGAGGTAGAATCCAATATTGCATTTTACCGTAATTATTTTGCAGAATCAGAAAAATCCGATAAAGAGATAATTCAGGAACTTGGTGACCCACGTTTAATTGCAAAAACAATTATTGATGCCTACAAAGCTTCCAAAGGCCCAATGGCTGATTATTATACGGAGCAGGCACAGAGAGAATTTCGTCAGGAAAATGCCGGTTATGAGGAAGGCGAGGGTGAAAGTTCTTCCAAATGGTATGATAAATTATTGTTTGTAGTGCTGATAGCAGCAGTTCTTATTCTGCTGGCGAAAATTCTTGGTTTTGTAGTTGTTTACATTTTACCGATTGTTTTATTGGTTGTTGTTATCAAGATTTTGATTGACTATTTTAACAGATAATCTGTTGATAAGAGAAATGAGGACATTTTATGTACAAAATTTTGTGTAAGGATGGAAATGCAAAGCGAGGAGAACTGCAAACCGTCCACGGTACGATACAAACGCCGGTTTTTATGAATGTAGGTACGGTAGGTGCCATGAAGGGAGCTGTATCAACGCAGGACCTTCAGGAAATGAAAACACAGGTGGTTTTGTGTAACACATATCATCTTCACGTGCGTCCGGGAGATGATGTCGTTAAAAAAATGGGTGGTATCCATAAATTTATGGTATGGGACAAACCGATTTTGACCGATTCAGGTGGATTTCAGGTGTTTTCTTTGTCCAGTCTTCGCAAAATCAAAGAAGAGGGTGTATATTTCAACTCCCATGTAGACGGCAGAAAGATATTTATGGGGCCGGAAGAGAGTATGCAGATTCAGTCCCATATTGCATCTACTATAGCGATGGCTTTTGATGAATGCCCACCACATCCTGCTACAAGACAATATATGCAGGATTCTGTGGACAGGACAACAAGATGGCTGGAACGCTGTAAAAAAGAAATGAATCGTCTGAACTCCTTGGAGGATACAATTAACCCGAATCAGTTGCTGTTTGGTATTAACCAGGGAGGTACATTTTCTGATATCCGTATAGAACATGCCAAACGGATTGCAGAAATGGATTTGGATGGATATGCACTGGGTGGTCTGGCTGTTGGCGAAACACATGAAGAGATGTATCAGATTATTGAGCAGACCGTTGCGTATCTTCCAGAAAATAAGCCAACTTATCTGATGGGAGTAGGAACACCGGAAAATATTTTGGAGGCAGTTGAACGAGGCGTAGATTTCTTTGACTGCGTATATCCGGCAAGAAATGGCCGTCATGGTCATGCCTATACAAACCACGGCAAGTTAAACCTGCTGAATGCAAAATTTGAATTGGATGACAGACCGTTAGATGACACTTGTGATTGTCCTGTGTGCAGAACTTATAGCAGGGCTTATATTCGTCATCTGCTCAAAGCAAAAGAGATGCTGGGACTGCGTCTGATGGTTACGCATAATCTTTATTTTTATAATACATTAATGGAAGAAATTCGTGATGCCATTGAAAAAGGGTGTTATCAGGAATATAAAAAGAAAAAGTTAGAGATGTTAAAGGAGGAAACGAGATGAGTTTAGTTTCAGTATTAGGGTCAGGCACAAGCCAGGGAAGTACAGGAATTGTAACCATGCTGATTATGTATGCTGTTATTATTGGTATTTTTTGGGTATTAGCAATCCGTCCACAGAAAAAACAGAAAAAAGAACATGATGCATTAGTTGCTACAATGGAAGTAGGTGACAGTGTTTTAACTTCCAGTGGTTTCTTTGGTGTTATTATCGATATTATGGATGAAGTTGTTATTGTAGAATTTGGAAATAACAAAAACTGCCGTATCCCTATGAAAAAAGACAACATTGTAGAAGTTGACAAGCAGGGAAACGAATAGAAACCGAATAGTATCAAATAGAAAACTCCGGATGGTATGACTATGAAAAACTATCCGGAGTTTTTTACTGTTTTATTCATTATCTCCTTGCTGGTATTTCGATAATAAGCGTTTCGGGATTTTACAACTTTAGAATGTGTTATGTTTATCGTGCCAGCTTCTAAACTGTTCTAAATATTCATAAGGAATGGTGAGGTTTCCACGCCCGGTTCCCAAATCAATATCAGGTTTATTGCCTCCGTGAAAATCAGAACCGCCACTTGGCAGCAGCTGAAACTCCTGTGACAGACGGCGCACGAAAACTTCATCCTGTGTCGTGTGGTTAGAATATTTTACTTCTATTCCGACAAGTCCGTTTTCTTTAAACTCGGCAATCATTTTTCGCAAATCGGATTCTGTCATATGATAGTGAATCGGGTGTGCCAGAACGGGAATCCCCCCGTTTTGCAGAATCAGACAGATGGCCTCTGTCGCAGCAATGCGTGCGCGTGGGACATAAAAAGGAGAATCTTCTCCTAAATAGTCTGAAAAGGCTTCTTTGGCATCTTTTACTACATGGTGTGAAATCAGGTATCTTGCAAAGTGGGCACGTGTGATAATCGTGTCAGGATTACCCTCCTGCAAATCTTCGATGGTCATAGGGATACCGGCTTTTTGAAAACGTGCGGCCATTTCTTCATTGCGGTGCAGCCTGCGCTCGGCAAATACCTCAATTTCCCGTATGAAATGGGTATCGTGGTGGTTTATATACAGACCGACAATATGAATTTCTTTTTTGTGATGTTCGGCAGAAATCTCGATTCCCGGGATAACTTGTAGGGGAGCGTTTATCTGCTGCGCATATTGCAGTGCAGCATCAATGCCGGAAACTGTGTCATGGTCTGTCAGTGCAAAGGCAGACAGACCTTTTTTGATTGCAAGGTCAATAATTTCTTCCGGCGAAAAAGTTCCATCTGAAAAAGCAGAGTGAACGTGTAAATCAATTGTTTTCATAAAAAAACTCCTTTTTGTTTTTTGCTTATAGATAATATAGCATATTTTTTACTAAAAAAAGGCATAATTTTAGGAAGAAACGTATAGTTATATAGAGAAAATGGTGTCAAAAACAAGAAGCATGGAAAATTGCTTTGGGAGTGCAGAATGAAAACAAAAGCAGGTAATTTTTTTGTGATTCTGGGTATTATGTTTATATGTTCATTGCTTTTGCTAATGCTGGTATCGGTAGTTATCTGGAAAGTGGATGCAAAAGGCAGCTTTTTGTGTGGCAGTGTTATTGCTGTTTATATCATAACAAATCTGCTTGGAGGATTTCTGACCGGAAAAATGATGGGGCAGCAAAAATTTTTCTGGGGCATGCTGACGGGGGCTACCTATTTCTTTGTTCTGTTGGCAGCCGGTGTCTGTCTGATGGGGACAAAAATTTCCGGAAATACCCAGTTAATCAGTGGTGCGATGATATGTATTATTTCTGCTATGGCAGGAGGAATGTTTGCACCGGCAGCAAAACAGATGAAATGAAAGAAATTTTGAAATAGTAATCTAAATGTAATAAATATGTAACACATTTCCTGATAAGATATGTTATGATACCTTATCGGAGAAAGAAAGCAGAGAAAGTGAAAATTACTGGAGGAGTGGGAAATGAGGCCGCAAAATGATTTCTATCATAAACCGGAGCATACAAAAGAAAATAGTTTTAAGGAGCGTTCCGGCAAGGCAATGCTCCGGAGAAAAAGCCAGTTACGGGCAAAACTGATTTTAATAAATTCTGCTGTCGCTTTAATCGTTATTATGATTGTTCTGATATGCAAAGTGGTTTCTTTAAACAGTGTTGATTCGATAAACAGTCTGGAAGCAGACAAAAACCATACGAAGCAGGAACAGTCAAAAAAGGCAGAGAAAAAGAAAAGCCAGGCAGCACCGGAAGCAACGCCAGCACCGACTGCAGTTCCGGCACAGACGGTACCGGTTGGAAAAGACCGGTGGTTGCGAAAAAATCTTGACCCGGCGAAGCCGATGGTAGCCCTGACTTTTGATGATGGTCCGTATACGCCGGTTACAAAAAGGATTCTGGCAACATTACAAAAATATAATGAAAAAGCCACCTTTTTTTGTGTGGGAAGCCGTGTCGGACAGTATTCGCAGATGGTGCAGCAGGAATATCAGCAGGGATGTCAGGTTGCCAGTCACACATACGGACATGTTCTTCTGACAAAATTAAAAAAGAAAAAAATACTTGCGCAAATCAATAAATGCAATACCGTGTTACAAAGAACGATAGGATGTTCGTCCACAGTGCTTCGTCCACCGGGAGGTCTGGTCAGTGAAAAAGTCCGTAATACGGCAACAGAACCATTGGTCTGCTGGTCGGTTGATTCTGAGGACTGGAAGAGCCGTAACAAGAAAAAAGTATTAAAAAAATGCAGAAATATAAAAGATGGCGATATCGTGCTGATGCATGACTTGTATCCATCAACGGCTGCAGCTGTAGAAAAACTGGTTCCACGCCTGAAGAAAAAGGGATTTCAGTTGGTAACGATAGACGAACTGTTCTATTACAAAGGCATAACTCTGGAAAATGGAAAAGTTTATTACAGTGCGAGATAGCACTGTGAAAGTCTGAAAAGTTTCTTGCAGTGTAAGATAGTACCTGTGAAAATTCGACAGAAAACTTCCTATAATATTGGATAAAAGTTCTTCTGACATCTTGCTATTTGCCTGAACACTATGATATAATGTAAATTAGCGTGATTTTCAAAAAAAGAAAAAACAAATTACGCAAATGCAGTGTTATAAAGGAGAAATTGTTATGAAGGACAAGAAGAAAGCAATATTGCAATTAGTTGTCATTATTGCAGTAATCGGGCTTTGTACCTTTACGACATTAGTAGGATTTACTAAGAGTCACAAGGGAAGTGCCCAAAACATTAAACTTGGTTTGGACTTGGCAGGTGGTGTCAGCATCACCTATGAAGCAGTAGGAGATACTCCTTCTGCAAAAGATATGGAAGATACCCGTAACATGATGCAGAAACGTGCTGAAGTTTACAGTACAGAGTCTTCTGTAGTTATTGGTGATGGTGGACGTATTTCCGTTGACATTCCTGGTGTTTCCAATGCAGAAGAAGTTTTAGAATCACTTGGTAAAGAAGGTTCTTTGGATTTTGTAGCACAGGGTGATATGGAATTTGAAGGGGATGACCAGTCAAAACCAAAATATACAAAAGTAATTTGTAGTGGTAAGGACATTAAATCTGCTGAGGCAAATACACAGCAGAATGAAGTTACCAAAAACAAAGAATATGTTGTTTCTTTGAAGTTTAAGACAGCAGGAACGAAGAAGTTTGCTGAAGCAACAAAAGCAGCATTTCCTTCTAATGAAGTTATTTACATTGTTTATGATGGCGAAGTTATTTCTGCACCGGCTGTACAGGCTGAGATTACAAACGGTGAAGCTGTCATTTCCGGAAGTTTTAAAACATATGACGAGGCAGAGGAGTTAGCTTCCCTGATTCGTATTGGTGCACTTCCTATTGAGTTAAAAGAAATTCAGTCACAGGTAGTAGGTGCCCAGCTTGGTCTGGATGCGATTCAGACAAGTCTGGTTGCAGGTGGTATCGGATTCGCATTAGTAGTTCTATTTATGTTAGTATTCTACCGTCTGCCTGGTCTGGCTGCATCAATTGCCTTGATTTTCTATCTTGTGCTGATGTTAGTAGGTTTAAATGCGTTAGATATTACATTAACATTGCCGGGTGTTGCCGGTATTATTCTGAATATCGGTATGGCTGTGGATGCCAACGTTATTATTTTTACCCGTATCAAGGAGGAACTGCGAAAAGGAAAGACCGTGCAGTCCAGTATCAAACTCGGTTTTGATAAAGCGTTGTCAGCTATCATCGATGGTAACGTTACTACTTTGATTGCAGCATTTGTGCTTTATGTCAAAGGTTCCGGTACCGTTAAGGGATTTGCAACAACATTGGCAATTGGTATTATTTTATCTATGTTCACAGCATTGTTCATTACAAAGATTATTCTGAAGGCAATGTATGTACTGGGTGTAGATGATGTAAAATACTTTGGTGTAGAAAAAGAAAGAAAAGTTATCAACTTTGTTGGCAACCGTGCAAAGTTCTTCCTGATTTCAGGTGCTTTGATTGTTGCTTGTATCGTATGTCTTTTTGTTAACAAAGCAGGACGTTGTGATGGTAACATCCTGAATTATGGTCTGGATTTCTCAGGTGGTACTACATTTGATATTACCTTTAATGACGACCAGAAGATTACAGATGATGTTAAGAAAGAGATTGAAACTATCTTTAGTAAAGAGGCAAAATCAAACGACGTTGTCATTTCTGAGATTGCCGGTTCTAATGGTATTTCTGTAAAGACGGTAGAGCTTTCAGAAGACCAGCGTAATAATATTACAAATACTATTACAGATAAGTATAAAGTAGATGAAAAGAATATCCAGAACCAGAATATCAGTGCATCTGTTTCTGATGAGATGAAGAGTGACGCTATCGTAGCCGTTATTATTGCATCTCTGTGTATGCTGTTATATATCTGGTTCCGTTTCAAAGATATTGTGTTCGCAGGAAGTGCTATTCTGGCTCTGCTTCATGATGTTGTTGTAGTTTTACTGGTATATGCCGTTACAAAGATTTCTGTTGGTAATACATTTATTGCTTGTATGCTGACTATCGTAGGTTACTCTATCAATGCAACTATCGTAATCTTTGACCGTATTCGTGAAAACTTAGGTGGAAGCAAAAACGAAGAAACACTTGCCCGTGTGGTAAATGAGAGTGTAACGCAGACATTAACCCGTAGTATTAATACTTCATTAACTACATTTATTATGGTTATTATGCTGGCAATTCTCGGTGTTGATTCCATTCGTGATTTCGCGATTCCACTTCTTGCCGGTATTATCTGTGGTGGATATTCATCTGTATGTATTTCTGCTACTCTCTGGTATACGATTAAAACAAAGTTTAGTCGTAAGAAGAAAGCAATCGCTAAAAAGTAATTGCTAGGAAGCGACTGCTGGGAAGCAAATACTAGGAAGCAAATGCTAAAAAGTATGCAAAAAGCAATTATAAAAAATATTTTTAATTAAAAATACAAAATTATGAATCAAAAGCCGTAGGCAATAAGAGGTTCCCTTTACCGAAACCAGGGGGATGCTCATTTGCCTGCGGCTTTTATAGGTATTGGATGGCAGACAGAATTAGAAAAATGTGATATGATAATTTATGTTTGAAAAGAAAAAGTGGGGGAACTTTCCCGTTAAAGGAGCAGAACAGAAAGATGAAAGAATGGATAACATATCATTATGATTTTCAAATAGAAAAAATAGTAAATCGCTATGGAATATCAGAAATGCTGGCAGAAGCCCTGGTCAATCGTGGATTGTTTGACTGGAAAAGTATGGACCAGTACGTTTTTCCGGATATGGAGTGTCAGCATAATTTCAGTGAAATGAAAGATGGCATCGAAACGGCTTCTATATTAGAAGAAAAAATCAAAGAGGGGAAAAAAATCAAGATTATAGGCGACTATGATGTAGATGGCGTTATGTCAACTTACATACTATATCGTGGTATCGAAATGCTGGGAGGAAAAGCAACTTACCGTATTCCCCATCGTGTTTGTGACGGATACGGAATACGGGACTATATGGTAACAGAAGCGAAAGAAGAAGGTTGTGACACGATTATTACCTGTGACAACGGAATTTCTGCAGTGGATGCAGTGAACAAAGCAAAAGAACTTGGTATGACAATTCTTATTACAGACCATCATGAAGTGCCATTGGATGACGGAGAAGAAGTGCTGCCACCGGCAGATACGGTAGTTGACCCAAAGCAGAAAGCTTGCCAGTATCCGTATAAAAATTTATGTGGAGCCGGTATCGCTTATAAACTGATGCGCTACCTGTTCCAGAAGAATGGCATAAAGAATTGCGAGGAAGAACTTCTTCCGTTTGCAGCAGCTGCTACCGTGTGTGATGTTGTTCCTCTTCTGGGAGAAAACAGGATTCTGGTAAAAAATGGACTGGAATATCTGAAAAAGACAACAAACAAAGGAATGCGTGCCCTCATCGAGGCAATGGAATTAAGCAAAGAAATTTCATCATATGATTTGGGATTCCGTATCGGACCGTGTATCAATGCAGCAGGCAGACTAGATGATGCCAGACGTGGTGTGGAACTGCTGTTAGAACAGGATGAAAAAGCTGTTGTGAAAAAAGCCTGTGAACTGGTCGAACTCAATAATGAGAGAAAAAATTATACGGCAAAGGCAACAGAACAGGCAATTGCCATAATCGAATCGGGGGAAATGGCTAATGACAGAGTTCTGGTGATTTATCTGAAAGACTGTCTGGAAAGCGTTGCAGGCATTGTGGCAGGCAGGATTTGTGAGAAGTATTATCGCCCGGCAATGATACTGACAAAAGGAAAAAAAGGTGTAAAAGGTTCTGCACGTTCCATAGATGGGTATCATGTGCAAAAGGAATTAAACCGTTGTAAAGATTTATTATTGGAATATGGTGGTCATGCGAAGGCAGCCGGTTTTTCTCTTTTAGAAGAAAATGTAGACCGTTTCCGAAAACAGTTAAACGAAAACTGTACATTGACGGATGAAGATTTGATAGAAAAAGTTTATTATGACAGGGAAGTGCCGTTGGCAGAAATCAATATAAATACTGTCCTGCAACTGAATTATATGGAGCCGTATGGCGAAGAAAACAGGGCTGCAATATTTTTAAGAGAAAATGTTGTGATTACTTCTGTATTTTTGTGTGGCAAAGAAAAGCAGGTCGGCATACTGCGTATCAAAGATGGAAACCGTCTGTATGATGGCGTGGATTTTCAGTGCGAGCAACATATCGGTGAAGCAATTTGTGAACGATATGGAGAGAAGACGTGGGAAGATTTAAAACAGGGAAGAAATACAGGATGCAAAGTTGATATTTTGTACAAACCATCAATCAATGACAGAAATGGTAATGTACAGTTTCAGATAGAAGATTGCAGATAATAGCAGAGAAAGGAAAAAATTATGAAATGGATTCGTTATGATGTGCATACAACAACAAAAGATGCTGAAATGGTTGGTGAAATTCTGACAGAACTTGGAATTGCCGGTTATGAAATATCAGACCACGTTCCACTTTCGCCGAAGGAAGAAAAGCAGATGTATACAGACATTCCTGCTGATTTAGGGCCGGATGACGGTCTTTCAACGCTTACTTTTTATACAGAGGCAGAGCAGGATGGCACACCGGCATTTTATAGTACCGGCTCGTCTTTGCGGGATGAAAGAATGGAAACAGCCTCCCTTTTCTGGCAGCCGGAGAAATTAATAGAACAAATCCAGTCAAGGATTCAGGAAATGCAGGCATTTTGTCCTGTTTCTATGCCAGAAATTTCTTACTGCATTCAGGATGATTCTATGTGGAAAGATAAATGGAAAGAAAATTTCAAGCCATTTTATGTGGCAGATGATATTCTGATTAAGCCTACATGGGAAGAAGTTCCGCAAAATGCCAAAAAAGAGGATATCATCATAGAGATTGACCCTGGTTCGGCTTTCGGAACAGGCAGTCACGAAACAACAAAACTCTGCCTGCTAAATGTAAGAAAGTATATTACGCCGGAAACAACGATTCTGGATGCCGGATGTGGCAGTGGGATTCTGGCGATTGCAGCATTGCTGTGTGGTGCCAAATCTGCATTTTGTCTGGATATAGACCCGGCAGCAGTAGATGCAACGATAGAAAATGCACAAAAAAATCATATCGAGTCATCACGCATTCAGGCTGTTCATGCGAATATTCTGGAAGACAGTGAAGACGTGCAAAAAAAATGCAACGGCACATTTGATATTGCCGTTGCAAATATTCTGGCAGATGTCATCATTCCTCTTGCTGACCATATTGGTGATTTTATGAAACCGGACGGTGTTTTTATTTCATCCGGTATTCTGGCAGAAAAGGCAGATGATGTAGAGCAGGCCCTTGTAAAAAATCAGTTTTCCATTATGGAAAAAGTGACAATGGGCGACTGGGTTTCTTTTGTGGCTAAGAAGAAAAGCACTTTATAATATTAACGCAGTGCTCCAGTATGCTGCCACAATGAAAAAGTATATTCATATACTCAATTCCCAATTCTTCTGTACACTTTTTCTTACGCAAACGTTTGATGTGGTTTTTCTTGCATTTTGCAAGAAAATTCTCCACATCCGTTTTTTGCGACTGGATGGTTTCGGGCATTTTGTTATTTTCTGTCTGTAAAATGTGCGATGTCAGTTTTAACATAAATTCCAGTTCATCCAGCATATGCTGCAGGTCATTTTGTGCCTGCTTGGAAAAAGCCTTTTTCTGATGCTTTAATTCATAAGATTTTTCTGCCAGTTCCCATGTATGTTTTTCTATTCTTTCAAAATCTCCCATACATTGTAGTAACATATCCAGCAGGTAGCCGTCTGATTCAGAAAGATTTTTCTCGGAAATCTGAATCAGATAATGGTTTAGTTTTTTGAAATACTCCTGTAGTGCATTTTCACGCTGCTTTAGGTCCTGAAAGTTTTCTTTTTGGTATTGAAAGAGAAGTGATTTTGCATCTGCAAAAATAGTATTGGTTTCTTCAGCAATATATCCGGTGACTTTTTTCGCCTGCGTAACGGCATAACCGGGTTTATCCAGAAAACGGGAATCCAGTAAGCGCAGTACAGCCATATTTTCGTCATCTTTTTTGTTATCCGGAAGTGTCTTTTTTGCTAATAGCACAATGTATTTTGAAAATGGCAACAGTACGATTGTTGCACTGATATTAAAAGCACTATGTATTACGGCAATACCAACTTCTGATGCTGCCTGCTGCAAAAAAGTAAAGTGCAAAAACTGATTGGCAGTATAGAATACAATCAGAAAAAGGATGGTGCCTATTAAGTTAAAGTACAGATGAATACATGCCGTTCTCTTAGAATTTTTGCTGGCTCCGATGCTGGCTAATACAGCAGTAATGCAGGTTCCGATATTTTGCCCCATAATAATTGGGATTGCCACACTGTAGGGTACTGCACCTGTCGCACAAAGAGCCTGAAGAATGCCGACAGAAGCAGAGGAACTTTGTATAATAGCCGTTAAAATAGTGCCAGCCAGTACTCCATACAGGGGATTGGAAAACTGAATCATCAGATTTTGAAATGACGGCATCGTTTTTAGTGGCGTAACGGCATTGCTCATCTGCTCCATACCGGTCATAATAATGGCAAAGCCGACGAAAATAGTCCCCAAATCTTTTTTCTTTCTGTCTTTTGTAAGCATAATCAGAATAACACCTGTTATTGCCAGAACTGGCGAAAAAGAGGAAGGCTCGAGTAACCGAATCCACATATTTTCCCCTTGAATGCCCGTCAGACTTAGTAACCAGGAAGTTACCGTTGTTCCAATATTCGCACCCATAATGACGCCGACTGTCTGCTCTAACTGCATCATTCCAGAATTTACAAACCCAACCACCATAACAGTTGTGGCAGAAGAGGACTGGATGATGGCAGTGACACCGGCACCAAGAAGAACACCTTTGATGGGATTAGAAGTTAACTTTTCTAATATTTCTTCCAGTTTTCCACCGGAAATCTGCTTTAAACCATCACCCATCAGATTCATTCCATAAAGGAATAATGCCAGTCCTCCGATTAATAATAAAAATTCAAATATAGTCATTTACTTTTTCATCACTTTCTTACTTATTTTGTTCCATTCCTATTTTCGGCTTCGCTCTTGCCGTTGGATTTCTTTTTGTTCCCAGACGTATCCTTGTGTTCGGATTTATCTTTGTTCTCAGATTTTCCCTTGCTTTCGGAGTTATCCTTGTTCTCGGCTTCGCCCTTGCTTTCAGATTCATCCGTGTTTTCTGGTTTCACACTTCCATTTTCAAACCACCAGCTCCATACACCTAGTCCGGTTACCAGTATTGCTATAATAATTAATACAATTGTTGTACCCATTTCATAACCTCCTATCAAAATTTATGCACGACAAATAAGCCCTTTAGGGCTGCAATTTTTTGATATTCAGTCTTTTTTACCATCCTTATGATGGATAAAGCAGATAATCACACGCAGGCTGGTTATAATATGACTGCATAGTAATTGCTCTGCTTGTTCTTCTTTCCATTTGATATAATTTGGCAGAAATGCCATAGTAGAGTATATCAGACCTGTTTTTTCGGAATGATTTTTGCGTTTGCAGGAAATCCGGTTGATAATGTTGTTTTGAGAACGGGTTTTACCAAGAAGTTCCCGGGTGCAAAAATCTTTATTCTGTTCTACAACAGCTGATACGTGAGAAATTACAGGGAAATCTGCTGATTCAAAGCAACGGAAAGAGGAATGTGCCTGTAATGGTTCAAAGTACATCCCTGATATGGCAATTGCCAATGTAAGCAAAATGCATATTTGTTTTTTGACTTTCTGCATTATTTTCATACTATCCTCATTTCCGGGTATTCTGCTTATCCTCACCCAGATAAAATAAAATTCCCTAATACTATCCTAATAGATTTGTATGGAATTTACAACCAGTAAATTTTTATACATTGTCCCAACCCACCCCAGTCCCTTTTTTTATCAATGGCACGCTCTCGCTGCGCAAACTACGCAGCAGTACATAGTATCCTAAAAAAAAGGATATAAGTACTGGCGAGTTTGTAAGCACCATTTTATAGAAAAGGGGGCCGGGGAGGGCTGGCAATTCAGGTTGTGGTTCTATGCAAAAAATGCAGGACAGGCGATTTATTTATGTTAGTCTAATAATGGAAACCGGCTATTGAAAAATCGCTGAACCCCCATTTAGTAAATTGAGGAGCTATAGTTTAAAAACTAGCCAACAACAAAATTGATACAACAGCAGATTTGGATATGCTGGGATTATCACTGGAACTGCACTGAAAAATCGTTGAGCCACCATTTAGTAAATTGAGGAACTATAGTTTAAAAACTAGTCAACAACAAAATTGGTACAACAGCCAAATTGTAAATGGGCTGTGATAAAAACAGACTTTCTAAAAGCAACTGTAAAAAAACACTGGTGCTTAGTTGACGTATTTTGTCAACTTATGCACCACTGTGCTTTTTTCCAAGCGAGAGCGTGTTGCTGCAGGAAGTCTGTTTTTATCACATGCCCCATAGAAATGCTGTAAAAATCCCCCAATGCTCGCACTACTATTGACGGAACATTTCGGTTGGGATATACTATATAGAAGTAGAAAAAATGGAGGAAGACAATGGCTGGTGTAAACTTAGATGAAACATTATATTATCAATGGCTGATTAATAATAATTCAACAAGCACTATGTTAAATGCTATTTCTGGCAGCACGGATGACAGCAGTTTTAATAGTTTAAGCAGTATCAATGCATTAAGTGGTTTAAATAATTATAGCAGCATTGCTGACATAAGCAGTCTAAGTGGTTTGTCAGGCGTAGGCAGTTCCGGCAGTCTTGACTCCACGGGTTCTGTTTCGGGATTTTCGGATATTTTACAGAGTTATCTGTCCAATATGAATGTCACATCCGAAGCAGATGCAACAGAAGCTGCCACGATGGCAGATAAGATGGAGGCTGTGTTAGAGGAAGCAAAGACAAGTGAAGACACTTCTTCGCTGACATATCAGACGGTTCAGGAATTATATGATTATTTCTGCAATAAGTCATCTGTAAAAGCAGCATCCTTGCTGGGAAGTGATGCTTCCACGGCAACATCCGGTACGGAAACGGCAAATACGGAAAACGTATCGTCGCAGAGTTCTTATATAGAGCAGATGAACAAAGCAGCACTTAACGGACAGGAGTTTGATTTTTCAAGCATTGATGAACAGATAGACAATGCTTTTGCTGAAAAAATGCCACTTTCATAGTGGCTTTTTTAATGCAGACAATTATAGAATACCTGTTATTAATGGTATGTTTTTCGTACAGACGATAATAGAGTAATCGCTTTTTTTAGATATGTCTTTTACCAAGAGGAAAATGTTATTGCGAAAGAAAGTCCATATAATGCTGATGGATTTTTCGCCGGGTTACAGCAGTACCAATTATGGTACAGAGAAGATAACACAAAAGCAGTAAAATCGGAGCCAGTGCATGTAATACAGAACCAGCATCACTTTGGTTGCGTGCAATCTGCCATACTAAAAGAAAGAAAACAATAAGATTATTCGTGATTTTTTCGGCGCGATAGCGTGCTGGTTTATAAAAAAACTTCTTGGCACAGCTGTTTAAAGAAACAGGAGGAACCTGTTTTATGTGGGATTCCAGAACATTGAAAAGAATCCATGGGAACAGCAAAAAGAACAAAAAAAGATAGAAACCGGCAGGTGCCAGAAAAGGAATTGTAAAAAAGAGCAGGACTAATAGGAGGCTTCTTCCAAGAAGAAGTCCGGCACATTTGCTGATTGCTCTTTTTTCTTTTTGTATTTGTTCTGCCTGAATCTGTTCCTTTGAAAATTGCTCTGTCTGCATCATAAAATCCTTTCTTCCTGTCGTTTGTTTATCGTGAAAAAATAAGATAAGCATTTTGTTAGAATTAGTATAAAGGAAGAAAGGATGTAAGTCAAAGCGTACAGGTAAAAATCCAGAAAAGAATGTAACAAATAGAAGCAGATATCTGAAATCTGGAAAAAACACAAAAAACCCTTTTCTATTTCAAAAAAATGGTATATAATAATTTCGTATATGTTTATTTCGCATTACTTTGGAAAAAATAGAAAGAAAAGATGCATATCGAAAGGAGAAAGTTGTCATGAATGGTAGCGATATCGGAATAGATCTTGGTACAGCCAATGTACTTGTATATATAAAAGGAAAGGGAGTTGTGTTAAGAGAGCCATCCGTAGTGGCGTTTGACCGTGACACAAACAAAATCAAAGCAATTGGAGAAGATGCCCGTCTTATGTTAGGACGTACTCCGGGAAATATTGTAGCAGTCCGTCCATTGCGTCAGGGTGTTATTTCTGATTATACCGTAACGGAGAAGATGCTTCGTTACTTCATCCAGAAATCTTGTGGAAAATCACGTTTTAGAAAACCACGTATCAGTGTCTGTGTACCTAGTGGTGTTACAGAAGTAGAGAAAAAAGCAGTAGAAGATGCTACTTACGAAGCAGGTGCAAGAGAAGTAGCTATTATCGAAGAGCCGATTGCAGCTGCAATTGGTGCCGGCATTGACATTTCAAGACCATGTGGAAATATGATTGTAGATATCGGTGGTGGTACTGCAGATATTGCAGTTATTTCTCTGGGTGGTACTGTTGTAAGTACTTCCATCAAAGTTGCAGGTGACAATTTTGATGAGGCAATTGTCCGTTATATGAGAAAGACACATAATCTTTTAATTGGTGAAAGAACAGCAGAAGAAATCAAAATAAATATTGGTTCTGCTTATCAGCGTCCGGAACTGGTATCTATGGATGTTCGTGGACGTAATCTGGTAACAGGACTTCCAAAGACGATTACGGTAACTTCTGATGAAACATTAGAAGCATTACGTGAAATCACTTCTCAGATTGTAGAAGCAGTTCACAGTGTATTGGAAAAAACTCCACCAGAATTAGCAGCTGACGTAGCTGACAGAGGTATTGTATTAACCGGTGGTGGCAGCCTGTTATATGGACTCGAGGAGTTAATTGAAGAAAAGACAGGTATTACAACAATGACAGCAGAAGACCCTATGACAGCAGTTGCAGTAGGAACCGGTAAGTTTGTAGAATTTCTTGCCGGCAAAAGAGATGATGATGAATAATCAGGGTTAAGAAATATTACAAAAATGACGATATATAAGGTAAGAGTTATGGATTAGAAAGGGGAACACAGATGGTCAGAGGTTTATATACGGCATATACCGGCATGATTAATGAACAGAGAAGATTAGATGTGATTTCTAATAATCTTGCTAATTCTGCCACAGTCGGTTATAAAGGCGAAAATGTTGTAAGCCGTTCGTTCAAGGACTATATGGCAGTCAAAATCCGTGATGGCTCTAATGAATATATTGATGAACCAATCGGAACATTCAATCCGGGTGTCAAGATTGGTGAAACGTATATGGATTGGGGACAAGGTTCTATACGTGAAACGGGCAACACATATGACCTGGCGATTCAGGGAAATGGATTCTTTGCCATGCGTGTGACAGATGCGAATGGAAACAGTAGTATTAAATATACCCGGTGTGGTACTTTCAAATGTACTTCGGACGGCTATATAGTAGATGCTGACGGCAATCATTTACAGAGTGCCAACGGTGATTTACAAGTGCCGGTAGATGCACAGGAAATTGCCATTAAAAATGATGGTTCTGTATTTGCAGACGGTGTATTAGTGGATACTATCGTATTAACAGACTTTGAGGACTATAACTATCTTGAATTATACGGAGATAATATGTTTAATGCAGTAGAAGGAGCTACGATAAAAGATTCTACAGGTACCTTAGAGCAGGGATTTACGGAGCAGTCCAATGTCAATGTCATTTCGGAAATGGTTTCTATGATTACGATTACAAGAGCATATGAAGCCGGACAGAAAATGATTCGTACACAGGATTCTTTACTGGATGCTTCTGTAAATCAGATAGGTAAAGTATAATGAGTGTTAGCTTTTTTTCAGGAAAGCAGTTAGGAGTAATATTATGATGAGATCTCTTTGGACTGCTGCATCGGGCATGAAATCCCAGCAGACAAGTCTGGATACTATTTCAAATAATCTTGCAAATATTAATACAACAGGATATAAAAAAGAAAGAACAGAATTTCAGTCGTTGTTATATCAGACGATTCAGAATAAGACAACGGACACAGAAGGTAATCCGAAACCAATTGGGGCACAGGTAGGACTTGGTGTTAAAGTTGCAGCAATTTCTACTGAGTTTGAGCAGGGTGAAATGACTGCAAGTACCGGTGATTTTGATTTTGCCATTAATGGTAGTGGTTTCTTTATGATTCAGATGCCGGACGGTTCTACAGGATATACCCGTAATGGTAATTTCGTTATGGCAATCAATGGAGATGGTGGTATGACGTTAACTACTTCCAACGGCTATGCTGTTTTAGATTCACAGGGACAGCCGATTACATTTGATGCCAATACCGATATTTCAAAATTACAGTTTGATAATTATGGAAACATTTTTCTGAAAAATGCGCAGGGTGTGATTCAGAGAACAGGAATCCGAATTGGTGCAGCACAGTTTAACAATCCTTCCGGTCTGACTAAGATTGGTGACAGTTACTTTGCTGAATCAGCAGCATCGGGTGCAGCACGTATAGAAGGACAGGATGCAGCACTGAAAGTCAGTGTTATTAAGAATGGTTATCTGGAGTCATCTTCCGTACAGGCTGTAGATGAAATGGTTGATATGATTGTAACACAGCGTGCATATGAAATGAATTCCAAAGCGATTCAGGCATCGGATGAGATGCTTCAGCAGGCTAATAATTTAAGACAGTAGTGTGGTAACAGGAAAGGCATGGTGAGTAAATGAGTTCTATCTTAGATACATCATCTTTATATAGTACATATATGCAGAATGCCAGTACAGCAAATGCAAAGTCTTTGGAGTCTTCACTTGGCAATATCAGTTCTTCGTCAGAAAGTGATGAACTGATGAGTGTGTGTAAAAATTTTGAAGCCTATTTTGTGCAGAAAATCATTGAGCAGGCAAAGAGCAGTATCACTGAGGAAGACGAAGAGGACCAGGGAGAATATATGCAGTATTTTGGCGATATTCTGAATGAACAATATGCCAATATGATTACCGAGAGCGGTTCAACCGGTCTGGCACAGCAGTTGTATGATTCTATGAAGTCTACATATAACATTACAGATTAGGATTTAATGATAAAAATATTTCGGGCCACTGTATTCTTACACAGTGGCTTTTCTATTTTGGAGGAAGCAGATGGAAGAGTTTGAAGGATATGTAGAGCGTATCACGTTCCGGAATGAAGAGAATGGATATACGGTATTATATTTGGTAAAACCACAGGCAGATGAGGAAGAAGAGCAGGAAGAGTGTTGTGTGGGATGTTTTTCCTATGTCGCAGAAGGACAATATCTTCTGGTACGGGGCAAACGGGTTATTCACAAAAATTATGGTCCACAACTGCAGGTGGAAAGTTATGAAGAGAAGCAGCCAACTGACAAAATGGCAGTGGAGCGTTATTTAGGCTCAGGAGCGATTAAAGGCGTGGGACCGGCACTTGCTGCCCGTATTGTGCGACGCTTTGGGGAAGAAACATTTGATATAATGGAACGGGAACCGGAACGGCTTGCAGAAGTAAAAGGAATCAGTCAGAAAATGGCTGTCAATATAGCGCGTCAGTTCAATGAAAAGCAGCAGATGCGTCAGGCAATGATTTTCCTGCAGGATTATGGTATTTCTATGAATATGGCAGTCAAAATTTACCGGTATTATCAGGATGATATGTACGAGGTGCTTCGTAAAAATCCGTATCGTCTGGCAGAAGATATTACCGGAATCGGATTTAAAATTGCAGACAGCATAGCAAAAAAAGCCGGTTTTTATACAGATTCCGAATATCGTATTCGTGCAGGTGTAATGTATACATTACAGCAGTCGGGAAATCAAGGGCACTGCTATCTGCCGGAAAAAGAACTGATTGCGCAAACAGCAGACCTTTTGCGACTATCGGAAGAGCAGATTGCTAATCAGATTGATGCACTAACTATGAATAAAGAAATTTTAATCGAGGAAATTGCCGGTGAGCGCAGATTGTATTCCAGTACACTGTATTATATGGAAATGAATTGCGCCAGAATGCTTTTGGATTTGAATCTGGATTTTCCGGTTGACGAAAAACTATTAGAAAAAAGAATTACAAAAATCGAGCGTGCTGAGGGGATTACACTTGATATTATGCAGAAAAATGCAGTATATCAGGCAGTACAGAACGGAGTTACGATTATAACGGGTGGTCCCGGTACTGGAAAAACAACAACAATTCATACCATTTTGCAGGTGTTAGAGCAGGACGGAATGGATGTTTTGCTTGCGGCACCTACCGGACGTGCAGCAAAGAGAATGTCGGAAACAACAGGATGGGAAGCACAGACCATTCACCGGTTACTGGAACTAAATGGAAGTGTAGATTCGGATGATAAGAGTGGCATGCATTTTGAAAGGAACGAATTGCAGCCTTTGGAAGCAGATGTGGTCATTGTCGATGAGTTTTCAATGGTAGATATTTATTTGTTAAACGCACTGTTAAAAGCATTAGTGCCGGGCTGCCGTCTGATTATAGTAGGCGATGTCAATCAGCTGCCGTCAGTAGGACCGGGAAACGTATTGCGCGATATGATTAAATCTGAGTTTTGCAATGTAGTCTGCCTGAATCAGATTTTCCGTCAGGCAGCAGAAAGCCAGATAGTAGTAAATGCCCATATGATTAATGCCGGACGCGATATTTCACTGGATAATAAAAATAATGATTTCTTCCATCTGGAGCGTAAAAATGTACAGGACATTATTAATGTAACGATTCAGCTGGTAATGAAAAATATGCCAAAATATGTAGATGCGACGCCGTATGACATTCAGGTGCTGACGCCGATGCGAAAAGGAGAACTGGGTGTAGAAAACTTAAACCGTGTTTTACAGGGATTTGTCAATCCAAAAGATATCCGGAAAACGGAACGGGAGTTTCATGGGACTCTTTTCCGTGAGCAGGATAAGATTATGCAGATAAAAAATGATTACCAGATTAAATGGGTAAAAAGAACACGTTTTGGGGATGTTTATGAAGAAGGAACCGGTGTTTTTAATGGGGACATTGGAATCATCAGAAGAATCATTGAAACAGAAGAAGTAGTGGAAGTGGAATTTGAAGAAGGGAAAATTGTAACATATGAATACAGCCAGATGGATGAAATGGAACTCGCATATGCCATTACGATTCATAAATCGCAGGGTAGTGAATATCCGGCTGTCGTCATTCCGATTCTGACAGGGCCTCGTATGCTGCTCAACAGAAACCTGCTGTATACGGCAGTGACCAGGGCTAAAAAATGCGTGACGTTGGTGGGAAGCAGTGAAACGATTCATCAGATGATACGGAATGTTTTTGAGCAAAAAAGGTATTCCAGCCTTTGTCAGAGGTTGCAGGAAATGAAGGAGGAAACATACTGAGTACGATAAAAGAGATAATCTGGCAGATGCTATATCCCAAACGCTGTGTGATATGTGACCAGATTCTTGAAAGTGACAGGCAGTATCTTTGCAGACATTGCGAAAATATACCACAATATATTGGCAGGCATTATTGTCTGAAATGTGGAAAGCCAGTCGGGGAAGAAGAAGAATATTGCCGGGAATGTAAAGGCCGGGAAACGTCATATCTTTGTGGCCGTGCAGTTTTTTTGTATGATACATTTATGCAGACATCCATCAGTCGTTTTAAATATCAGGGCAGGCAGGAGTATGCTGCCTATTATGCAAGACAGATGTATCAGGTTTTAGGGGAGTGGATAGAACAGACGAAGGCAGATGCACTGATTCCGGTGCCGATTCATAAAAAGCGCAGACGGAAGCGTGGGTTTAACCAGGCTGAAGTGCTTGCCGAACAGCTAAGCGGGCTATGCTGCATACCGGTGCTGGAGGATTTTTTAATCCGTACCAGAAATACACTTCCTCAGAAAGAACTGACGCAAAAAGAAAGAATGCACAATCTGGAGGGAGCGTTTCAAATCAACGCAAAACAAGAAGAAAAGTTGAACCGGAATATGAAATGTGTTATAATTGTAGATGATATATTCACAACGGGAAGCACAATAGAATCATGTTCAAAAGTACTGAAAAGTTACGGAGTAGAAAGGATATACTTTTTGAGTATTTGTACAGGGTATGGTTTTTAGGAGGTATTTATGGACGTAAGGAATTGTAAAAAATGTGGCAAATTATTTAATTTCACGGGAGAGTCTGTTTGCCCTGCTTGTGCAAAAGAAATGGAAGAAAAGTTTTTTGAAGTAAGAGAATTTATTTATAAAAATCCTACTGCAAATATGGCAACAGTTTCTGAGGAAATGGATATTCCGATTCAGCAGATTAAGAAATGGGTTCGTCAGGAAAGATTGTCTTTTTCTAAAGATTCCGGCATTTCCATTGACTGTGAATCTTGTGGAAGACCAATTCTGACAGGCAGATATTGCAAAGAATGCAAGACGAAAATGGCAAATAAATTTTCTAGTGCATATCAGGAAAAGGCAGCGAAACCAGAGAAAGGTCAGAGTGTTAGTTCCAATGGAAAGATGCGCTTTTTAGGAAACTAGGTCATCAGGAAATAGAGTTGGGGGTGACTGATTGACAGGAAGAGAAATATGTGATGTATTTGACAGGGCTTTTGGTGAGGTGACGGAAAAGTTAGTTCACATTGCATTAAA
>JAQYCU010000016.1 GCA_028724545.1 bacterium
AAATATATAGAAAAATTTCTGCCGAGCTCCATTCAAGAATAGCGTTACAGCTATATTGTCCCTTATGTTTCTCGCCAAAAGAAACATATTCGTATTTGCTCCGCGCAATACTTTCATCGGCACGAACTCCAACAAAAGCCATACCAGTGAAATCATTTTGACCAAGAATATCTCTCAGCAAAATAATTTGAGGAGCTGTTTTGTGGACACTGCAGCACCATCGGGTTACAGTAGCTGGTGGACCAAAATCTTTCCATGTATCAACAGGATTTCTTGATGCTTTTGATATAAAGAATCGGATGTTGTTGTGCACACACCAGTTTTCAACATCATGAGCGGTTTTGTATGTATCGGAAAATTCCATTCCGGTATCGCCAAACAAAACAAGAAACTCATCATGCGGCAATGCTCGCTGCACAATATCAAGTGCAACCACACTATCTTTGCCGCCGCTGAAAGCAACATAAAAAACGTCAACCTTGTTTTTATAAGCCAAATAGGTATTATAAACCTTCTGAATTGTTTCCTGTACCAAAGTTTCCAGAATGTCACGGTTCTTTTCGACCATGCCATCGATATCGACGAACTGCAACATTTCTCCGTCTGGCTCGGGGTCGTCCAGCAAGATCAGCTCTGGAGCTGTATAAAGTGATCCACCCTTTGTACGGGCAACCGTTCTGCCTTTATAGATATAGTTGTTTGCCTCTGCCCACATCAAGGGGGCATGATCATCCTTCGGATACTTCCAATACCTATCAAAACCGAGGATATCCAGCTCTTTATAGTAAACCGGACGCGGTTCTTTGCTGAACTTGGAAACTTCTGTTGTAAGCAGCAGTCCTCCGGTTTCGGGGTCCCATATATACTGATACACGGGGCTCTTTCACTTCTTTCCTTACAGATTTTCCTCCTTACAGGAGCATAGCACTTTTACTATCCCATAAGGAGGACTTTTTCGTATTATTTCTGCTCAAGTAGATTCTTTCTGACGTTTTTCTCGCTTCAGCCGTGCTTCCTTGACCACTTGTGCAATGTCCGCCAGTTTTTTCCGCTGCTGCAGTCCCTTGTCCACAAGCACCTGCAAAGCACTCTGCTGATCGTTCCAGTTGGTATCCTTTGCCAGCACATCAACCGCCAAATCATGGTAATCATGAATGCTGGACGTTTTCTTAACGATTGCACCGCAGCAATCGTACACAGAAAAGCTTGTGTGAAGCAGCATATAGTTGGGGCTATATGCGTTTACATAGCTTTCTAAGAGGAAACCATTCCAGCGATAGTCTACCACTGGGAACTGCAAGAACAGGCAGATGTCCTTTATAATAAGGTAATCGCCTTCACACATCTCATCCAGTTTAGCATCAATTGCCTCTGGTGTCCACCGAATTTGGTCTTTTCGTACCCAATCGTGCTCCGAAACACGAACCATCTCACTAAAGACCGAGTCCCAGTAGATAACAGAATCCACTTCGTCGGCAAATGCCTGCAGTTCGTCTGTCGTCATGGTCTCTCGCTCTCGACAGAATTCACAGAATGCCTGTTTGGTGTCCACGGGAGGCTGCGTTGTTGCAAGACTGATGATGTTTCCCCTAAAATTGAACTCTTTTCTCAGAAGATACGACAGGCTGTTTCTTACCGCCAGTGTAGAAAAACCTTCTGTATTGATCTCAATTGTCGGACACTTCTCGTGGATCAACTGCATGAGCTGTTTCGTTGTTGCATAGGAATGGTACCCCAGCTCCGATTCCATATAGCTGGAGAGCAGGTGCAGCTCCTCTTTGCTGACCGGAAGGTTGGGCGCATAGAAATAGGTTCCATCACCTACATTCACCATTGCCGGATCATCCATCAGTGCTTTTTTAATTTTATCTAGTGGAATATACCACAGTTCTTCCTGCAACTCATCGTAGGTTACAGGAGCCGGGTGTTTTCTCATGTAAAGTAAGACATCCAACGAAATATCTGCATCTCGATCAGGTAAACAGAACATTCCCCACTTAATAACATACTGACCATGGGAAATGGATATTAGCGGTTCTCTTAAAGCCTCTGCATTATAAATATGCTGTTCTTCCGCAAGTTTCTCATGGTATCGTTCAAAAACGGCATCGAGAAAAACACACGTCGCTCCAGCATTCAAAAGCTGTAAAACCTCGCCACTGATTTCTGTTAGCAGCTGGCTTTGCGTTTTGGCATAAATTCGCCCATCGCGTAACGTGCCAACCTGCTGCACAATTTTCATAACTTCTTCTTTGGATTCAGAAGGCTCTACTCCATATTTGTTTTGGTATGCAATCAGCATCTTCTTGCTAGCAATTACAGAACTCTCTCTAAAACCATCTGGAAACTCTTCCTTGAGTAGTTCTGCATATTGCTGCTGTTTTTCGCTTAGTTTTTCCTCACTTTTCAACTCTATATTTTTCTTTTCAGCCGTATTTACCAGCTGATTTTGAATAGTTTTTTCCTTTGCTTCGGACATTACAGAATTTATAGACACATCTTCCGTTGTAATAGGCGAAGTGGTTGACTGTTGCATTTCTTTTTTCTGCGCAGCATAATTTTCCCACTTCTGAACACTCTGTGCACAATGCTTTTCTGGCAATGGTACTTCATCTACGCTTGTCTTTTCATAGCGGATTGTAAGCAAGTTATAACCACATTCGCAAAGATCCAAAATCTTTTTTAGTGACTCCGCAATGCTCGTTGCATTTTTATTGGTTTCCACAAAAAGTGTTTTACCATATGTCGAACGAGCTACTTGTTTCGGTGATCTCATTCGATACGCATTGGTTGCCACATCAATATACAGACCTGTTCCGTTCTTCGGATTTCCTGTAATAGCATCAAACTTTGCTGCATAAATCCTATAAAGTTCCCTGATTGTCAACACATAAACGTCTTTCCATAGACGAATCTTGTACTCCTGACCTAACAGCTCCATCGATATCGGTCTTGTGAAGGACAAATCAGTGATTACATCAAAATCAACTACATGGCCTGTTTCATTTGTCGTAACACCATTATTTTCCTTAGCCTTAGGATAATAGACTTTAAGCTGATTACAACTACATCCGCAAAAAGCCAAAAACTTCTTTAGCGAATTTACGATGCTTGCCGTATTTCTATTTGTTTCAACAAAGAGCATTTCGCCGTTTGTTGACTCTACCACCTGTTTAGGAGAATACATTTGCTTTGCATTCCCCTCTGTCTCAAGATACACTCCTGTTCCATTCTTCGGATTTCCCACAATGGCATCGATTTTCTTCGAATAAAATGGATAGAGACTTTTTATAGTTAATACATATACTTCTTTCCAAAGCCGAACTTTATACTCCTGACCAAACAACTCCATTGACACCGGTTTTATAAATGTCAGATCTGGAATATTATTAAAATCAATTACGCCATATCCGCTATCAATCACTTGATTTTCCATTAAACATTTTTCTTTAGAAAGGATTCGTGTTTTCTCGCTTTCACCTGTACACGTCTCTTCCATACTTTCTAATTTCTCTTGATTTACCAGCTGTAAATTACGTTGTTCATTCGCTTTTCTATTATTATTTTGCTCATTATGTATCCTAAAGGGTTCACTCACTGACTGCTTGGGGACTTCATACTCAATCTCTAAGTTTTCATAATCAACTGCACACCAGTTTAATAACACTTTTATACGTGTAAGAATTCCATCAGCTCGAAGATAAGTTTCTACAAAAAGCCACTCCCCATTTTTCATTCGCAGGATAGAACGTGGCTGTCTCATTTGGCGCGTTTCTGTAATGACGCCAATTTCGGGCTTATCGCCAGTAATTGCCATGCCTCTATGCGTCAAAAACACTAATGGATAATCTTCTGCAAGTTTTTTACATACTTCAAGATAAAGCGGCTGCCATAGAGACACTTTTGTCTTGTCTCCAAAATAGTTGAAAGAAATCGGTTTGATCCTATTGAATTTTTCAAAACTTTCGCTTTCAAAATCCACAAATCCATCTTTTTTCATTGGACGCAGTTGCGCTGCTTGATTTTCCAATGACTGCAAACCGCCCTCTGCTGCTATTTCTTTTGTTTTAGACATGAAAGTACCATTTTTTTCGTCCATCTCGTAGTTCAACTTAGAAATATCTGTACTTTCGCTCTTTAAAGGCGTCTTTTCAATATCTATAGCATTCTTGTCCTGACCTTTGCTCACTGTATCTTCAGCAGCTTTAATAGACTTCTCATAATTATTCCGTTCATTCTGCTGCATTTTTGTTTTTGTGGTATCCGTCTTTTTTTTTTTGTGTGTGCGAAAAGTCTATATTGCGTATACTCCGCAAAAACTTCTTGCATCGGTTCCAACATCCGGCGGTATTTAAATCTAAAAACAACATCATGATCCAGCAGTCCCTGTATTCTCTGCAATTCAAAAGGATCTGTTATTTTATCTAACGGCCGCGACAGCGGTTTTCCATTGCAACCACAAGAATTCAAATCACGATAACCCGCCTGTAGTCTCAGCAATTGTTCCGATGTACTTTTTTGAGTCAGCCAGTCCCAAAATCCACTGTTTTCTGTAATAGCTTCGCACATTTCTTTTGCCTCCTTCACGAGGTTATCAAATGCCTGTCGATCATCATGGTATAGATCACATATTTGATTCATCCATGCTGTTTTTCTTCCAATAGGTGTTTCTCCATTTAAAAAACGCCTTCCAAGCCATACATTTGAAAAGTTATGCCTGCCTCGTTTCGGTACGCATCGTCTATAACTTTTCCTTGATTCTTTGCCATCGTCCGCAGCATCTGCGATACTTTTTGTATAGTATCTTTCCTATCAAGTTTGTTATCTAAAACGTCTAATAATGCACAGAGTAAAAGTGCTGCTTCATGTTCACTCCACAGAGTTCTTCCTGGCATGTCATCAATCCCTTTGCCACATCATTTCACTGTATTATTGCAATTTTTGTGCAATTGTTATAATCATGTTTATTATACCATTGTCTACTTCATGATACAAGCCACATGTTTCTCCTCCACTCGTTAAATCATCGCAATACACCTCTAAAAACAGCCGCAACTTTCTCAGATACAGAATTATTTTATGAAATGTAGAACTGTCTCGTTTTTCAATAAAGTCTTAGCTCAAGTAAGCAAAATCGTCAGATTTTACTAGCACCGTATTATTCCAACTAAGTATAAAGACCGTGTGCTATGACATCTGCAGTCATATAGCACACGGCCTTTGCTTCGTTATATGTGTGCAGTCGGATAAAATGGGCTGTCACAAAGTTCTCTCTTCATTTCAAGAATCTGAGGTTTCATCATCACCCAATTCATCCGCTGAGAAATCATCCTGTGTATCGTACGAAAAATCATCCTGCTGTTCCAAAGAATCGGAAACCCGACCCGTTCCGATAGGATTAAAAAAGCTCATATAACCGACAAAATCGAACAAGGACTTGCCAAATCCCATAGTAAACGCTCCTTTCAGTTCTGTTCTTCCATACCAAGGGCCTGTTCCACTACTTCATCATGACCAAGGAAGTAATCCTCGATCAGATCCCAACGCTGCTTGCTGGTCAGTTCCTTCGTCAGGAATGCAGTCATCATGTTTTCT
>JAQYCU010000017.1 GCA_028724545.1 bacterium
CTGCCACATCTTCCTTGTTTTCAGCCTCCAGATAATAAGAATGTACGAAATATACATATGATTCCTGTGGTATTCCCTGAAACAATTTTGCACCTTCCCGGATGGTAATGGAATTCCATCCCATATGTGGAATTTTATATCCTTCCGTCTTTGGAAAAGCTACAATCCTGCCAGGCAAAATACCAAGTCCTTTTACCCCGGGTGCTTCATCACTGCTTTCAAACATCAGCTGAAGTCCCAGACAAATCCCAAGAAATGGTGTTTTTTGCTCCACTATTTTATGAATCACGGAAACCAGTCCAAAACGCTCTAATTTTTCCATTGCATCTCCAAACGCGCCTACGCCCGGTAAAATAACTTTTTCTGCGTGAAGAATTTCTTCTGCATCCCGTGTGATTTTGCACTCCTTCCCCAAATATTGCAGTGCCTTTTCCACACTCTTTAAATTTCCTGCGTCATAATCAATTATAGCAATCATTTTACTATTCCTTTCTATATAGCAAGAATAGCCCGCCGATGTTGCCCACCGGTGGGCTATTTCTTATTTTCTCTTCATTCCTATCTCTACCACTTTGTTCTGGTAGGCATCTTTATCTAATGCCAGTATCGAGTAAGCATCCCGTTCCGATAAGCCAAATTCCTGTTGCAGAATCGATAAAATCTGCTTCCTGCAACTCTGCATATCACCTTCCACTTCTAACTCTGTACCTCTGTCGATATTCGCATCATATCGCTTAATACCACGAAGCAAAGCATCTAACGCTTCCGGATAGTATTTGACTCTGTCGTAATTCTGGTACGCATTGATGGACTGCTGCACTTTCATTACAACTTTAATCTTGTCATAATTTTCTTTGTCCTTATTTCGCATATCCGTGCCGATTGCTTCCATATATGCTTCTGTATACTTGTCCATTTCAAAATACTTCAATGCATTCTTTCTGGCACTGGAATACCCAAACATATTGGTTCCTGTAATCTCAACCACCAAAAATACAATCGTTGCAATCACGATAATGGAAACACCAACTTTATTTAATTTACCTACTACCTCTAACTCAGCAGCCTCTTCTGCTTCACGCTCTGCCTTCTTTTCTGCCTTTTTCGCTTCTTTTTCTGCTTTTTTGGCTTCTTTTTCTTTTTTCTTTTCAGCAGCCTTCGCTTCTTTTTCTGCTTTTTTCTCGGCTTTCTTTTCTTCGTTTTCTTCTTTTTTCTTAGCGTCATCTATTTCTTTTTGTGCTGCAGCCTCTTCTGCTTTTTGTGCTGCCTCACGTTCCTGTTCGGCAATCTCATCCGTTACAATATTGCCAAAGACACGCTTAAAAAATCCTGGTTTCTCTTCTTCTTTTTGTGGAACCATACCTTCTACATCCAGCATATTTTGTGAAGGTTCTGGAATTTCTCCTGCATCCATATCGCCCTGGTCAAATCCTAACAAATCTGCCAATGGGTCTCCATCTTCCTCCTGTATAGCATCAACTGAATCATCCAGTGAATTTCCCATATCCAGATTATCGAGCAGACCATCTAACATAGAATCAATTCCCTGCGTATCTCCATCCTCCACAGCAAGAGGAGTATCATCAGAATTGTCAGAAGCAAAATCCAGATTCAGTCCACCCAGAATGTCATTGTCCGTCATACTGTCATCTGCTGCCGGTGGTTCTTCTATCGCAACATCAGCCATAGGTTCTGTCCCCTGATTTTCCGGCATTCTTGCTGCTCCTTCTGCAATGGCATCCAATTGTGCAAAATCATCCAGACTGATATCTCCTGCACCAAAACCGTCTGCCGTATCGTCTAATGCAAAATCGGCGCTTTCTTCCGAATCCATAGTATTGTCGAAAGAAAGGTCTTCACCCGGCAAATCATCTCCCAGCATATCAAACGCATCAATCCCATCGGATGTTTCTACAGCACCCAAATCCGGCTCAACACTCTGAAATTCATCTGGCATATCGTCCGATGGATTTTCTGTGCTTTCCGGGATTGCAACGGTATCTTCCAATGGCACTTCTGCACTCTCCGGAATGGCAACGGTATCTTCCAATGGCACTTCTGCGCTCTCCGGAATGGCAACGGTATCTTCCAACGGCATATCTTCACCTTCCGGAACGATTGCATCATCAAAAGATAAATCCATCTCTGATGTACCGTCTGCTTTTTCTTCTGCTTTGGCAGCTTCAAAGAAATCATCTATAGAAGTATCGGCATCTGCTTCTGTTGCTTCCATAGCATTGTCAACATCCGAAATATCTCCTAAATCTTTGATATCTCCCAAATCTCCAAACAAATCTGAACTATCGATATCTTCTAAACTTTCTAAATCCGTAAGGTCAACAAAAGACGATAAATCATCGCTATCATATTCGATTGGTTCCTGCATCTCTTTTTCTTCGCTCAACTCATTTTCTCCTTCATATCCATTCTACCGTCAAAACTTCTGTCCTGATTCTTATGAGTCAAAAAGACCTATTGGTAACTTTACCTGTTTGTTTTATTTCTCTACTGCTGCAATAAGACCATCAATGGCTTCTACTAACTGACCAATCTCCGGTTTTGACAACTGGGCATCAGCACCTAACTGCTCTCCCTTGCGACGCATCTGTGCATTGACCAGTGAAGAGAAAATCACAACCGGAATATGCTTTAATGTATCATTTGATTTAATCAGTTTTGTCAAATGATGACCATCCATCTGTGGCATCTCAATATCAGTAATGACACAGGCCACTTTCTCGTCTACATTGCCTGCTTCAAGGTACTGCTGCAGTTTGTCCCAGCATTCTTTTCCGTTATCTGTAACCGTAATATTTGTATAGCCGGCCTGCTCCAGACAATTCACAATCATTTTGCTAAGCAAAGCTGAATCTTCTGCAATCAGAATCGGTGCTTCATTACGCGACCTTCCTCTCATATGCTGTACATCTGACATTTTTAAGCCTGTTTCCGGATTGATTTCTGAAACAATCTTTTCAAAATCCAGAATAATGATTAATCTGCCATCAATCTGAACAATTCCTGTTGCCATACCAGCACCTGCTGCATTAACCGTAGAATCCGGTTTGATAATATCTTCCCAAGAAACTCTATGTATTCCTGACACGGCACTAACATGAAAAGCAACATTTAATTTGTTGAAGTTAGTGACAATAAACATATCTGACGCAGCATCGCCGATTTTCGGCATTCCCAGACAAGTTGCCAAATCAATAACGGAAATCACCTCATCACGAGGCATAAAAATTCCTTCTACTCTTGCATCTGCATTTGGTACTGGTGTCGTCTTCTGATAGCACAAAATTTCACGAATCTTTGCTACATTGATACCGTAATAATTATCTCCCACACGAAACTCCAGTATCTCTAATTCATTTGTTCCACTCTCTAATAAAATTCCTGTCTCCATTTATTTTCCCTCCAATAATCCATCATACAAACAGATAACACATTCTGTTTTTATTATAAAACATCGACCTGTAAAAAACAACTTAAAAACTAATGCATTCCTACTGTTGCCTGATTATTTTCTTTGACAAACTGTACTTCCACACTGCTTGCTTTCACGCCTTTATCCACTTCAAAAATCAGTACGCCCTGTTTCTTTTTGCCGGCGGGCAGTTTCGTATTCAAATATTGCATATCTCCTTCGATAATGGTCTTTAAAGGTTCCCCTGCATTTGTTCCATTTACCAGCAGATTTATCTGCAGATTTTGCTTCTCCAGATTGATTTTTTTCGGAGTTTTTGTTGTATTTGCAATGGTAAAATGAGCAACCAGAAGTTTTTTGCCTTTCTTCGGTGTGCAGACAGAATATTCTGTGCCGTAAGAACTCTTAATACTGTAAGAGTTTCCTTTTACTGCCACACCATCTACTCCAAGCAGTTCTGACAAAGATACGCTGTTTAAATTCTGCTGTACATCTGTTCCGTCCTGTCCACTTTCAGAAGCATTCTGCGTTGTTGACGCTCCCGTGCCTGCTGCCGCATCTCCTGACGAACCTGCATTTGCTGCCGTTGCTGTATCGGTATCCGTATCCGGAGCAGGTGTGGCCGGAACCGGTGTTGGAGCCGGCGTTGGCGTAGCTTCTAATATAGAATGGTCATATTCCAATGAGTCATCATATTTTTTGTCATGCTGCAATAATGCATCTGCCATATATTGTGCCGCAATGTCATTATCTACGTCTGATAAATCTGGCACACTGCTGCTACACCCTGTCAAAACGAATAACGTGCTCATAAATATTGCCAATACACTAAATTTCTTTTTCATAAGATACCTCCCAAGAAATTCAGAATTTGTGTTTATGAATCTCTATCTCTTCCCCTTATAGTACCATAATTTCAGAAAAGCCACAAGAAAAAATCCATCTTAGTTTTGTCGGTCCAGTTCAAACCAGAACTTAACGCCGTCTTCGCAATTTTCCACGCCACACTCACGGTTCATAGAGTCCATAATTGCCTTTACTATCGACAGTCCGATTCCACTTCCTCCATACTCCCGTGTTCTTGCCTTGTCTACTTTATAAAACTTAATCCAGATTTTATCAATTTCCTCCTGTGGTATCTGCTGTCCGGTATTAAAGACAGTAATCCGTACTACCGATTCTTTTTCTTCCATCGACACAATAATCTTTCTTTCAAAATCAACATGGTTGATTGCATTGCTGATATAATTGGTTATTACTTCCTCAACCATATATTCGTCTGCCCAGACATAAAGTGGTGCATACTCTTTGTCCATCGTAAGAGTCGCAGCTTTCTGCTCTGCCAGAAGTGTTGCTGACTGCATTACTGTCTGAACCAGTTCCACAATATCAAACCGTTCAAAGGATACCTGATTGTTTCCAAACTCTATCTGGTTCAATGTCAGCAGTTTTTTTACCATTTTATTCATCTTCTGCGCTTCATCAATAATCACTTCGCAATAAAATTCCCTACTGGATGCATCGTCATTGATATTGTCCTGCAGACCTTCGGCATACCCCTGTATCAGCGCAATCGGTGTCTTTAGTTCATGCGATACGTTGGAAAGAAATTCTTTTCGCATCTCATCAATCTGGATTTTGTTTTCAATGTCTTTCTGCAGTTCATTGTTCGCCGTTTTTAATTCCGAAATAGTCGTTTCCAGTTTTTCCGACAGCACATTGATACTGCTTCCCAGCACGCCGATTTCATCCTGCGTTGTTCCCTCATATTTTGCATCGAAATCCAGTTCCGACATTCTTTTTGCAATATCTGTAATCTGCAGAATCGGCTTTGTGAAACGATTTCCAAAAAAGCTCATCAAAAGTACGCCTATTACCAGCACAATACTTGCTGTCTGAATAATAAAGTGGTTGAAAATGTCTATATTTTCATTCATGCTCTGGTAATTTGTTCTTAAATACACAAACGAGCCGGACTCTAACTGTCCAAACAATTCCAGATAATAGGAACCGATTCTCTTATCATATACCTTAAAAATACGATATTTCTTTCGCTCACGTATCAGTTTACGCCCCTCGCCAATTTTGTTCTGTAAATTGCCCTCTTGTCCAAAAGTATACAGATAACTTTCTGTCAGGTCTTCTATTGTCTGTTTCTGCACGTCAGAAACTCTTGGGTAGTCAAAATTGTACACCAGATTACCAAAATAATCGGCAACCCGGAATACATAGAGATTGACAGAACTGTTTTCTTCTAATATTTCCAGTTTTAACTGGCTGTCCGAAGAAAGTTCTGCATTTTCATCAATATACTCATCATCTTTTGAAATCACTTTGTTGACATTAAGAAACGAATCAGCAAGCTGTGAACTCTTGCTGTTTTCATAGAAAGGAGAAAGCCACATATAGTTCATAAACCACAGGCCAAACGAAACAAAACCCATCAGCAGAATCATAATCAAAATCATCTTGGTACGAATGGATTGAAATGCATTTACCGTATAGTTTTTTTTCATTGAGCGCTTTTTACCAGTCATATTGCCTCCTTTGTGCCTTATCAGACTTCAAACTTATAGCCCATTCCCCATATTGTTTTGATATAGGCACCTTTTTCACCCAATTTGCTTCGCAATTTTTTAACATGCGTATCAATCGTCCGTGCATCACCAAAATAGTCATAATTCCAGACATTATTTAAAATCCGTTCTCTGGATAATGCCACGCCCTGATTGTTGACAAAATAGGTTAGCAGTTCAAACTCTTTAAAACTCAATTCAATATTTTTTCCGTCTATGGTTACTTCGTGCGCCGCCTGGTCAATTAGAATGCCACCCACTTCTTTTTTCTCTTCATTCAGTGAATTGGTGCGTCGCAAAATTGCTTCTACTCTGGCAACCAGAATCTTCGGACTGAACGGTTTGGAAATATATTCGTCTACGCCCAGTTCAAAACCTAATAATTCATCTTTTTCGTCACTTTTAGCTGTCAGCATAATAATCGGCACCTGCGAATAATGACGGATTTCACGGCAGGTTTCCCATCCATCCATCTTTGGCATCATTACATCTAATATAATCAGAGCGATGTCTTTATTATCAAAGAAAATTTCTACAGCTTCCTCTCCGTCGCCTGCTTCTAATACTTCAAAATCACTTTTTACCAGGAAATCTTTTACTAATTTTCGCATTCTCTGCTCATCATCTACCACAAGCACTTTAAGTTTATCCATATGATTGTCCTCCCATACTGAAAACACTAGAGCCAATGTTTCACCATTCACTCTAGTATATCCTAAAAATATGTATAATCTGTGATAATCCGTCTGCCTTTTTTCTTCTGCTGTTTTCCGTCTGCAATTATCTGCCTGTTTATTCCTATCGGTCTGTTTTTTATTGCTGTCTGTTTTTTATTGCTGTCTGTTTATTCCTTATTACCTCTGCTTCTCTTCCTGCTCTAATTTTTTCTCCCGTTCTTCTACCTTGCTTTCTCTTTCTTCTAATTCATTCGTCCATTCTTCGTATTCATTAATCAGTTCTTCCCTCATATTTTCTTTATAATTCGTAAAATAAGTAAAAACAGAATACTGGCTTTTGTATGTAATAAATACCATCACGCCAATGATAACAATCAATACAGCAATCAGAAAATTCTTTACCTTATTATTTGCTTTCCGTTTTAAAACTTCTTCTGCCTGTTTTCTCTTTCCTGTGGCAGTATTCGCTGTCATCCCCCTGTCAGAAGGTTTGCTTTCCGTCTGCACGACAGGAATCGGCTCTAACAGGTCTTCTGTAATAAACTCCGAGCCTAGAAGCCGTTTTCGCAGATTTTCCATATACGTCAGTCCAAAAACAGTACGAAAACTTTTCTTTTCTGCTGCCTGCTTATAAATCTTATATACGGCTTTCATATCTCCCATATTTGTATTGGAAGTTAAATAAAGAATCGTTTCTTTTTCTTTTTGGGCACGCTCATATTCTGAACGGCTCTCAAACGAATATCCATCGATTTCATATTTCTGACTCATACCACTCCTCCTAAACAAACCCTATTTCGTGTAATTTGTCTTTGCACTAATCCATTCTTTTACTGCATTTACCAGCACTGTTCTTTCCAGATAATCCTTATTTTCCTTTTCATATGCATCCTGACTGTCATACATATCGGAATAGTTTTCATATTCTTCTTTTACTAATGCTTCATAATCCTCGTCACTGTAAGAGATTTTTTCCTGATATGCGATTGCTTTTGCTACCAGCAATTCTTTTACAGTGTCTTTTGCCAGGTCTTCTAACTGTGTATCCTTAAATTCCTGCTCGTCAGCACAGCCAAAGGACTGGAAAATTTCATCATGGCTTACACCATACAAATCAGCCATATCATAGTAACCATTCAGAACTTCTGTTTCGGCATTTTTCATAAGCGATTCCGGATATTCATTAATCTTGCTGTCCTCTAAAACATCTGTCCATACATACTCTGCTTTTTCCTCTTCATTTTCAGAAGCAAGCTTTTCTTTTAAATATGCATTATATTCTTTTGTTGTCTTATATTCTGTAACGCCTTCTACAAATTCATCATTATATTCCGGTACGATTTCATCCCCACAAATGTACTTTACGTTTAACCGGAATGTAACCGTTTTTCCGTCAATCTCTTCGCTGCCATAGGTTCCTTCCGGCACGTTAATTTTGAATTTCTTTGTTTCGCCCGGCTTCATACCTATGATAGCCTCTTCAAATCCTGACAGCCATTCACCTGAACCGATTTCGATATAGTCTTCGCCACAGGTCGAATCTACTTTTTTACCACTAACATAACCTTCAAAAGAAGCATATACCATATCACCGTCTTTTACCGTGCCTTTTTTCTTTTTTTCGTAGGTTGTGTTCTCTTCAATCAGATTGTCAATTTCCAGCTGCACATCTTCATCTGTTACAGCCAGCGACACTTCTCTGCCGGAATATTTGCCCAGTGTAACACATTTTGTAATATCATAATCTTCGCCACTTGCTTCCTTAATTGCTTCTTTCTCTGCCTTCTTCTCTGTTGCAGCTTTTCTTTTTGTTATTGAACTTTCGATTGCAACTCCTGACAGGATACCGACAAGCAGACTGCAGACAACAATAACGGCAGTATATGCTGCAAACCATACTTTATTTTTAAATACCACTTTCTTTTCCATATTATAAACCTCCCGATTCATTCTTATTTTCTATTAAATCACATTTATCTGTTTTTTGCTATACAAACCCACTCTGCATACAAAATCTGTATCTCAGCCCAGAAGAAACGGGAGTAGTTCGCTGACTTCGTGAAGAATATAGTCTGCACCATTTTCTTCTAATTCCGGCTCTGACGCAAAACCATAATAAACACCACAGGAAGCAATTCCACACTCTCTTGCACCTATCATATCATGCTTTCTGTCGCCTATCATAATAGTAGATTTCTTCTCTTCTTCTGAAATGCCTGTCCTGCGAAAAGCCTCTTGTATTACATCACGTTTGCAATCCCTGCTGCCATCCAGCGTGCTTCCTACAATTTCGTTAAAATATTGTGCAATCCCAAAATGTTCTAATATCTTAACCGAATATTCCTCTGGTTTTGATGTGGCAAGAATCACCTGATACCCTTTTTCGTGAAGCGTTTTCAGTACTTCATCGATTCCGTCAAACAATTTATTTTCATATAAACCAGTCACACTGTATCTTTCCCGGTATTTTCTAGTAGCCTCTACTGCTTCCTCATAACTCATTCCCATAATATTCTGAAACCCGTCTACCAGAGGTGGTCCCATAAACTGATACATTTTTCCCATAGGCGGAATCGGAACGCCTGCTGCATTTAGCGCGTATTCCACGCATTTAATAATTCCTTCACGGGAATCCGTTATGGTTCCGTCTAAATCAAATAAAATATATTTCCAAGACATAAAAATTCTCCTTATCAAACTTTTTTACTTCATATATAATGTTTTCTATTAAAACGCTTTCTGTCCCATAGCATTTTTCTGCTTTCCCCTTCTAGTCCATATCATACTATCTACTTCATTAAGACAAAAGACTTTTCTAATCCATAATTCTACTCCGTAAAAAACAAAAAGAGCCCGGGAAGGCTCTCTTTGTCGGATAACCAAAGTTATCCAGCGTATAATAGGGTGGGAGTAGAAAGTTTTCACTTTCTGAGGAATATTATAGTGTGGAGTTGTGTCCAGAATATGACCTAATTGTGAACAGATTGTTTACAATTAGGTTTTTTAGAATACACTGTCCATATTCCTCTCGTTCCCCTTATTTTTTCAAGAAAACCATACCTTTCATAATATCTTTAGATAGGACAATAAACTTAATTTTCTTATCATATTTTGTATACAGGTATATTTGTATATTTTTTTTGCTCAAAATATTGAATTTTTTAAAGAATCGTGCGATACTAGTATTAGTTGGGAATCTCTCCCATAGGTACAGAGGTACCAAAAATAAAATAAAGGAGGTTTTTTAGCAATGGCGTTAAAAAATCAGTATCTAATTGACTTACTGGAAACAGTAAAAAAGAGAAATGCCGGTGAACCAGAGTTCATTCAGGCTGTAACAGAAGTGTTTGTATCACTTGAACCAGTCGTAGAAAGAAGACCTGACCTTGTAGAAGCAGGTGTTTTTGAGCGCATTGTAGAGCCGGAAAGACAGATTATTTTCCGTGTACCATGGGTTGATGACAATGGTAAGACACAGGTAAACAGAGGTTTCCGTGTACAGTTCAATTCTGCTATCGGACCATACAAGGGTGGTATTCGTCTTCATCCTTCTGTTTATAGTGGTATCATTAAATTCCTCGGTTTTGAACAGATTTTCAAAAATAGTTTAACAACACTCCCTATGGGTGGTGGTAAAGGTGGTTCTGACTTCGACCCTAAGGGCAAGAGCGATGGAGAAATTATGCGTTTCTGCCAGAGCTTTATGACAGAGCTTTGCAAACATATTGGTCCTGACTGCGACGTTCCTGCTGGTGATATCGGAACAGGTGCACGTGAAATCGGATATATGTTTGGCCAGTACAAGAGAATCCGTAACGAATGGTCTGGCGTTCTTACAGGTAAAGGATTAACATTTGGTGGTTCTTTAGCTCGTACAGAAGCTACCGGATACGGTCTTTGCTACTTCACAGAAGAAATGTTAAAAGCTAACGGCAAGAGCTTCAAAGACCAGACAGTTGTTATCTCTGGTTCTGGTAACGTTGCTATTTATGCTACTCAGAAAGCAACACAGCTTGGTGGTAAAGTAGTTGCTCTGTCTGACTCTAACGGATACATTTACGACCCAGACGGAATCGAGCTTTCTTTAGTTCAGCAGATTAAAGAAGTTGAAAGAGGACGTATCAAAGAATATGTTGAAAGAACTTCTCATAAGAACGCTGAATATCATGATGGCTGCAGTGGCATCTGGACAATCAAGTGTGATATCGCACTTCCTTGTGCAACTCAGAACGAAATCAATGAAGAAAGCGCTAAGGCATTAGCTGCTAACGGATGTTACGCAGTAGCTGAAGGTGCTAATATGCCTTCTACTCCTGAAGCAATTGATGTATACTTTGCAAACAATATGCTTTACGGACCTGCTAAGGCTGCAAATGCCGGTGGTGTTGCAACATCTGGTCTGGAAATGACACAGAACTCTCAGCGACTTGCCTGGACATTTGAAGAAGTTGATGAAAAACTTCACAGCATCATGGTTGAAATCTTCAAGTCTTGTGATGAGGCTGCTAAAGAATATGGCATGGAAGGAAACTACATGGCTGGTGCTAACATCGCTGGTTTCATGAAAGTTGCAGAAGCTATGAAAGCTCAGGGTTGTGTATAAAATAAACTGATTTTATTAACATAAGCCAAAAAGACTATTGTGTGAACGAATTACCGTTTCATACAATAGTCTTTTTTTATTTCTTTATCGTGTTGCTCCAGAAAAACCTCTGTAATCAGTCGTCTTATTATCTCTTCTGCATTATTGCTCCAGAAAGCCCTCCGTAAACAAGCGTCTTATTATCTCCTCCGTCATTTTCGCCACAAACTCCACCATATTTTCATATTGCAAATATTCCGGCTCTTCTGTGCTATGTTCTTCATAAAAGAAATGCTGCAAAATCCACTGCCTGCTTGCCGTAAGTTCCTGCCGTGTAATCATTCCTTTTATTTCATATTCAGAAACACGTTCCAATACTTCTTTCGTTTCCTCTAGTTCTGGGAAATTCCGTAACAGTTTAAAATCCACCAAATCCGTTTCTTTGTTAAAGATAAGAAAAGTTTCCTTATCCTTTTTTGTCAGTCCGGACGGCGCAATCTGCTCAAAAAATTTGGGACGTTCTTCCAAAACAAAACGTTCATCCGTCATCATATGGGTAATATATCCCAGATACAGGCCCGGACATTGTATTTCGTCTTCCTGATGCTCCTGCCAGAAATCATGCATTCTCTGTTCAAAAAGAGGAATCATCCCCGGTTTGTCAAAACTGCCGTCAGGAATCCCATCCCGGAAATGCGTATGCAGTTTCATCTTGCGCCGGTATCCTGACCGTGCCATAATGCCGTCCGGACAAATATTACCGGCAATAAAATACTCTGTATTCATCTTAGTATCCCTTGCAAACGGATATCGCCACTCTGTTTTTGCAAGACACTCTGACAATTTCTTTGCAATCAGTAAATGAACTACTGTTCCTGCCATATCTGCCACCCTCTTTTATTCCTTTTTTGTACAGAAGAGATTTTAACAATCTCTGTACACAAAAAACTCTTTTCTATTATTGTATAATACTATTATACAATAATAGAAAAGAGAAGACAACTTAACCCCTCGGATTGTTTTACAAAACTCCCACCCTGCTGTTATTTTACGCTAAAAATTACTCAGAGAGTTCTTCCGGCTCTTCTGGCTGATGCAATATCCAGCAACAGGCAGATGCTGCATTGCTGACTGCGATTACTGTCATAAATGCTGCCATAGATGTTGCCATTTTTTCTAACAATTTTCTGAATTTCATACGTTCTCCTCCTTTCGCATCGCATTTTTTATCTGTCCCAGTATCAGCAAAATACTTTCACTTACAAAACTGTAATAGAGAAACGCACTGATATCCGGGATGCCACACAAACATTCTTCCAAGACCAGAACAGCAATTTCCATTGCCAGCACAAGTTTCGTCTTTTTTCGCAATTGCACGGCTTTTTCCCTGCTGATGGGTTTGTTGGAATCTTCAACCGGTGCAAGCCAGAGAATCACGGCACAGGAAACAGCCAGTATGATTCCCTGTGGTACTCCAAATGCTTTAGGTACAAAGAAACACAACATCCCATAATAGACTGAAAAAATGAATGTGCATAAAAAGTAAGTAGATGCGTGAAATCCTCCTGCCAGTTTTCTGATAGGACAAAAGAAAAGCAAAAATAAAACCGTTTCCGTCAGATAACCGGATAAACAGCCGATAACCAGCACAATAACCGTTTCCACAACGGCAGAAAGAAATAATTCCGTGCCATAGGTAATAACTGCTGCACTGCCTGTCTTATCATCCATATATTTCATCAAAAATGATGTAATTGCTACTGCCAGAGAATGATACATCCTGCACCTCCTTCTTTTTACCTTGTCAGTCAGGCATATGTCCTGTCAAGTATGTATATATTCTGTCAGATATACGTCTTATTCATCCGGCATATGTCCTGTCAGGACATATACAATTGGAACTGCAGCCTGGGCAGCAGAAACGTTTCAGCCTTACAGCAAATGCTACGCATTTTGTTTTTGTCTGCCCAGAGCCACAGGTGCAAAAATGCACATTTTCCAATTATACGTTGAAAAAAGTATAGTACATAAAAGCTGGAAGATACACGATATCCCTTTTTCCATTCTTATTTCGTTGTAAAGTTCTCAAGTTACCGGCTCAAGCACCATTACATTTTCATCAAAAAAAGATGTCAAAATAACTGCTCAGGGATACGCATAGCATCCTTCCTGCTTTCGCAATTATTTTAACATCTGAAATTTGAAATACAATAGGTTTTTGCCGAACGGTCGTTTTAGGTGGGTCGAACGGTCAATTTTTGTCTTGTCAGTTAGTGACTGTCTTATAAAGGCGGTAACGAAATGAATAATTTGAACACACCTTTTCTGTATACAATGTCCATTTTTCCACCCAACTGGGCCACAGCATCTTCAATGCTTTTTACGCCGATGCCATGCATATTCTTATCTTTTTTTCTGGAACGGAAGAAACCACTGTCTTTTAAATCAGGCGTTTCCTGATAAGAATTTTCAATCCGAATAGTTATTACTTTTCTGTAATGCTGCACCTGCACAAAAACAAAGCGATTATCTTCACTCTCTTCGATATTTGCTTCTATGGCATTGTCTATCGCATTTCCGAAAATTGTACAAAGCAAAAAGGATGAGTATTTTTCCAGACATCCCTCTTCTACCCGCAAGTCAAACAAAATGCCATACTTTTCTGCCTTGTCCTGTTTTTCAAGCAAAAGCATATCCAGCACGTCACATCCGGAATCATAAAATCGCTCAAAATCAATAACCGACTGGTTGATTTCCGACATATAATTATCCAACGCATCAGCATCCGTCCCCTTCATATAATAAATTGCTGATATATGCGTTTTTAAATCATGATACAGACGCTGCACCCGTCTTTGCGTTTCTGCCTGCAATGCAGCATAATCTTCTTTTCTCTTCTTGTAGGCATCCACCCGGATACTCTCCTTCAGCAGTTCCTGACTGGTAAAATAATTTTCCGTAATCCAAAGCGAACACATATAGGCAATCAGGGCACAGAATGCCAGCACAGCATATAACGCAGGCGAAAACCAGCCGTCACCATTCGTGGCAGTAGAAGTTTCTCCTGCCATCAATACAACAAGCAGGGAAGTAAATGTCTGTAGCAAAAATAGCAGCAATTCCTTTTTCCAATATTCTTTTCGCTCTCTCTTGATAAGAATCTGGGCAAAATACAAGAAAACAATATGAATAATTTTTGCCATAATAATACTTTCCAACCGGTAAAAATTCTCCTGCATAAAAATCTGCAAATCATGATAATTGTGCAGACTTCCTAAAAGTCCCATCACTGCTGCCTCTGAAAAAACAATCGCTGCAATACAGCAGATAATGGATACAATTGCCTTGTCAAGCTCAATGTCCATCAGATACCGGTAGACAAAAAAACTAGACAGCATAATCAGAAACAGTTTCAGATTGATTGGAATTTTAAAGTAATCACAGAAAAATAAAATGCCAACCAGAAAAACATTTCCCATTACCAGCTGAAACCTGCTTTTACGCAGTCCACGCGCATTTTTATAAAAAAACCATGTATGTATAATAATTTCCAAACTGGAAACCATTGTTTCAAATAGTTTCCACATTACCTGCTCAATCATCCATTACCCTTCCTCTGCACCACGAAAAGAAACGTTCTTCCACTTCTGACCGTCTTCTTCTGGCTATTTTAAATGTTTTTGAAGATGTCTTAAAACTCAGCATCCCATTTTGACAATTATCTATCCACATTAAATTTACTACCGTGTTTCGGTCTATTGATAGCAAAACGTGTTCTTTGTCCTGTATCAGAAACTCTTTTAACGCTCCTCTCGTTTTTGCAATCCGTCCATCTATCAGACGCACAACCACTGCACCATCACTGTACTGTGCGTAAAGTATCTGGTTAATTTCAACAAATTCCACTTCACTCTGATAGGTCAGTTCTATCTTTTTGGAATCCATCTGGATTCTGCGAAGCGTCTTGCCAAGCAGCCTCTCAAATGACTCATACGGCTCTGATTTCAAAAGGTATCCTTCCGGGTCAACCGAAAAACTGTCATAGGCATACTGCTTATACTGCGTGGAAAAAAATATTTTTACGGTTACATCTACTTCCCGTATCTTTCTGGCAGCAGTAACGCCGTCCATCTCCCTCATCTCTACATCTAATATCAGAATGTCGTATTGTTTTGCAAAATGTTCTACCAGTTCCCTGCCATCAGCATATTCATCTATCAAAAAAGAAAGATTGTTTTCCTTCTGATAACGTTCTAACTTTTCACGAAGGATGTCTCTTTCATATTCTAAATCATCACAGATTGCTACTCGTATCATTTTTTTGTGCTCCTACACTGCACAATTTATGCCAAAGATAAATTGTGAATTTGTTCCAATGTCTAGTATATAGAACGAAACATTATTTTGCAACACTTCGGTTGCTTTTCGCTTCTTTTGCCAAACCAACAAAAAAGTGGCAAATCTCTTCTGCAAAGAAAATCTGCCACTCTTCCTATCAAGCTGAAAATGGGACTTGAACCCACGACCTCTTCATTACGAGTGAAGCGCTCTACCAACTGAGCTATTTCAGCAATTGACTACAAGGCGAATTGTATCACAAAGACGGATTACCTGTCAAGACAAAAAAATCGAAATCAACTTTACCGGTATATAAAAACTTTAGTTATTTCTGTTTTTTAAAGAAAAAATCTCTTCTTCCGTCAATTCACGATATGCACCAGGTGTCAGCGTTTCATCTAATCTAAGACTTCCCATCGCGATTCGCTTTAGATATACTACCGGCTTTCCTACTCTGGCAAACATCCTTTTAATCTGATGGTAACGCCCTTCCGTTATCGTTATATACAATTCCGTATCTTCCCCTGTATACCGGATGTCTGTCAGACTGGCAGGCTTTGTCAGTTTTTCATCCCCAATATCCATTCCCTGCGCAAATTGTGCACTGTCTTCTTCTGTCACTTTGCCATGCACTCTCACAAAATAAGTTTTCTCCACATGCTTTCTTGGCGATAACAATTCATGTGCCAGCGCACCATCATTTGTCATCAAAAGAAGTCCCTCGGTATCTTTATCCAGCCGTCCGACAGGAAAAAGATTCTTAGAATGCGCATCATCAATTAATTCTACAACTGTCGTATCATTTTTATCCATCGTAGCCGATACAACACCTGCCGGTTTGTTCAGCATAAAATACCGGTACTGTGAAAAGTGGATTTCCTTTCCGTCTGCTATAATAATATCTTCTTTTGTTATTTTCTGCTCTGGCTTTTTTGCAGGAACTCCATTGAGAAGAACCCGTCCACAGCGAATCATTTTCTTCACTTCCGAACGGGTTCCTACATCAGCCTGCGCCAGATATTTATCTAATCTCATACAATATCTACGCTCTTTTCTCAAAATAATAACTTCTCGCTGTCTGCCTACATTGCTTTCTACAGACGGTTATACAACTCAGCATATTTGCCTGCTGAATTATTCCATGAAAAGTCCTGTGCCATTCCTCTGTCAATAATCTTATTCCATTCTCTCTTTCTGTTGAAAAATACATCTTTTGCATAGCGAATGGTATGTAACATCTCATGTGCATTATAGTTACAGAATGAAAATCCGGTTCCTTTGCTCTCATACTCGTTGTATGGCTCAACCGTATCACGCAGTCCACCTGTTTCACGGACAATCGGAACCGTTCCATAGCGAAGACTCATCAACTGGGACAGTCCACACGGCTCAAAAAGCGATGGCATCAAAAATGCATCACATGCTGCATATAACTTGTGAGAACGCTCATTAGAATAGAAAATATTGGCAGAAACTCTGTCATGATATTTCCACTCAAAATGACGGAATAAATTTTCATAACGTTCTTCACCGGTACCAAGTACAACTAACTGGGTATCCTCAGCACAAATTTCTTCAATCACGTAATCTACCAGATCAAGTCCCTTCTGGTCTGTCAGACGGGAACAAATACCAATCATAAATTTCTTGTCATCTTCTGCAAGTCCCAACTCTCTTTGAAGACCACGTTTATTTTTGATTTTTTCCTTTCGGAATGTCTTTGCATTATAATTTTTATAAATGAATGGGTCTGTTTCCGGATTGTATTCATTGTAATCCAGACCATTTACAATACCTACCAGACTATTGCTTCTGGCACGCATCAGGCCATCCAGATGTTCTCCGTAAAACGGCATCTTGATTTCTTCTGCATAAGACTCACTAACCGTTGTAACCATATCAGCATATACAATACCACCTTTTAAGTAGTTCGCATCCCCATATGCTTCCAGTTTATCAGAAGTAAAGAAGTAGGATTTCAGTCCCGTAATATCCTTTACTTTCTGTAAATTCCAGATTCCCTGGAACTTCAGGTTATGTATTGTCATAATAGTTTTGATATTATTATAAAATGGATTTTCGCTAAACATATCCTTTAAGTAAACCGGAATCAGGCCTGTCTGCCAGTCGTGGCAATGAATAATATCAGGACGGAAATCCAGACTCGGAAGTGCTGACAATGATGCTTTACAGAAGAAAGCAAATTTCTCAATATCTTCGTGAATATTACCATACGGATGAGGTCCACCGAAATAAAATTCATTATCTACAAAATAAAATGTAATCCCCTCATACTGCATTTGCAAAATGCCGACATATTGCTTTCGCCATGCCAAATCAATATAAAAATGTGTAACAAAATTCATCTTGTCTTTCCACTCTTTTGGAATACAGGTATATCTCGGAATCATTACACGCACATCAAATTCTTTTTTATCAAAATATTTTGGCAAAGAACCAACTACATCTGCCAAACCTCCCGTTTTTACAAAAGGGACACATTCTGATGCAACAAATAATACCTTTTTCATAAAAACCTCCTTTTGGGAACACCCCACTCAAGTCGCATTTGTGACTCAAAGTTTTTTTCTTACTGACATTTCCTATTATACCCCAAATTCGTGTCCGTGAAAAGTTTTTTCGTGCATTTTTCCTATTGAACAGCGTCAGGCACGCATTTTGTATTCCAGCCGGATTTTGTCAGCTATCAGGGCAACAAACTCGGAGTTGGTTGGTTTGCCTTTTTTGGAGCTGACCGTATAGCCAAACAACTCTTCAATCGTATCCATTTTTCCCCTGCTCCACGCCACTTCGATTGCATGTCGTATCGCACGCTCAACACGGCTGGAGGTTGTCTTATAATTTTTGGCAATCGTCGGATACAGCCTTTTTGTAATAGAGCCCAGCATTTCCTTATCATTGACCGACATAATAATTGCATCGCGAAGATACTGATACCCTTTGATATGCGCAGGCACACCAATTTCGTGTATAATATTGGTCACATCAGCCTCCAGTGAATTTTCATATTTCGTCTTACGGTTTTCAAATACTGTACTAATCACTTTGTTGTCAGCTGCACCACTTTCCCCAACCGCTTTGACGCGTGAAACCAGCACCCGTGTGTCAAATGGTTTTAAAATATAATAAGAGGCACCCAGCGCAAATGCACTCTCCGTTACGCTTTCCTGACTGACAGCAGAAACGACGATAATCTGGGGGTGCGTGTCCTCGTCACTTTTTTGCAGCCGTTCCATCACACCCAGTCCGTCGATTTTCGGCATAATCAGGTCCAACAATACCACATCAGGCTTGAGCAAATGAATCATTCTGAGGGCTTCCTCTCCGTCGGACGCCGTTCCCACTACCTGGATTTCTTCTTCTTTCGTCAAAGCCTCTTTTAGTAAATTTACAATTCTTTTGTTATCATCCACCACTAATACTTTGATTTTTTGCATTGCGTCTCCTTTTCTGTTTTTGACGATACACCCAAATGTTGCTTCTGCACATTTGTCATAATTTATAGTAAAATTATATGTCGCCATTCCTGACATTTACAATGAAAAAAACGCATTAGATTTCGACGAATCCCTCGTATTCTCCTACTCTTTCTACAATTTTCCACATTCGGAAAGTTTGTCGAAGATAGTGCAATTTATTATGCCACCAACGCATTTTATGAATTAATTTATTGATAACTGGCTATTCCTGCTTAAAGCATCTTCTGCTCTTTATAACACTCAAACAAATAGTTTGGAGTTTCATAATATACACTACTATTGTAATCATCAATTTTTTCGCTAATAAACGAATTATATATTTCCACTAGCACATCAACAACCGGCTTTTCCTCGTCTGCTGCCACTCGCTTAATCAATCTTTTATATACTTTTCCTATATCCCAATAAGATGGAATAGCATAACGACACGCAGAAACATTGTCAAACTTACCTTCTTCAATGCACGCATTCTCTATAAAATCTGCACTGACTCGTTCTATATTGTCACAATGGTAAACATCTGCCAAATCAAATATTTTTTCAATCCGAGCCTTCCCCAACTTATTCACAACAGTCGCGCGTGTATTTTTTGTTTTTCTGGAAATATATTCTATCAGGCTACATGTGTAAAACAAATCATTATCTTCCTTTACGAATCTCTGGCTGTTTCACAATTTGATAGCCCCCATGATACACTGTCATCATTGCCATACTATCACCTTCCTAGCCAAAATACTTTTGTATTAAACTATCGAATAATAATTTGGTCTTATCTCGTGCCCTTCAACGGCTTTAACAAATCAAACAAAAATCAAAAAGCTTTATACACCACAACACCAGTAAAATTCCACAAAATGCAAGCCACAATTCCGTCATCCACATGGTACCTATGCCCCTTTGGTACAATGCCGGGAACAAATCAAATGTGGCATGTGCCAGAATTGCCAGTGGCAGATAAATCTTTTTATTTTCCTTGATTCCATAAAACACAACCAGCGTCAGGCAAATGTGAATTACCATACAGAACACTCTTTCCATTACCATAACAGCCCCATTTGCAAA
>JAQYCU010000018.1 GCA_028724545.1 bacterium
GGAAGTTTTTCGGAAAAACATATGCTTGAAAAAATTCGCTGACAGTCAATTTATAAACTCAGAGGCTATAACTGAAACTAACTGCCAATAGTCAGCACAATAGCCACCTTGTAAATGTTTTTTTCTGATTTCCACTTTCTGCACCAATAAAATCAGTACAACAGCCAAATTGTAAATGGGCTGTGATATAACCGGTATTCCTAAAAGCAGCTGTTAAAAAACACTGGTGCTCAGTTGGCGTATTTTGCCAACTTATGCACCACTGCGTTTTTTACCAAGCGAGAGCGTGCTGCTGTAGGAATACCGGTTGTATCACATGCCCCTTAGAAGTTCATGCTTCCGTTTTCAACCCCCGGTTTGATTTTTGCGCAAAAGCGTGATACAATCAATATTCTAGTGGGTAAAAACAAATTTGTATCGGTGTGCTGCAGGATACAAATACAGAAAGATAACAGCACAGAAATGAGGATTATATGACAAGCAAAGAAAGAGCAGAATTAAAGTCGCGTGCAATGAAATTAGACAGTATTTTTCAGGTGGGCAAATCAAGCCTTACACCACAGTTAGTTGATGCCATTAAGGCTGCATTAAAATCAAGAGAACTGATAAAAATAAATGTATTAAAGAATTGCATGGATGACCCAAGAGAAATTGCCGAACTGGTAGCTGAGCGTACAAACTCCCAGGTTGTGCAGGTAATAGGTAAAAAGATTGTTTTATACAAGAAAAATATGCAGAGGGAAGAGAAAAGAAAACGTGCCGAGAAGCAGATGCAGAAGAAGAAAACTCTTCAGAAAGCAAGACGCAATAGTACAAAGAAAGAATGGACAAAGGAAGACAGTTTAAGAAAAAAGAAAGAGAATATGAAGAAAAAAACGGCAGCTCCATCTTTTAAATGGTAGTCACAGGGAGAATGGAGTATGCGCAAAATTGGAATTATGGGAGGAACTTTTGACCCAATCCATCTGGCACATCTGGCTATGGCAAAGTGTGCAAAGGAGCAAAAAGAATTAGACCAGATATGGTTTATGCCGTCTAAGATTCCACCTCATAAAAGAGAGAAAAAAATTTCCAGTGAAGAAGTCCGGTCAATATTAGTTAAGTTAGCTATTCAGAATGAAAAAGATTTTATTTTTTCAGACTTTGAGCTGTTGCGTGAGGAGATAACGTATACGGCAAGAACATTAGAATTGTTGCAAAAACAGTTTCCGGAAGATTTATTTTACTTCATATTAGGAGGCGATTCCCTTTTCCAGTTTGAGCATTGGTATCAGCCTGAAAAAATTATGGAAAAAGCTGTTATCCTTGCAGCCGGAAGGGATGGCGTAACAAAGAGAGAATTGCAAAAGCAGGCAGATATGCTATCGCAAAAGTTTCACGGAAAGGTTGAACTGTTTGATATGCCGGAAATGAAGATTAGTTCCAGCCAGATTCGTGAGAAAATTGCGCATGGCGAACCGGTAGCATCATATCTGCCGGACAAAGTGTATGAATATATTATGAGTCATCATTGTTATCAGTAAAGGAGCAGTAAAGTGAATGCAGCAGATGAATTACAAAAAAAATTAGAACATATTTTAAAACCCGGACGGTTTCGTCATACGGTAGGTGTCCGATATACGGCACAGGCGATGGCAATGCGCTTTGGAGAAAATGTGGAACAAATTGGCGTCGCAGGGGTATTGCACGATTGTGCAAAATATATGACAGAAGACGATATGCTTGCCGAATGTAAAAAATATGGCATAGAATGCACGGAAGTAGAAAAGAAACAGCCACATTTGCTGCATGCAAAGCTGGGAGCCTGTTATGCAAAAGAAAAATATGGCATTACAGACGGACAGGTTTTGTCAGCAATTCGCTGGCACACGACGGGCAGACCGGATATGACAGACTTTGAAAAAATAATTTTTATAGCAGATTATATTGAGCCGGGCAGAAAGATGATTCCCAATTTAGAGAAGATACGTTATGTTTCTTTTCAAAATCTGGATGAAGCGATGTATCTGATACTGGAAAATACACTGACATATTTAAGAGGTGAACGTATGGGAACAAATGAACCGATTGACCCATATACAGTAGAAGCATATGAATATTACAAAAAACAGAATGGAGGACAACATGAAAGAATCAACGAAAATGGCGCAGATTGCATATAAGGCTTTGGATGAAAAAATTGGTGAGGATATTAAAATAATTGATATCGCCGGAATTTCTATTCTGGCTGATTATTTTGTTATCGCAAACGGAAGCAGCTTAACGCAGGTGCAGGCACTCGTAAAAAATGTGCAGGAACAGATGCACCGTGCAGGTTACGAAATGAAACGGGAAGAGGGAAATAGAAACAGTACCTGGGTGCTGCTTGATTATGGTGATGTAGTCGTTCACATTTTTGACCAGGAAGACAGACTGTTTTATGATTTGGAGCGCATCTGGAGTGATGGAAAAGAAGTTTCTCTGGACGAGATTGCACAGGAAAAATAATTCTAATGCTGTCAGGCAGGTTGTTTTTAGAAAGTTTGCAGCAAAAATATTTATCGAACATTTGTTTTGACATATGACAGAATTTGTGGTAACCTTATTTGTAAGAAGAATAAGGTTACTTTTCTTTTTGCTTGAAACAGAATGCTTATCAGTGTAAGAAATAGAAATGAAGGAGGTATATTATGCCAAGTGGAAAGATTACTGCAAAGCAGCAGGAGATATTGGATTATATTAAGTCACAGATTTTAGCGAAGGGATATCCACCGGCAGTACGGGAAATTTGTGAGGCTGTTCATTTAAAATCGACATCTTCCGTACATTCACATTTGGAAACATTGGAGAAGAATGGCTATATCAGAAGGGACCCGACCAAGCCGAGGGCGATTGAGATTATAGATGATGAGTTTAACTTAGGCCGCAGAGAGATTGCAAACATTCCGATTGTCGGAGATATTGCTGCCGGGGAACCGATTTTTGCTGAGCAGAATATCGAAGGATATTTTCCTTTATTGCCGGAGGATGTTCCATCTGGAAATTCTTTTATGCTTAATGTGCGTGGAGAGAGTATGATTAATGTCGGCATTTATGACGGGGATATGATTCTTGTACAGGAGCAGCATACGGCATCGAATGGAGAACTTGTTGTTGCCCTGGTAGAAGATTCTGCTACCGTAAAAACTTTTTACAAAGAAGACGGTTATTACCGGTTGCAGCCGGAGAATGACACAATGGAGCCGATTATTGTTAATGAAGTTGAAATTTTAGGAAAAGTTGTCGGATTATTCCGTAAATATTAGGAGAAGAGTATGAGCCGTATCGAGCAGCAGATGGAATTTATGCGAGAGATTGACGGATTAAAACAGATTGGCCGTCAGACTTATTTGAAAGATGGAAGCCGGAAGGAAAATGACGCAGAACATTCCTGGCATCTTGCCATGATGGCATTAGTGATGCAGGAATATGCAAATGAGCAGATTGATTTGCTGCGCGTGGTTTCTATGGTGCTGATTCATGATGTTGTGGAGTTAGATGCCGGTGATACATACGCATATGATGATGCAGGAAATACGACCAAACGGGAACGCGAGGTCGCTGCAGCAGACAGGATTTTTCATATATTACCGGATGACCAGGCTGTATATTTCAGAGACTTGTGGGAAGAATTTGAAGCAGAGAATACAGCAGAAGCGAAGTTTGCACATGTATTGGATAATATTCAGCCTATGATGCTAAATGATGCGTCTGACGGCAAGGCGTGGCGTGAGCATCAGGTTAAGTTATCCCAGATATTAAAGCGAAATGAGCATACGCAAAATGGCTCAGAAGAAATCTGGAAATATGCGAAAGAAGAACTGATTGCTCCAAATATGAAAAAAGGAAATATCATTCGTGATTAAAAAGGAAAATATTATTCGTGACTGATGATTCCCGTAAAAAACTGTATAAAAAGACAGTGCCATATTAAAAAATGAAAGGAGTCAGAAAGATGAAACGGATTGAGGAAGATATTAAAAAACGTTCTTTTCATTCGGTATATCTGCTATATGGTGAAGAAGATTATTTGATTCGTTTGTACCGTGATAAAATCAAGAAAGCTGTTCTGGATGGGGCAGATGAGATGAATTATTCCTATTTTTATGGAAATGCAATTGATTTAGCTGAAGTGAAATCAATCGCAGACACACTTCCGTTTTTTCAGGAATATCGTGTTATCGTTTTAGAGGATACCAGATTCTTTAAGACGGCAAATGATTTTTCTGATTATCTTGCTGGCATGCCGGATACTACGATACTTGTTTTTACTGAAAAGGAAGTAGACAAGCGGAATAAACTGTACAAATATGTAAAGAAGAACGGTCTTGCTGTTGAATTAAATGCAATGAGCATAGAGGAAACCAGAATATTTATCGGGAGAAAACTGAAAAATAATGGAAAAGTAATCCGGGAGAGTACGGTAAACTACTTTTTGGAACAGGTAGATAATTCTTTGCTCAATATTGATAATGAGTTGGAAAAATTAATTGCTTATACAAATGGCAGGGAAGAAATTACCCGTGAAGATGTAGATAGTATATGCAGTGTTCTGGTAACAGGACAGATTTTTAAGTTGATGGATGCAGTTGCAGGTAAAAAGAAACAGGAAGCAGTGAAGCTGTACCATGATTTGCTGGAATTAAAAGAAAGTCCGATGTCTATCCTGCGTTTGCTGGTAAGAAATTTTAATATTTTATTGCAGATAAAATCATTGCCACCAAAACTTTCAAAACAGCAGATTGCTCAGACAATCGGGATTCCACCTTTTTCTGTTGGAAAATATCAGATGCAGTGTAAGAATTTTTCGACGGCTCAGCTGAAAGAGATGCTTACAATGTGCGTGGAAACCGAGTATAATTTTAAGCGTGGAAATATAAAGGAACAGATAGGAGTAGAACTGCTGCTAGTTGAGTTTATGCAGGCATCTTAGTAAAAACGGTTAAAAATACTAAGAAAAGAAGTCCTTTAGCGAAACGAAAAGACACTAGATAGAACAAAATTAAGTTTTTTCTTAATTAACTTAAAAAAATTAATAAAAAGTATAAAAATACAAAATTTTTGTTGATTTTTTTGGAGTTATATATTATACTAATGCTAGTTGATGAACAAAGGGGTTCAGCAAATTATTTGCTGACCTCTTTTTTATTATGGCAGAAAAAATCTGCCGTTATTCGTCAAAACAGAAATAGAACAATTCTGATATGCAGCTAAAGGAGGTAACAGTACATGCAAAAAATGGAAGCTGGTAACAATGTAATAGAAGAGGCTTCAAAGGCAGTGGATAACCAGAAAAGAGGTCTTTATAATCCACGTTTTGAACATGACAACTGTGGTATCGGTGCTATTGTAAATATTAAGGGCAATAAAACTCATGATACAGTATCCGGAGCATTGGATATTGTTGAAAAATTAGAGCATCGTGCCGGAAAAGATGCAGAAGGAAAAACTGGTGACGGTGTTGGTATTCTTTTGCAGATTTCCCATAAGTTTTTCAAAAAAGCAGTAAAACCTTTGGGAATTGAATTGGGAGAAGAAAGAGATTATGGTATTGGTATGTTTTTCTTCCCTCAGGATGAACTGATGAAAAATCAGGCAAAGAAGATGTTTGAAGTTATTATTGAAAAAGAAGGCTTAGAGATGCTTGGCTGGCGTGAAGTGCCAATTGTTCCTGATATTCTAGGACATAAGGCATTAGAGTGTATGCCTTGCATTATGCAGGCATTTGTAAAGCGCCCGGAGGAAGTTGAACGTGGTCTTGATTTTGACAGAAAACTCTATGTGGCACGTCGCGTATTTGAACAGAGTAATGATGACACATATGTAGTATCTTTCTCAAGCCGTACTATTGTATATAAAGGTATGTTTCTGGTTGGACAGTTACGTCAGTTCTTTACGGATTTGCGTGACCCGGATTATGTATCTGCTATCGCTATTGTGCATTCCCGTTTTAGTACGAATACAAATCCAAGCTGGATGAGAGCACATCCAAACCGTTTTATTGTACACAATGGTGAAATCAATACCATTGTCGGCAATGCAGATAAAATGCTTGGACGTGAGGAGACAATGGAATCTCCATATCTTTCCAGCGAACTTCACAAGATTTTGCCGGTTGTCAATCCAAATGGTTCTGATTCGGCCAGACTTGATAATACGTTGGAATTTCTGGTTATGAGTGGAATGGAACTGCCTCTGGCTGTTATGATTACAATTCCAGAGCCATGGGAAAATGATATGAGCATCAGTCAGAAAAAACGTGATTTTTATCAGTATTATGCAACTATGATGGAGCCATGGGATGGTCCTGCCTCTATTTTGTTTTCTGATGGCGATGTAATGGGAGCCGTACTTGACCGAAACGGTTTGCGCCCATCCCGTTATTATATCACGACAGATGACCAGTTGATTTTATCTTCTGAAGTAGGTGTATTTGAAATCCCACCAGAAAAGATTGTAAAGAAAGACCGTTTAAGACCGGGACGTATGCTTCTGGTTGACACTGTCAAAGGTGAACTGGTAGATGATGATGTATTAAAAGAGCAGTATGCATCAAGACAGCCATATGGTGAGTGGTTAAACAGCAATCTTGTTACGTTGAAAGAACTTCGTATTCCAAACCAGAAGGTAGAGGAATTTACGGATGAAGAAAGAGCAAGACTGCAGAAAGCATTTGGTTATACTTTTGAAGAATATAAAAATTCTATTTTGCCAATGGCACAGAACGGAAGTGAACCGATTGCCTCAATGGGAACTGATTCGCCACTTCCTATGCTTTCTAACAAACCACAGCCATTGTTTAATTATTTCAAACAATTATTTGCACAGGTAACGAACCCGCCAATTGATGCGATTCGTGAAGAAATTGTTACGTCTACCAGCGTTTATATTGGAGAAGACGGTAACCTGCTGATGGAAAGTGCAGAAAACTGCAAAGTTCTTAAAATCTGCAATCCGATTTTGACAGATACCGATTTGTTAAAGATAAAGTATATTGACAAGGAAGGCTTCAAAAGTGAAGTAATTCCAATCACTTATTATAAAAATACTTCTTTGAAAAAAGCCTTAGACCATCTTTGCTTAGAGGCAGACAGGGCATACAAAGAGGGCGTTAATATTTTGATTTTGTCAGACCGTGGCGTGGATGAAAACCATGTGGCAATTCCATCATTGCTTGCCGTAGCAGCAATGCAGCAGCATCTGGTTACAACAAAGAAGAGAACAAGTGTTGCTATGATTATTGAAACGGCAGAGCCGAGAGAAGTACATCACTTTGCAACTCTTCTTGGATACGGTGCCTGCGCAATCAACCCATATCTTGCACATAGCACAATTAAAGAACTGATTGATAACAAGATGCTTGACAAAGATTATTATGCTGCTGTAAGTGATTATGATGACGCTGTTCTTCACGGCATTGTTAAGATTGCATCCAAAATGGGTATTTCCACAATTCAGTCTTATCAGGGTTCCAAAATATTTGAAGCAATCGGAATTTCAGAAAGTGTTGTAGAAAAATATTTTACAGATACCGTAAGCTGTGTTGGAAGCATTACGCTGGAAGATATTCAGAAACAGGTTGATGCACAGCATTCTGCTGCATTTGACCCATTAGGACTGAGCACGGACCTGAATCTGGAAAGTCGTGGACAGCATAAAGCACGTGGAAACCAGGAAGAGCATTTGTATAATCCGGAAACCATTCATCTGTTACAGCAGTCAACCTGGACCGGAAATTATGAACTCTTCAAAATGTATTCCAAAACAATTGACGAAAAAGACAGCAATGTGACATTGCGAAGCCTGTTAGATTTTAATTATCCAAAGAAAGGTATTCCGATTGAACAGGTGGAAAGTGTTGATGAAATCGTGAAACGTTTCAAAACGGGTGCAATGTCCTATGGCTCCATTTCGCAGGAAGCACATGAAACATTAGCCATAGCAATGAACCATCTGCACGGCAAGTCAAACAGTGGTGAAGGTGGTGAAAGCCTGGAGCGTCTGGCAACAGCAGGACAGAAAGAAGACAGATGTTCTGCCATCAAGCAGGTGGCTTCCGGAAGATTTGGTGTTACTTCCCGTTATTTAGTAAGTGCAAAAGAAATTCAGATAAAAATGGCACAGGGTGCAAAACCGGGCGAAGGTGGTCACTTGCCGGGTGGAAAAGTATATCCGTGGGTTGCAAAGACCAGACATTCTACACCGGGTGTCAGCCTGATTTCGCCACCACCTCATCATGATATTTATTCGATTGAGGATTTGGCACAGCTGATTTATGATTTGAAGAACAGTAATAAAGATGCAAGAATCTCCGTCAAACTGGTATCAGAAGCAGGTGTTGGTACAGTCGCAGCAGGTGTGGCAAAAGCAGGAGCAGCCGTTATTCTGATTTCCGGACATGATGGTGGTACCGGAGCAGCACCTAGAAGTTCGATTTATAATGCAGGACTTCCGTGGGAATTAGGCCTGGCAGAAACACATCAGACATTAATTATGAATGGTCTTCGTTCCCATGTCCGTATTGAAACAGACGGTAAACTGATGACAGGACGTGATGTACTGGTTGCTGCATTATTGGGCGCAGAAGAATATGGTTTTGCTACAGCGCCATTGATTACAATGGGATGCGTTATGATGCGCGTATGTAACTTAGATACCTGTCCGGTTGGTGTTGCAACACAGAATCCGGAATTGCGTAAGAGATTCAAAGGAAAACCGGAATATGTAGAAAACTTTATGCGTTTCATTGCACAGGAATTGCGTGAATATATGGCAAAACTTGGCATTCGCAAAGTAGATGATTTGATTGGACGCACCGATTTGCTGAAAGTAAAAGATTCAGCACAGGCAAGCGAAAGAAAAGTGGATTTGGATGCCATTCTGGATTCTTCTTTTGCAGGAGAGCGCAAAGAAAACAAATTTAATCCGAAAAATGCATTTGATTTTGAACTGGAAAAGACAATTGATGAAAAAGTCTTCCTGCCAAAATTGAAGAAAGCACTTTCTACCGGAGAAAAAACAAAGATTGTGGCAGATGTTACTAATATCAACCGTTCCCTCGGTACAATTCTTGGTTCTGAGATTACCAGAAAATTTGAAGACAAATTGGAAGAGGATACGATTACAGTAGAATGTCACGGCAGTGGTGGTCAGAGTTTTGGTGCATTCATTCCGAAGGGATTAACATTGGAGTTAATTGGTGATTCTAATGATTATCTGGGTAAGGGGTTATCCGGAGGTAAAATCGTTGTATATCCACCAGAAGGTTCAAACTTTAAGGCAGAAGAAAATATCATTGTTGGTAACGTTGCTTTATATGGTGCGACAAGTGGTAAAGCATTTATCAACGGAATTGCAGGAGAGAGATTCTGCGTGCGTAACTCCGGAGCAACTGCCGTTGTGGAAGGCGTAGGTGACCACGGATGTGAATATATGACAGGTGGCCGTGTTGTTGTCCTGGGACCTACCGGAAAGAACTTCGCTGCCGGTATGAGTGGTGGAGTTGCTTATGTACTGGATGAACACAGCGACTTGTATCTGAAGTTAAATAAAGAACTGGTTTCTTCTGAACCGATTACAGATAAGTATGATGTTTTAGACTTAAAAGCGATGATTGAGGAACATGTTGCTGCAACAGGTTCTAAGCGTGGTAAAGAGATACTTGACAATTTCAGTGAATATCTTCCAAAGTTTAAAAAGATTATTTCTTATGATTACAGCAGAATGTTACAGTTGATTGCCAAGATGGAAGAGCATGGTTTGAGTTATGAGCAGGCGCAGATTGAAGCATTCTATGCACACAAAAAGCAGGCATAAGCAACGGAAAGGAGTAAGATTATGGGAAAACCAACAGGTTTTATGGATTATGAAAGACAGAATAATAAGGCTGTTGAGCCGTTAAAAAGAATTAAAAATTTTAACGAGTTCCATTCACCGATGAGAGATAAGGACCGAAGAGAACAGGCTGCCCGTTGTATGAACTGTGGCGTGCCGTTCTGTCAGTCAGGTATGATGATAAATGGTATGGCATCAGGATGTCCCTTGAATAATCTGGTTCCTGAGTGGAACGATTTGCTGTATCACGGAAATATGGAAAAGGCTTTGCAGATGCTGCGTCAGACAAATAATTTTCCGGAATTTACTTCCAGAGTGTGTCCTGCTCTTTGTGAAGCAGCCTGCACCTGTGGACTGAATGATTCGCCGGTTACCTGCAAGGCAAATGAAAATGCTATTGTTGAGTATGGTTATGAAAATGGCCTGATGGAGGCAAATCCACCGAAAGTTCGTACAGGAAAGAAAGTGGCAATTGTCGGCTCCGGCCCTTCCGGCCTTGCAGCTGCTGACCAGTTAAACAAACGTGGTCATGATGTGACCGTTTATGAAAGAAATGACCATATCGGAGGTCTTTTGATGTATGGCATTCCAAATATGAAACTGGAAAAATGGGTGATTGACAGAAAACAAAAAGTCATGGAAGAAGAAGGCGTTAAGTTTGTAGTCAATGCTGATGTAGGAAAAAATGTAAAAGCAGCAGATTTATTAAAAGATTACGATAGTGTTATTCTGGCATGTGGAGCGTCAAATCCACGTGATATTAAAGCACCGGGGAGAGATGCAAAAGGAATTTATTTTGCAGTTGATTTCCTGACACGCTCTACGAAACATGTACTGACCGGTTCAAACGAAGGCTGGGTAGATACAAAAGGAAAAAATGTGGTTGTTATTGGTGGTGGTGACACAGGAAATGACTGCGTTGGAACAGCTGTCCGTCAGGGCGCAAAATCAGTTGTCCAGATTGAGATGATGCCAAAACTTCCAGATGAGCGTGCCCAGAACAATCCGTGGCCTGAGTGGCCGCGCGTCTGTAAAACAGATTACGGACAGGAAGAAGCAATTGCCGTTTATGGTCAGGACCCAAGAATGTATCAGGCTACTGTCAAAGAGTTTATTGCTGATAAAAATGGAGTCCTCAAGAAAGTGAAATTAGTAAAATTAGAGCCTCAGAAAGATGAAAAGACAGGACGTATGAATATGGTTGAGATTCCGGGAAGTGAATTTGAAATTCCGGCAGATTATGTACTGATTGCGGCAGGTTTTCTCGGTACGGAGGACTATATTGCAAAGGCATTTAAGGTAAAATTAAATGCACGCACAAATGTAGAAACAGAGGCCGGAAGTTATAAGACTTCTGTAGACAAAGTCTTTACGGCAGGTGATATGCACCGTGGCCAGTCATTGGTTGTCTGGGGCATTAACGAAGGTCGTCACGTAGCAAAAGAAGTAGATAAGACATTGATGGGATATACTAATTTGCCGTAACAGCAGATATCCCACTTATGTAATTAGAAACAGAAAGATAAAAGTGTTTTGTGACAGCATATTGTCAGAAAATAATATATTGTAATAAAAATATTCCGTAAAAAACAAAAAATGCCAGGGAAAAGGGGAAAATATTCGCTTTTCTCTGGTATTTTTGCGTTTTAAGAAATGATTTTTCAGTGTCAAAAACTTTTGACATACTATCGAAAAAAGTATATAATAGATGAAATGTGTAAATTGGCATATTTCGGACAATTTTATAGAAAATTGTCGAAAAAGTGCTGATACAGAAAGGAATGGTGGAAAGAATGGCAAAGTATTCCAGACAGGATATTTTGGACTTAATAGAAGAAGAAGATATTGAGTTTATCCGTTTGCAGTTTACTGACATTGCAGGTAATTTGAAGAATATGGCAGCAACGATTGACCAGATTGATAAGATTCTGGACGGTAAGTGTAAATTTGATTGTGCTGCTATTGATGGTTTCAGGGGAACCGGTTATGAAGAACTGTTTCTTGTGCCGGACTTAGATACATTTGTAATTTTCCCGTGGCGTCCACAGAATGGAAAAGTGGCCCGTTTTATTTGTGATGTAATTAAGCCAGATGGAACTCCTTTTCTTGGAGATAGCAGATATATATTAAAAAGAGCAATCAGCCAGGCAAAAGAAATGGGTTATGACCTTGATGTTGCTATCAAAACAGAATTTTATTTATTTGACCTGGGTGAGCAGGGAGAGCCGACCAATCATACCAGTGAGAAGGGCGGCTATTTTGATATAGGCCCGACAGATGGTGGCGAAAATACACGCCGTGATATGGTTCTTTACCTGCAGGATATGGGAATCCAGGTAGAGTCATCCTATCATTCTGATGAAGAAGGACAGCATGCGTTAGAATTATCGCATATGGATGCACTTTCGATGGCTGATGATATTATGACGACACGCCTTGTTGTAAGGACAGTCGCAAAGCGTCACGGTGTGCACGGCACATTTATGCCAAAGCCACGGGCAAATGTCAAAGGCTCTGGTGCTCATTATACATTTACATTGCGTGACAAGAATGGAAAAAATATTTTTTCCGAGCCGGAGGATAAATTAGGAGTCAGCAAAGAAGGATACCAGTTTATGGCTGGTGTTTTAAATCATATCGCAAGTATGTCTGTGGTAAATAATCCGATTGTAAATTCCTATAAAAGACTGATACCTGGTTATCTTGCACCGATTAGTGTTGGCTGGTCATCTACAAATACCAGTCCGTTAATCCGTCTGACATCTATCGGTGGCGATGGTGCCAGAATTGTACTGCGCAGTCCGGACGGGGCAGCAAATCCTTATCTGGTAATGGCAGCGTGCCTGTGTGCTGGTCTGGAAGGTATTCGTAATAAAATGGAACCACCAATTTGTATGGATGATTTAAATGGAGAAGAAGATAATAATCAGAAATTGCCAAGAACACTTCACGAAGCAGTTTCACTTTTCAGAAAAGATGAATTTCTTCATGAGGTATTAGGAGAACATATTTCAAAGCATTTGATTCAGACAAAGGAAAATGAATGGGATGAGTATTGCCGTCAAGTGACAAAATGGGAGTTGGAGCGTTATCTGGGGACAGTATAGCAGGACATCATTACAGGAAAGACAGGAGGTTTTGGCATGGCAGATATCATTGTGGCTTTTCCAAAACTGGATGATGCAAAGAATTTAAGAAAACTTCTCATAAAAAATGGTTATGATGTTAATATGGTTTGTGACAGTGGTTCCCAGGTAATAGATGCCGTGAACCGGCTGGATGGTGGAATTGTAATCAGTGGATACCGGTTTTCTGATATGTATTATATGGAAATCAACGATTATCTGCCAAAAGGCTTTCAAATGCTTTTACTGGCCTCGCCTGCAAAGTTAGTAGATTGTGATGTAAGAAATTTACTTTCCCTCGCAATGCCGTTTAAGGTGCAGGACTTGCTGAACACACTAGAAATGATGATGGTTCAGTATAACCGATGGCGAAAGAAGCAGAAAAACAAACCAAAAGTAAGGTCAGAAAATGACCGGAGAATCATTAGTGCAGCAAAGGAATTACTGATTGAACGAAATCAGATGACAGAAGATGAGGCACATCACTATATTCAAAAATTAAGTATGGACAGTGCTACCAATATGGTAGAAACTGCTGAAATGATACTAGAACTCAATGGAAAGGAATGGGATATATAACTATGAAAGCGTTTCTTATATTAGAGGATGGAACCGTATTTGAAGGCAACAGTATTGGTGCCCAAAAAGAAATCATCAGTGAAATTGTTTTTAACACATCAATGACAGGATATCTGGAGGTTCTTACTGACCCAAGTTATGCAGGACAGGCAGTAACAATGACATATCCACTGATTGGCAATTATGGTATTTGCTATCAGGATATGGAATCGAAAAAAGGCTGGCCGGATGGCTTTATAGTCAGAGAACTTTCCCGTATGCCAAGTAATTTCCGTTCTGAAAATACGGTACAGCATTTCATGGAAGAAAATGACATACCGGGTATTTCTGGAATTGATACTCGTGCTCTTACCAAGATTCTTCGTGAAAAAGGTACGATGAATGGTATGATTACAACAAATGAAAATTACAATCTGGAAGAAATTCTTCCAAAACTAAAAGAGTATAAAGTAACTGGTGTTGTCAAAAAAGTAAGTTGCAGCCAGAAAGAAAGTTATGTTCCGGGAGATATTGGTTCAGAAAAAGTAACTGCTGATAAGAATGTGGCAGTGATTGATGTTGGTACCAAGAAAAATATTATCCGTTGCCTGTTAAATCGTGGTTGTAATGTTACGGTTTATCCTTGCGACTTTGATGCGCAGGAGGTTATTGCAACGAAGCCGGACGGCATTATGATTACAAACGGACCGGGAGACCCTGCCGAATGCGTTGACATTATTGAGCAGATAAAGGTTCTTGCAGATTCCGGTATACCGATTTTTGCTATCTGTCTGGGACATCAGCTGATGGCTCTTGCCCATAATGCGAAGACATACAAAATGAAGTATGGACATCGTGGAGCAAATCATCCGGTAAAGAACCTGGAAACAGGAAAAGTTTATATTTCTTCACAGAATCATGGATATGTAGTTGATATTGATTCTATTGATGATAAGGTAGCAAAACCGTGGTTTATCAATGTAAACGATAAAACAGTAGAGGGATTAGAATATATTGGAAAGCCTGTAAAGACGGTGCAGTTTCATCCGGAAGCAAATGCAGGTCCAAAGGATTCAGAACTGTTGTTTGAAGAGTTTATGAAAATGATTGGAGGAAATAAATAATGCCAAAGCTGGAAGGAATAAAAAGAGTTTTAGTAATTGGTTCAGGTCCGATTGTTATCGGACAGGCTGCTGAGTTTGACTATGCAGGTACACAGGCATGCCGTTCCTTAAAGGAAGAGGGCATGGAGGTAATTCTGGTTAACTCCAATCCTGCAACAATTATGACGGATAAAGATATTGCTGATAAAGTATATATTGAGCCGTTGACAGTAGAAGTACTTCAGAAAATTATTGAAGTGGAAAAACCAGATAGTCTGTTGCCTAATATGGGTGGTCAGGCCGGTTTGAATCTGGGTATGGAACTTGCTGAGTCAGGATTTCTGGAAGAGCATGGCGTAAAGCTGTTAGGAACAACAGCAGAAACTATCAGAAACGCAGAGGGACGTCAGGAGTTCAAAGATATGATGGAGCGTATCGGAGAACCTTGTGCTGCTTCAGAACTGGTTGAAAATATCGAAGACGGTGTTACATTTGCTAACAAGATTGGTTATCCGGTTGTACTCCGTCCTGCTTATACATTAGGTGGTTCCGGTGGTGGTATTGCACATAATCAGGAAGAACTGGAAGAAATTCTTTCTAATGGTCTTCGTTTGTCGCGTGTAGGACAGGTTCTGGTGGAACGTTGTATTGCCGGCTGGAAAGAAATCGAATATGAGGTGATGCGTGACAGCAATGGTACCTGTATTACTGTTTGTAATATGGAAAACTTAGACCCGGTAGGTGTTCATACCGGTGACAGTATCGTAGTGGCACCTTCGCAGACATTGTCAGATAAGGAGTATCAGATGCTTCGTACTTCTGCACTGCGAATTATTGATGAATTAGGCATTACCGGTGGATGTAACGTACAGTTTGCTTTACATCCGACTTCATTTGAGTATATTGTTATTGAGGTAAACCCACGTGTAAGCCGTTCTTCAGCACTGGCTTCTAAGGCTACAGGTTATCCGATAGCAAAAGTATCAGCAAAAATCGCATTAGGATATACATTAGATGAGATTCCAAATGCTGTTACCGGAAAAACATATGCAAGTTTTGAGCCTGCACTGGATTATGTTGTTGTCAAAATTCCAAGACTTCCATTTGATAAATTTATTAAGGCGAAGAGAACCCTGACAACACAGATGAAAGCAACCGGTGAAGTTATGAGTATCTGCACTAATTTTGAAGGTGCACTGATGAAAGCACTCCGTTCCCTGGAACAGCATGTGGATTGTCTGGTAAATGATGAATATATTCATATGACAGATGAAGAAGTAGTTGAACAGCTTCATGTTGTAGATGACCGTCGTATTTTTGTGGTAGCAGAGGCTATTCGCAGAGGCGTTTCTTATGACCAGATTCATGAGATTACTATGATTGATGAGTGGTTCATTGATAAGATTGCTATTTTAGTTGAGATGGAGCAGAAATTAAAAGCAGCAGACACTCTTGACAAAGAACTTCTGACGGAAGCAAAACGTCTGGAATTTCCAGATACTGTTATTGCTAGATTTACAGGAAAAGAAGAGAAAGAAATTCGTGATATGCGTTATGAATGGGGCATTACGGCAGCATTTAAAATGGTTGATACCTGTGCAGCAGAATTTGCTTCTGAAACACCATATTACTATAGCTGTTTCGATGGCATCAACGAAGTAGAAGATACTACAAAGAAAAAGAAAATTATGGTGCTTGGTTCCGGTCCG
>JAQYCU010000019.1 GCA_028724545.1 bacterium
TCACTAATCTGTGATGTTACGATTTCTGCCCCGTCCTCAATTTCGGCATTGGCATCAATTCCTGTTACTTCGATAACACCATCATTCATCAGTTTCAGATTACCACTGACAATACAATTCTCGGAATTTTTCAAAACAGTACCCGAAACATTGCTGTCATCATCTATAATCGAACGGACTTTGGCATAAGATTTGTTTACTTCCGTAATAATGCCTACAAGACCGTCGCCTGCCATAACATTCATATTCTTTTTCAGACCATCATCCGTACCTTTATCAATGATAAAGGTATTAAACCAATTGTCCTGGTCGCTTCCGATTACCCGGGCAGCTACTTTAGGATAACTGGCATATTGCTCATCCAAATCATATAATTTTCTGAAATTATTTAATTCATATTTGTCCTGTTGCAATAATTTATTTTCAGCTGACAACTGAGCAATTTCTTCCTGCAGTTTTTTGTTTTCATCAACTGTCTTTTTCATTGTAGTAATATAATCCAGATTAACGGCCAGTTTGCTTCCAATGGCATTTATCCCTTTCTGCATTGGTGTAATGACACCACCTACTGCAGAACGCACAGGTGTCATTTTATCTTCAAAACGGAAAGAAATAATGCCTAATATAATACATAAACCGAAAATAACTATCAGAATATATTTAGGATCAATTGTGATTTTTGTCTTCTTACGCATATTTTACTCCATTTCCAGAAAAACTTTTTGCTACAATTATAGTAACGGTACTGCATATTTTCCAGTCAGTTTGGAATGCTCTGCCAAATATCCAATACCGGAAATTACAGTTTTTTGTGCATTTTTTGTCGTATTGACTCTGACATTTACCTGATTTGCCAAAAACTGATCCAGACCATCAACAAAAGAAGTTCCACCTGTCAGGAAAATACCGTTATGTAAAATCTCGGTAGAAATCTCAGGTGGTGTCCTTTCTAAAATGGATTTGATTTCTGCTGCAATTCCATAAAAAATATCCTGTGTCAAAGGGAAAATTTCATTTGCTGAAATTTCTAATTCGTCTGGAAGCCCCTTCATAACATTGCGTCCGACAACCGAAACAGACTGTTTGCTTCTTGTCGTGGATACTAATTGTTTCTTGAGATTTTCAGCCGTTTTCAGACCTATGATGAAATTATATTCTTTACGGATATAATTCTGGATGCTTCTGTCAAAATCATTGCCACCATATGGGATGAGCTTTGAAACCACAATTCCACCTAAAGACAAAACAGAAATCTCTGTCGTATCTGCCCCTAAATTAACAATCAGAATACCACGTGATTTTTCAACATCCAGTCCAAGACCATATGCATCTGCAATTGGTTTATCAATCAGGCAGACTTTCTGTGGTTTGCTGTCTGATTTTGTGATGATTTTAGAATATGCATTTTTTTCTACTTCTGTAATATCTGCCGGAACGGCAATATAAAACTGGCAATGATTCATTTTCTTTTTGCCTGAAATTTTTTGTCCCATAAAATTCCAAAGTGCTACCATATCGTCCAAATGGGATACAACACCACGGTTAATAGGAAGTGAAACGTGAATGCTTGGTGGTGCTTTTTCATACATCTCGTACGCCTTTTCACCAATAGCAATCGGTTTCTTTTCCTTGCCCACGGTAGAAACTGCTGTTCGTTCCATCAGCAGAATGCCGTCCCCTTTTTTATATACCTTAATGGCATTTGTTCCAAAATCAATGCCAAATATTTTTTTTGCCATAAAATTCATTTCCCTTCTTTTCTTGCGTTATGAAAGGTAACCACTTTCCCTCATACTGGAATAACGGTTGTTGCCTATAATAATATGATCCAACAAAGGAATGCCTATGATTTTGCCTGTTTCTGCAATTCTTCGTGTCAGCATCATATCCTCTCTGCTTGGATTCGGGTCACCCGACGGATGATTATGCAGAACGATAATGGATACAGCCTTATGTTTTAGTGCATAATAAAAAATTTCCCGTGGCAGTGCCGGTGCAGAATTAAACGAACCGGATGAAAGAACGAAATCTTTTACCAGCCTGTTTTTTCCGTTTAAAATCAGTAATCTGACCTGCTCTGTTTCTAAAAAGCGCATAGATGGCATACAATAGGCTGCAATTTCCGACGGTTCACTGCATACAAACACATCTTTTTGCTGCTGCGACTGCATCAGCCTTTTTGCAATTTCTGTCAGGCAAAGTAACTGGATTGCTTTGACTTTTCCTATTCCCCTGATGTCACACAATTGTTCATAAGAAATCTGATACAGACCTGATAACGTCTGTCCCGGAAGATGGCAAAGTATTTCCTGTGCCAGTTCTGTAGAACGTTTTCCATGACTGCCGGTACGGATAATGACCGATAACAGTTCCCCGTCCGACAAATATTGTGGTCCGTACTTTTCACACTTCTCATATGGCTGTTCAGATTCCGGTATTTCCTTCATTGTTATATTATTTTTCATATTTCCCTCCATTTTGAAAGAGGGCTCCCCTGATTATGGCATAAAAAGAGCCATAATGCATACAATACTAATCGTAACACAAAATGGCTTTTTTGTATAGAAGTTAATCTTGAAAATATTATGTATATTTTATGAAATCATGACGAAAAAGGGCGAAATTACGGTAATGTCACTAAATTTGCATTTTTCATATACTGCAATGACATCGTGATTCCGTATCGTGCATGATACCATGTCAGGCCTCCCTGGAAATAAACAGCATATGGCGGTTCAATCGGACCGTCTGCACTTAATTCGATGGAAGAACCCTGTACAAAGGCACCGGCAGCCATAATAACATCACTGTGATATCCCGGCATAGCATATGGTTCTGGTGCTACATGGCTGTCAACAGGCGATGCTGCCTGAATCCCCTGACAGAATGCAATGACTGCTTCCGGCGAACCAAGTGTTACTGCCTGAATAATATCGTGACGGGATTCTGACTTATCCGGAACAACAGAAAATCCCAATGTTTCATATACATTTGCAGCAAAAATTGCTCCTTTTAAAGCACCTGCCGTAACAGTCGGTGCCATAAAAAATCCCTGATAGAAAGACTGATTGACACCAAGGGTTGCACCAACTTCTTTTCCCAGTCCCGGCGCTGTCAGACGATAAGCGCAAAGGTCTATCAAATCTTCTCTTCCTACAATATATCCACCAATTGGTGCAAGTCCGCCCCCCGGATTTTTAATCAGGGAACCGACACACATATCGGCACCAACCTGAGTCGGCTCAGTTCTTTCAACAAATTCTCCATAGCAATTGTCAACCATACAGATAACATCCGGCTTGATTGATTTGATGTATGAAATCAGCTGACCAATCCGTTCAACCGACAATGTTTTTCTTGGTGCATAACCTTTAGAACGCTGAATGGTAACAAGTTTTGTCTTATCATTGATTGCTTTTTTGATTCCATCCCAGTCAAATTCACCGTCTTCTTTTAAATCAACCTGACGGTATGACACACCAAACTCTTTTAAAGAACCCGGTGGGTTGTCTTCTTTTATGCCAATAACACCCTCTAAAGTATCGTAAGGTTTTCCTACCGGCGATAACAGTTCATCTCCCGGACGCAGAATTGCTGACAATGCAATTGTCAAAGCATGTGTTCCACAGGTAATCTGTGGACGTACCAGTGCTGCCTGTGCACCAAACACTTCTGCATAAACGGCTTCCAGCGTTTCTCTTCCTAAATCATCATAACCATAACCGGTTGTCGATTCAAAACAGCCTGCACTTACTTTCTGATTTTCCATAGCACGAATTACTTTCATCTGATTGTATTCAGCTGTTTCGTCTATTCTTTCAAACCTCTCTTTTAACCCTTTTTGAATTTCATCGCAAAAATCATAAACTTCTTCGTCAATTCCTGCTGACAGATACATTTCTTTTAAACTTTCCATTGCTGTCAATCTCCTTCCTGTAATAAGTTTTTACAATCTGTAATGCAATATTGCAACAGTTCTTCCTGTGTCGCAAATTTATCTTTTTCTATCCAGGTCACATCACGTTCCCTGCGAAACCATGTAAACTGCCGTTTTGCAAAATGACGTGTTTCCTGTTTGATTTTTTCAAAAGCATGTTCTAACGTATCACGGCCTTCTAAGGCATCAATAATTTCTTTATATCCGAGTCCCTGCATCGATACCATATCTTTTGTACAGCCCTGTCTTAAAAGTTCCTGCACTTCCTCCACCAGTCCTTCCTGACGCATATTGTCAACACGTTCATTGATTCTCTGATAAAGAATTTCTCTGGGGAGGCTCAGGACGTAATACCGAAAATTATAATTTGCTTCTTTCTGCTGCTGCATTTCATTATGCTCGGAAATTTTCTGCCCTGTCTGCTTATAATATTCTAATGCACGAATGACACGTTTTACATTATTGGGATGGATTGCTTTTGCAGATGCTTCATCCACTTCCTGCAGTTTCTGATGCAGTGCTTCATTTCCGTTTTGTTTTGCAAACGCTGCTAATTCTTCCCGGTAAGCAGTATCTGCTTCTGTCTGCTCAAAATCAACAGCGTATAACACTGCCTGAATGTAAAAGCCTGTCCCGCCAACCAGAATTGGCACTTTTCCTTTGGCATAAATTTCATCGATATATTTCTGGCAACGTTCCTTAAAAACAGCAACATTAAATTCTTCCCACGGTTCTAATTCATCCACCAGATAATGCTTGACACCCTGCATTTCTTCTGGTTTGATTTTTGCCGTGCCGATGTCCATTTTTCGGTACACCTGCATAGAATCAGCAGAAATAATTTCTCCATTAATTGCTTTTGCCAGCCCGATGGATAACTGTGTCTTTCCAACAGCAGTCGGACCTGTCAAAATAATAAGTGGTTTCTTTTTCATCGTTCTCTCCCAAATTACTCAGTTTCGATAATACTCTGTCAATGTTTTTTTACTTTTACAGGAATTTCCTGTTTCATTGTCTGTTTTTAAACGATACGTTTGAATTTCTTTTCTAATTCTTTTTTTGTCATTCGTATCATTGTCGGACGTCCGTGTGGACAATGATATGGATTTTCCAATGTCATCAGTTCTTTTAACAGTTCCTGCATTTGCTCAAAAGGCAGACTCTGGTTTCCTTTTACTGCAGCTTTGCAGGACATAGAAGCTATTTTATCCAGCAGAAGTTCTGGCGTTTTGCGCAGATTCCGTTCTTCTGTCAGAGAATCAATAATTTCAATGAGCAAATCCTGCGAGCCTACTTCTGGCAGATGCGCCGGAACACCGCTGACAGCATATTCCCTGCCACCGAAATTCTCAATCTGGTATCCCAGCTGCTCAAAAATCTGCATATTTTCTTCAACTGCCTGCTGCTGAATCATAGAAAGCGACAGGATAACCGGTGGCTGCAGCATCTGTGTCATCGGCTGTTTTTGTTTGATTTCTTGCATAAAGCGTTCATAAAGTACCTTTTCATGTGCAGCATGCTGGTCCACTAAATACATTGCATCTTCATATTGCAAAATCCAGTATGTTGAAAAGACCTGACCGATAATTTTGACTTCTTTTTCTGCTTTGGAAGATAAAATTCCCTCCGAAAATAATGTTTCCTGTTTGACATCCGTTATCTGTGGCTGTTGTGACAAATACGGTGCACTTTCTTTTACATTACCATCTTCCGTTACTTCTGCTATTTCTTCTGACAGTTCTTTTCTTTTGTCTGGTATGCTTTCTTTCGCACATATTTTGGGATTGTCCGGTATATTTTCTTTCGCAGATATTTTTGACATTATTTCTGCTTCAGAAACGATACTATTTTTTTGTACTTCAGCATTTTCTGTGTTTCCATATTTTGTTTCGTTTGCATTGCTGAAGATATCTTTCTGAATTTTTACATCTTTTGACAACTCCTGCAGTACAGTCATACTCTCTTTTGGCGATAGGCCGTTTTCCTTGATTTGCCTGTTTATATGGCTTTCCGGTTTGTTTTTCATATTTTCCATACGTTTCTTCTCAAACGGCTCGATATGAGGCGTTTTTGCTTCTTTTGTTTTCGCAGGATGCGTCTGGAAAGTAACTTCCGGAATAAACTCTCTATGTTTTAGTGCCTCTGAAACGCCATGATAAACACTCTGAAAAATTTCTTTTTCGTTGTTGAAACGGATTTCCATTTTTTGTGGATGCACATTCACATCAATATACTCAGGTGCAATCTGAAGATGTAATGCCGTAAACGGATAACGGTGCTGCATCGTATATGGTGCATAGGCTTCTTCAATTGCTTTCTGGATAACCGGACTTTTGATATAGCGTCCGTTAATAAAATAGTTCATCATTGCACGGTTACCACGTGAAATAACCGGCTTTCCGATAAAACCTGTCATTTTACAAAAGACTTCATTTCTGTCTATTTCAATCAGATTCGCCGTGATTTCCCGTCCGTAAATATGATAAATGACATCTTTTAAATTGCCATTCCCGGAAGTAGACAATTTTGTCTGCTTCTGGTTGATAAAGCGAAAGGCGATATCCGGATGTGACAAAGCCATTCGTTCCATCAGACCACTGATATAACCTGCCTCTGTCTGGGAAGTTTTTAAAAACTTTAAACGTGCCGGTGTATTATAAAAAAGATTACGGATTAAAAAAGTAGTTCCTTCGGGGCACCCCACGCTTTCCTGGGCTTTCTTCTGTCCACCGTCAATGCAGTAACGAGTTCCCATCAGGGCATCTCTGGTTTTCGTTATCATTTCTAACTGCGATACGGAGGCAATGCTGGCAAGGGCCTCGCCACGAAATCCCAGGCTCGATACCATCAGCAAGTCAGTTACTTCTTTGATTTTGCTGGTGGCATGAGGCGTAAAGGCAAGTTCAATATCATCCTGCTCAATTCCACTTCCATTGTCGGTAATACGGATAAGCCCTTTTCCACCGTCACTTATTTCTACGGCAATCGAGTTGGCTTTTGCATCAATTGCATTTTCAATTAATTCCTTTACTACTGCCATTGGACGTTCAATTACTTCACCGGCAGCAATTTTGTTAATGGTATCCTGACTAAGCATATGTATATTTGCCATAAAATCTCCATTCCAGAATGATAATTACATTCTTTCTTTTAACTTCGTCTGCATTTTATATAGCACATTTAACGCTTCGATTGGTGTTGTGGCAGACAAATCCAAATCATGCAGTTCCACAATGATATCATCCATTTTGATATTGGTATTGGTTGTATCAAACAAAGACAACTGTCCTAATTCTTCTGATTCAACTTCCGATGGTGTCTTTTTGCGCACTTTACGTTTTGTCTGTTGCTCAATTCCATAATTGTAATCAGGAATTTCATAGGCAACATCAATTTCCTTTGCTTTTGACGCAATATCGTTATCGCTTAACTGCTCTACTATTTCATTGGCACGGCTGAGTACACTTTTTGGGACACCTGCCAATTTTGCCACCTGAATCCCGTAACTTTTATCAGCACCACCTTTTACGATTTTTCGCAAAAATACGATATCTTCTCCCTGCTCTTTGACAGCAATACAATAATTGTCAACACTGTCTAGTTTTCCCTCTAATTCTGTCAGTTCGTGATAATGTGTTGCAAACAGTGTCTTGGCTCCCAGCAGTTTTGGATTTGCAATATGCTCCACAACTGCCCAGGCAATGCTTAATCCGTCAAATGTACTGGTTCCACGTCCTATTTCATCCAGAATAATCAGACTGTTTCTGGTTGCATTGCGCAGAATATTTGCAACTTCTGTCATTTCCACCATAAACGTACTCTGCCCACTGGCTAAGTCATCGGAAGCCCCGACACGGGTAAAGATACGGTCAACAATACCAATCGTGGCACTCTTTGCAGGTACAAAGGAACCAATTTGTGCCATCAGTACCAACAATGCAGTCTGGCGCATATAGGTTGATTTTCCTGCCATATTAGGACCGGTAATAATGGCAATCCTGTGATTATGGTCGTCCAGATACGTATCATTGGAAACAAACATATCATTTTGAATCATTTTTTCTACAACCGGATGACGCCCCTCTTTGATATCGATTTTTCCATCTTTTGTCATTTTAGGACGTACATAATTATTCTGTTCTGCTACCAGTGCAAGTGATGCAAACATATCAATGGCTGCAATCATTTTTGCTGTTTCCTGTACATCTGAAATTTTTTCATATATTTTTTCGCGCACCTGGCAGAAAAGGTCATATTCCAAATTGTACAGTCTGTCTTCGGCACCTAATATGGTGTCTTCCAATTCTTTTAATTTTGGTGTTGTGTAACGCTCTGCATTGGCAAGCGTCTGTTTTCTTGTCCAGTCATCCGGTACCAAATCCTTGTAAGAGTTGGTTACTTCCAGATAGTAGCCAAATACTTTATTATATTTAATCTTCAAATTTTTAATTTCTGTTTTTTCTTTTTCTTCTTCCAATAACTCGGCCAGCCAGTTTTTGCCTTCTGTCTTGGCATGGCGAAGCTTGTCTACCTCTTCATTATATCCGTCTTTAATAATGCCACCTTCTCTCACGGTCAAAGGTGGTTCTTCTACAATGGCAGCATCAATCAGCTGATAGATTTCCTGTAAATCCTTCATTTCTGTTCCGTATTTCTTCAGCAATGTGCCTTCTTCATAGGTATTTAATATCATTTTAATGGCCGGCAGCATAGACAGCGACTGACGAAAAGCAATTAAATCTCTTGGGTTTGCACTACGGTAACTGATTTTACTAATCAGACGCTCCAAATCATAGATAGGACCTAAATATTCACGAAGTTCTTCCCTGTTAATGGCATTATTGTTGAGTGCTTCTATCGTATCCAGTCTTTGGTTAATTTCATCAATATTCAATAATGGCTGTTCAATGGTATGACGCAGCATTCTTGCGCCCATTGCCGTTTTTGTTTTATCCAGCACCCAGAATAAAGAACCACGTTTTGCTTTTTCGCGCATTGTTTCACAAAGTTCCAGATTTCGTCTGGTGGAACGGTCTAAAAGCATAAAACGTTCTGACACATACGGATGCAGTTTTGTAATATGGTCTAATGAAATTTTCTGGGTTTCCTGCAGATATTGCATAACAGCACCGGCAGCAATTACGCCAATGCTGTAGCCATCCAGACCAAGACCTGAAAGAGATGACACTTTAAAATGCCTTTTCAGGGTATCGGTACACCGGCTTTCGTCAAAATACCAGGCATCGACTGCGGATACTGCCATTCCCAGTCTGCCCTGTAAATCGGCCAAATCAACACCAGATACCAAAAAAGAATCATTACATATAATTTCGGATGGCATTACTTTGCCGATTTCATCCAGCAGAAGATTCTGGGTATCAAATTCTGCAAAATAATAATCGCCGGTTGTAACATCTACATAAGATACTCCATATGCATTCGTTGTATACACAATGCACATCAGGTAATTGTTCCGGGTTTCATCCAAAGCCTGTGTATTTAAATTAGTTCCCGGTGTAACAACACGGGTAACAGCTCTTTTTACCAGGCCTTTTGCTGTTTTAGGGTCTTCAATCTGCTCACAGATAGCGACTTTATATCCTTTTGTTACTAATTTATTCAGATAACCGTCTACTGCATGAAATGGAACTCCACACATAGGTGCCCGCTCTTCCAGACCACAACTTTTGCCTGTCAGCGTCAGTTCTAACTCTTTGGAACAGATTTTTGCGTCCTCAAAAAACATTTCGTAAAAATCCCCTAAACGATAAAAGAGAATACAATCTTTGTATTCTTCCTTTGTTTCCATATATTTCTGCATCATCGGTGTAAGTGGCATATTTTGTACCTCTTTTCTAAAGCCTTCGTTTTTCCTTTGATTTATTTTTAATGAAATGAGTAACACGATAAGCCGAGTTCTGTATCTGACAATCATCTATCTAGACCTGATGTTACCACCAGGTTCAAGCAACCTACCCGGAACACGACGGGCCGCCGTATTATTCCTGTTCGGTCTTGCTTCGGATGGGGTTTACATATGCCGTCTTTGTTACCAAAAACGCGGTGAGCTCTTACCTCGCCTTTTCACCCTTACCGGCATATGCCGGCGGTTGTTTTCTGTTGCACTGGCCTGGGAGTCGCCTCCACCGGACGTTATCCGGCATCCTGCCCTATGAAGCCCGGACTTTCCTCACCTGCGGCCTTTCGGCACTTGCAGCCGCGATTGTCTGTGTTACTCATTCCGAAACATTTTAACACGTCAAAATCAAAAAGTAAATAGTTTCGCAACTATATATCATCTTCTTCAATTACCTGGATTTCCAAATAATCAAAAGGAATTTCTTCGATAAAATTGTCCTTTGAAAACCTTGTTTTATCAACACTTTGAAATTCTCTGATATTCACATCCAGCCAGATTGGTTTGCCTAAGTCAAATGCATAGCAAACCTCATCCAGCGCATCAAACACCTTTTTGGTACGGTTCTTTTCAGAGGAAGGTGCGCTGTCACAAATTGTAATATCCTGAATCATTCGGTTTTCTTTCCACTCTTTTGCCCACAAACGAAACATGATATTCCCCTTTCTTTTCCTGTTTTTTGCGATATTTTTTATAATGATACTTTGTTCTATTTTGTTGTTTTGTTTTTCAGACTGTCATTTTTCTGACTATAGTGCCGTATGCAGAAACTACCGTGTTGAAATCTTATTAATATTTTTTATTAAAACAGAAATCGTTCCGTCCACATTCGTAATAAATTCAACCTGGTCTGCATCCTGATACTGCTCCATCGGAATATTAATCTCAATTCCAGTATCTGTTTTTAAATATTGTTTTTCAAACTTCTTCGTTGTTTTTTCACTTTTTGGCGTTACCTGCGCCTTTTCCATATGATATTTTTCCATTTTTGCATCAAATTCTTCTTTGATTTCCGGTGCATTGCCGTAAATTTCTTCACTAATTTTTTCTACATCCAGAACGCCGTTCGTTTCAATTTCTTTTTTCATAATCCGTTTCGCTTCCATCTGCTTCAACGGCTCTTCCGCATAATGCTTTTTATTGACCTGCTCTACGGCTTTTGTCACAATAGAAAGTTTGGATTTGGAAGACATACTGGCGTGACACTTTAAAAACAGTTCTGATAAATAGTTCACTTTAGAACCGTTTACTTCGTATTTTTTCTCTACTATCTGTACGGAATAATCTTCCAGATTAATAAAAACAGCTTCTGAAAGTTTTGTGCCACCTGCCGGTAATGTTGACTGATAACAGATTATCTGATTTACATTTTTGGCATCCTGGTTCTGCGTCATATGGACATAACTTTCTTTATAATTCATTTTTAATAAAGCAAGGTACTGTTTTGCCTGACATTGAAATGTAATGACGGCCAAATCACCAGAAGGAATAGCTACGTTGGCATTCATAATCTGGTATAATATGGCAGCAATTTTTTTACTCTGCTCTACTAAATCTGCTTCATCAAACTGCTTTACGAGTTCATATACTTCGGATTCTTCTTCTGAAAACACACATTTTTTTAAATCATCGCCTGACAACAGACGATAGATATGATTTCTGAAAAAGTCATTAATATCCGGCGACAGCTCCAGTTCTTCTTCTGAATATACCGGATATCCTAACGTTCCGTCCATAATATGTACAATTCCCTTGCGAATAATAATCTCATCCTGCTGCATATTGTTTCTCCATTCTTTTTTCGTATCTTACCTGCCGTGATTTCTTTGCATCTGCTCATATAATGGTTTGCGCACTTTTTTTCGTGTCACTTCAATCAGGCCTAATTTGGTCATATCAACTAATTCCGTTGGAACAGGGTCTTTTTTCAATTCTTTTTTAAAAAATGCCATTAGCTCCTGATTTGCTTCCTGACTTGTCATATCAATAAAATCAACCAGTATCATTCCTGACAGATTTCGCAGTCTTAACTGGTGTGCTATTTCGGCTGCTGCTTCCATATTAACTTTCAGAAAATGTGTCTGCACTTCTTTCTTTTTGGAAATGGATTTGCCGGTATTGACATCTATTGATACCAGTGCTTCTGTCGGCTGGATAATTAAGTAACCACCATGCTTTAGCCAGACTTTTTCCTGCAAGGCTTTCTTCATCGTAGTCGAAATATTATAGACGGCATCTAACTTTCCGTTTTTTTCATCCCACAAAGAAACATCCGGCTGTGTTTCCCATTGCTGTTCTTCTAAATACTCTTTTATTTTGGCATAAACAGCATCCGAATCGGTAATGACTTCGTGAATACGCTCCTGATACATATCTTTAATATTTGCCAGATAGGAAGCAGGTGCCTGATACAGACAGGTAAAAATGTTTCTGTGCATCCCCTGCTTTACAATCTTCCGATATTGTTCTTTTAACTGCTCCATTTCTGCTTTTATGTCTGATGCGCTGGCTGTCATACTATTGGTTCTTGCAATCCATCCGTATTCTTTTGTCACGCCAGACTCCTCTATCAGCTGATGCAGTTTCTTTCTGCTTTCTTTGCTTTTAATTTTTTTAGAAATGCTGATTTGTGATTTTCCTGCTGTCAGTATCATATATTTGCCGGTAAAATCCAGTCTTCCTGTCAGGGTTGGGGGTTTTGTTTTGACAGCTTCTTTTTCTACCTGCACTATGATTTCATCGCCAATCAGAACCCTGTCTGTATTCTGACCGGTACCATTCGTATGAATAGGACAGCAATCGTCGCGCAGAGAAAGATATCCCATCTGCCCTTTTTGAAATTCAACAAAAGCAGCATTAATATTTTTTACAATATTACGGACTTTTCCAACATAAATATTGCCTAAAATCTCTTCTTCTTCCAACGGCTGGGCCTGTATCTGCTGAATCTGGTTTTCTTCTACCCAGACAGTTACGATATACCCTTCATTCTGTGTAATCAATAATTGATTTTTCACAGTATGCCCCCTTTCTAAAAAGAACTATCAGCCATTCTTTCTTTCGTATTCTGCTAAAGAAACTAATTTGCATGGAATTTCAGAATGTAATGTATGGATTTCGCCTTTCTTTGCATTGGCATCTGCATACATTTCCAAACGGTGTATCTGATATGCAAACGGATTATATTCTTTCCCTTCCTGTTGACACAGTGCTTCTAACACCAGTTCCGGTTTAATGTTCACAATACTGCCTGCTGTCAGCTGGCAATAGAGTAAAGGCGTATATTCTGTCGTATCCAATGCAAGTTTCTGATAATTTCTGCCTGTAAATGTTTCAAACGTTCTGCATTCATCCGTAATACAATAAATATTTTCTCTGATATCTGTCAGTTTTTCAGAACGTTTTGTCTTTTTTAGGATTTCAACCGTATCTCTTGCCTGAAAACGTTCCAGTAACTGACTACGCTCCTTCGCATCAGTCAGAAAACTTTCTTTATCTGGTTTTAAGGCAATCAGATAATCACATCCGGCAAGCACGGCCATCGAAGGTTTTGCCTCTTCTGTCAGCACCGAAAAATCAGTTACCGTAATTTCTTCATTCATAACAGCATTGATTCTTGGCAGAAAATTCTCGGTATTTTCCGTATCATCTAATACAATATCCAGATATTCTGCATCACTGCTCAGGCCAATTCCTAATGGAGAGGCGAATGACATTAACTGATGTGGCGAATATCCCTGACTATAACTTACTGCAATATTGGCTCTGCGAAATGCTTTCTGAAAATAGCGCATCACATCCAGATGTCCAATAAAACGCATGGAACCAGTTTTGGAAAATTTTAATCTTGCTTTCATATACTTCTCTCCTCCACACAGACACCACAGCCAAATTTTGCTGCTCCACATCCTGCACATTTTGCACGGCAGTTTGGAGTAACGGTTTCATTTTTTGCCTGATGATATTCCCGTAATAAAAAGTCTTTTGAAACACCAATATCAATGAAATCCCACGGGAACTTTTCATCTTCACTGCGTTCTCTTTTGATATAGAAATCCATATCCAGATTATGGTCTTTAAAAGCCTGTACCCATTTATCGTAATGGAAATATTCTGACCACGAATCGTAAATACAGCCACTCTGATATGCCTGCAGAATAACATCGCATAATCTTCTGTCACCACGTGCAAAGATTCCCTCTAACTCCGAAACATCAGCATCATGGCAATTATATTTGATGCTCTTTGCATTTAACTGCGATTTTACTTTGTCCAGCAGAAAATAACGTTTTTCCTGTGCTTCTTCTTTTGAAACCATTGGTGACCACTGGAATGGCGTAAACGGCTTTGGTACAAAAATAGAAGTGCTGGTTACAATATTTACCTTGCCATTTCGCTCTTCTTTTGGCAAAGTGTAATATTCCCTTGCAATCTTGTCCGACAAAACAGCAATCTGTTCAATGTCATCATATGTTTCACCGGGAAGCCCCAGCATAAAATACAATTTCACACGGTTCCAACCACCGACAAAAGCATCCTTTGCACCTTTTAAAATGACTTCTTCTGTCAGCCCTTTGTTGATTACATTACGCATTCTCTGGGAACCGGCCTCTGGCGCAAATGTCAGACTGCTTTTACGGATATCCTGCACTTTTGACATAACATCCAGTGCGAAAGCATCAATTCGCAAAGAAGGAAGTGAAATATTTACCCCTTTGTCATGAAATTCGTCTATCAGCCAGTATACCAGCTCCGGCAGTTCTTTATAGTCACTGGAACTTAATGAACTTAACGAAATCTCATCATGGCCGGTTGACTCTAACATCACTTTGGCACGCTGCTTGAGAAATTCAAGATTTCTTGGACGAATCGGTCGATACAGCATTCCTGCCTGGCAGAAACGACAGCCACGGATACAGCCTCTCTGGATTTCCAGAACAACACGGTCCTGCGTTACTTTAATATAAGGCACCAGCGGCTTTTCCGGATAAAAGGTATCGGACATATCTTTTTCCACCTGTTTTATTACGGTTTCCGGTGCTTCCGGTACCGTTGGATAAAACTTTGCCAAGGTACCGTCTTCATTATATTCTGCCTGATAAAACTGAGGCACATAAATTCCCGGTATCTGCGCTGCCATCTTTAAGAAATCCTGACGTGTGGTTTTGTTTTTCTTCCAGACTTTGTACGCATCCATCAGGTCATCATATACGGTTTCTCCTTCGCCTATATAGAACAAATCAAAGAAGTCTGCAATCGGCTCCGGATTGTATGAACAAGGGCCACCACCAATTACAAACGGGTCTTCTAATGTTCTTTCAACGGCTTTTAAAGGAATCCCGGATAAATCTAATATCTGCAAAATATTCGTATAACACATTTCATACTGTAATGTGATTCCTAAAAAGTCAAACGATTTGACAGGGTCTTGTGACTCCAGTGCAAAAAGAGGAATATTCTGCTCTCTCATAATTGCATCCAAATCTACCCACGGCGAGTATACACGCTCACAATAAATATCATCCCTTAAATTGAACATATCATATAAAATCTGGATTCCTAAATGGGACATTCCAATTTCATATACATCCGGGAAACACATACAAAAACGAATATCAACCTCAGACGGATTCTTTTTTACCATATTAATTTCGCCACCGATATAGCGCGCCGGCTTTTCTATCGACAGCAGTATTTCATCACTTAATGCAAGTTTTCTCATAATTACCTCATTGGATTTTTATTTTGCTTGTTTCATCACTTCAGTTACCTGATTTACTAATTTTTCCCATTTGCTATCATCTGCCAGAAGTTCTTTTACATATTCCCTGTCAAATTTCTGATATGAAATATCGAAATGAAATGCTGTTAATAATAGCAAAAAAAGCATTCCAGCCACCAGCATCCGAAGCAGGCCAAAAGAATGCTTTTTCTTCTCTGCATGTGTATTTTGTGTCCTCCGGGCGTGACTTGCCTGTGCGCCCGGCAGAAATGCAGTTTTTGCCTGCATTACTTTATCTGCACGGCTCATTTTATTTTCTTCTGTCATATTTTCTGACTGATACATAAAAACTCCTGCCAGGACATCTCTTTGAAGATACTATATGCAAAGAAATTTATTTTATGTCTTAATCTTCCCAGCTAATATCAGGATATTCTGCACGACGTTCTCTCGTCAGCAGACGTTTTACTGCTTCACTGGCTGATGCACCTTCAAACAGCACAGAACAGATTTCTTCTACAATTGGCATAGACACCTGATATTTTGCAGCAAGTTTACGAACAGCTTTTGCCGAATAAACACCTTCCACAACCTGCTTTACTTCTTTTAATGCTGCATCAGCTGTATATCCCTGTCCGATTAAATAACCGGCATTATAATTTCTGCTGTGCTTGCTGGTACAGGTTACAATCAAATCACCAATTCCGGACAAACCGGCAAGTGTTTCTACTTTTGCACCCATTGCAACGCCAAGACGCGAAATCTCAGCAATTCCACGTGTAATCAGTGCTGCTTTTGTATTATCGCCATACCCTAAACCATCACATGCTCCGGCTGCAAGGGCGATAACATTTTTTACAGAGCCACCCAGTTCGATACCTATGATATCCGGACTAGTATAAACACGAAATCTTTCATTCATAAAAATTTCCTGAATGAAAACAGCTGTTTCTTTGCTGGTCGCGCCAACGACTACCGTGGTAGGCATACCAATGGCTACTTCTTCTGCATGGCTTGGACCGGATAATACCGAAACATCAGCCTGAGGAATTTCTTCCATCAGAATGTCGCGTAAAGTATCCAGAGAACTCTCTTCGATTCCTTTTGCCACATTTACGATTTTCTGTCCCTCTGGAATCAGGCTGCAGGCTTCCTGTGCTACACTTCGCACAAAAGGTGATGCAACAGAAAATACAATCAGCTCCATGCCCGTGCAGGCAGCCTCCAAATCATTTGTGACAACAATAGAATCCGGCAGTTTTACTCCCGGAAGACGGTTTTTATGCTCTCTGTTTTCCTGAAGCATCGTTACCTCTGCTTCTACTTTTGACCAAAGTGTCACTTCGTGACCTTGTTTTGCCAGCATAATTGACAATGCCGTTCCCCAGCTTCCGGCACCCAGAAAACTAACTTTGCTCACTTTCGTCTGCCTCCTTCTCCTTTTTCTGTCCTAATTTATTTTCATTTCCATGAATCAATCTTACTATATTTTCACGATGTTGAAAATAGGCAAATATTGTAAACAGTAAACTAATTACCATCATATGTACAAAAGCATCATCTCCCCGATGGAAAACTAATGTATTTGCCGGAATATACTAGGCTACAAAAAGGGAACCAACGGAAACATAACGTGTCAGCGCAACAGCTGCCACGAAAATAGCAAGACCTATCGGAATCATAATCGGATTTGCGCAGGCCATAACAATTGCTGCCGTAACGGCAATTCCTTTTCCACCTTTGAATCCAAGATAAAAAGGATAGTTGTGCCCTAATACCACACCAAGACCACAATACAGACATAATAAATACCAGTCTGTCTGCGTGTCAAAACAGAAACGAATCAGCATCAGTGGAACAATTGCTTTCAAAACATCCCCTAAAAAGGTAATAATGGCAGGTATAATACCAAAATTACGAAGTACATTTGTTGTTCCGGCATTTCCACTTCCTAATGTTCTGATATCCTTGTGATAAAACTTTCCAACAAAATAACCACTGGAAATACATCCAAAACAATATCCAACTAACAGACAAATTACTATTTCAATCATTTCAGCCTCCAAAATCAACTATTTTTCTTTTCTTTCACGAATCAGGAATTTCAACGGAGTTCCGGCAAAACCAAACGCTTCGCGAATTTTGTTTTCTAAGTATCTGGTGTACGAAAAATGCATCAGACGTTTATCATTAACAAAGATAACAAACGTTGGTGGTTTTACGCTGACCTGTGTCATATAATAAATTTTCAAGCGACGTCCCTTGTCAGATGGTGGCTGCTGCATCGCTACTGCTTCTGCCAGAATATCATTCAGGACACCTGTTGCAATACGAAGCTGGTGATTCTGAATAACAACATCCAGCACATCAAATAACTTTGGAAGTCTTTGTCCTGTTTTTGCTGATAAAAAGATAATTTCGGCATATGGCAAAAAGGACAAAACCATACGGATTTTATTTGTATATTCCTTTACGGACTGATTATTCTTTTCAATGGCATCCCATTTGTTAACGGCAATAATCATACCACGTCCACGGTCATGTGTAATACCGGCAATTTTTGCATCCTGCTCTGTCACGCCCTCTGTTGCATCAATTACAAGTACGACAACATCGGCACGTTCTACTGCTGAAACGGTACGCAGAATACTATATCGTTCAATTTCTTCTTTGATTTTATTTTTCCGTCGAAGTCCTGCTGTGTCAATAAAAACATATTCTTTATCATTCCAGGTAATGGAAGTATCGATGGCATCACGTGTTGTTCCTGCAACATCTGATACAATGACACGGTTTTCACCCAGCAATTTATTAATAATGGATGATTTGCCGACATTTGGTTTGCCGACAATGGCCACACGTGGTCTTTCATCCTCTTCCTGCTCTAAATCTTCCGGGAACATAGCAACAACTTCATCCAGCATGTCACCAATTCCTAATTTTGCAATGGAAGATACCGGATGTGGTTCTCCGATTCCAAGATTATAAAATTCGTAAACGTCAGGCATCATTTTATCAAAGTTGTCTACTTTGTTAACAACCAAAACAACCTTTTTCTGTGCCTTGCGTAACATATCAGCTACTTTAAAATCTGCATCAACAAGTCCCTGCTTGACATCAACAACAAACATAACAACATCTGCCATTTCAATTGCCATTTCTGCCTGTTCACGCATATTGCGAAGCATCTGGTTATTTGTTTCCGGCTCGATTCCACCGGTATCCATTATTGTAAAATTGTATTTCAGCCAGGATACATCAGCATAGATTCTATCTCGCGTAACACCCGGCGTATCTTTTACAATCGCAATTCTCTCTCCTGCCATCATATTGAAAATAGTAGACTTTCCCACATTTGGACGGCCTACGATGGCTACTATCGGTTTACTCACATTTACCTCCTATGATTCTTTCACATTCTTAACTAAATAATCTGCTACTTTCTGATACAGCAAATCATTGTAAATAATCTGCTTTGCTGTTGTTCCATATGTTTCCTTAAACTGCTTATTTAAGTCCGATTCTTTTTCACAATTATAATTTGTTAAATATGTTTTCAGTTCTTCTTTGTATTCGTCATCACTGATTGTAATATTCTCAGCCTGGGCAATCGCATTGTAAACCAACTGATTACCGACATCTTCCTGCGCAGTTTCTTTCACCTGCTTTTCATAATCTTCTTTGCTTGTATTTAAGTTTGTCAGATAATCATCTAATGTCATACTATTTTGTGCCAGATATGCTTCAATGGAAGTCTTTAACTGTGTTTCCATTTCTTTTACTTTATCCTCAGGATATTTTTTTATCTTGGTATCATTACATACTTTGGCAACTGCTTTGGACTGAATAATTGTTGCACGGTTCTGTGTCATATAATCCTCTACAGAAGTATAAGTCGTCAGATTCTTTTTCACGAAATCATCCGTAAATTCCTGCTTTACTTTTTTACCCTGCTTATAATTTATTGTCACGGTAAATACTGCTTTTTTGCCGGATAATTCCTCATTTGCAGAATAATTGTCTGGGAAAGTTACATCAATATCATATGTTTTTCCTATTTTTTTGCCAATCAGTCCTTCCTCAAAACCATCAATAAAGGTATTAGAACCAATTTCCAAATCATAACCGTCCGGCGTATTCTCTTTTGTGCAGGAACCACCATCAAATGCAACGCCATCTATTTTACCAACATAGAAAATATTTACGGTATCGCCATCTTTTACGGTTCCTTTTTTCACATGTTTGTATGTTGCGTACTCATCTAGCGTCTGGTCAATTCCTTCCTGCAATTCTTTGTCAATTTCATCCTTGTCCAGTTCAATAACAGAATAGTCTGCCAGTTCAATATAAGATTTTGCATTCTGAATAAGAGGTGTACTCTCTTTTTCCATATTCACTGTTTTCTTTGCCTTGTCTGCTGCACCACATCCTGTCATAGAAGCAACTGCCAGACAGCTGCACAAAGAAAGCATAAGCCATTTTTTCTTCATCACAATATATTTCCTCCATCCATATTAATTTCTATATAACCTTTTATTTTATACCATAAAAAGCAATAAAAATAAAGTCATTTCCAAAAATCTTCAATATTTTTTCGCATTTTACATAAAATACCTGTTAAAAAAGAAAAACGATAACAACAATAGCGCAGAAGCATTTTGTCATTGACGCAAAATCCAAAAAGCGATATATTTTAAGAAGAATTTTCATTCTTTTTATCGAAAAAATGAAAAGAAGTCTAAAATAACAAAACATACTGTAAAAAATAGGTCATATGGCAGATTTTTTACACGTCTGGGATTGGAGAAATACTATGTCTAGCAGAAAATTTCAGGATGCAATGCCAATAGCACCATTAAAAATTGTTGCATTGGGTAACTGTGAAGAAATCGGTGAGAAAATCAATCAGATTATTATCAGCCGACGCCAAAAAGCATTGGCAGACACACCGAATCCTACCTTTAAAATGACCGGATATGATACGGAAAATTATCTGGTCGATTTTGATTGTCCAAGATTTGGTACAGGAGAAGGACGCGCTGTTATTAACGAGTCCATTCGTGGCAGTGATTTATTTATCATCGCAGATACTGTCAATTATAGTGAAACTTATAAAATGTGTGGTCAGAATACAAATATGTCACCTGATGACCATTTTATGGATTTAAAACGTATCATTATGGCCTGCAGTGGACAGCCAAAACGTATTACGGTCATTATGCCATATCTGTATGAAGGCAGACAGCATATCCGTATGATTAATGAATCATTAGACTGTGCCCTTGCCTTGCAGGAACTGATTGCTATGGGTGTTGAAACCATTATCACATTTGATGCACATGATAACCGTGTACAGAATGCCATTCCTAATAATGGCTTTGACAATTTTTATACTTCGTATCAGTTTATCAGTGAAATACTGCACACAAATCCGGACATCAAAGTCGATAATGACCATTTAATGATTGTCAGTCCTGATGAAGGTGGTATGCGCCGTGCCGTTTATTATGCCGGACAGCTCAGTGTTGATATGGGTATGTTCTATCGCAGAAGAGATTATTCCCGTATGGTTAATGGCGAACATCCTGTTGTTTCTGTTGAATTTTTAGGAAATGACGTAGAAGGAAAAGATATTATCATCGTGGATGATATGGTTGCTTCCGGCAACACCGTATTAAATGTTGCCAGAGAACTCAAAAAGCGAAAAGCCAGAAAAGTATTGATTTGTGCTACCTTCGGTCTTTTCTCAAACGGTCTTGATAATCTGGACAAAGCTTATGAAGAACAGTTATTTGATTATATTTACACAACCAACCTTTGCTACTGCCCAGAAGAACTGCTGGAAAAGCCATATTATCATAATGTCGATTTAAGCCGTTATATTGCACTGATTATTGATACGCTCAATCATGATACTTCTGTAAATGATATTCTCGATGCCACGAAACGCATTCAGGAGCTGGTATCCATACGCAATGAGCAATAAATACATTCATTACTAAATAAAACAAATACATTCATTACTAAATGAATTGATGTATCAGCATAATGAGAGGAAACCGTTCAGGTTTCCTCTTTTTCCATGTGAAGCACGGTGTGAGAAAAAGAGTTCCTGATTGCAGCATGTACAGATACCGGATACGTGAATATTTTTCGGCAAAAGTCCTGCTTCTTCAAACTGAATATAGTTAGCAGCCCACAAATCCAGCTGATATTTTTCTTCTTCACGATTGGAGCAATATGCAATCTGCTTCATTTGCTCTGCTGTATATGCCTCTGCAAATAAATCGATAACATCCCTGCTTACTTCATAACATTCCTGACAGATAGACGGTCCAATCACGGCTATGATATCTTTTCTGTCGGATTGAAATGTTTCTTCTAATGTCTGTATTGTCTTCTGTCCTATTTTGCCAACCGTGCCTTTCCATCCGGAATGTGATGAGGCGATTACTTTTTTCACGGGGTCCACGAAAAACAAAGGAACACAATCAGCATAGGATGTTGCAAGACAAATATTCTTCTGGTCTGTATAAATGCCGTCAATTCCTTTTAATTTTTTCTGTATCGTGCCATTACAGGCATCTTCCTGTGTCACATATTGCAATTTTGTATCATGTACCTGGTCTGACAAAACCAGATTTTCAGGACTAACACCGATACTGTTGCAAAAAAGAGTATAGTTTCGTGCTACTGTTTTATCATCGTCTCCACGCTGGAATCCTAAGTTTAACTGTGATAAAAAACCTTTGCTGATTCCACCAAAACGAGTCGAAAAAGCTGCATTTACAAAGGAAAATTCATCAAATGCACAAAAACGCACAGCCGGAACGGACTCTGTATTTGCAAGATAACATTCTTCTTTTTCTGTATCATAAATTTTGCCCATTATTTTCCTTCTTTTTTGTAATGCATTTTTCCATAACTGTTCTATCGTTTCTTTTTGAACTGATTTGTTCTGGTCTGCTTTTTCCATATTATTTTGAACTATTTTTTCCATACAATACCATCCCTTTTCTTTTTATTCCACTTCAAATGCATTTTCCAGATGCCTGATGGTCTGATTTTCAAATGCAATGACATCAAACCGGCATGGTGTCTCATAATATTCTGCATGACAATACAGATAATATTGGGCTGTTTTAATCAGTCTTTGCTGTTTTTGCTTTGTCACTGCTTCTACAGCAGTTCCGTTTTTCGTATTGCTGCGAAACTTTACTTCCACAAATACTACGGTTTCTTTCTCTTTTGCAATAATATCAATTTCTCCATAATGCGAATAGAAATTGTTTTCTAAAATCTGATAGCCTTTCTTTTCCAGAAAGGCTACTGCTCTTTGTTCATATTGTTTTCCATTTTCTCTAAAATTTTTGTTGTTTCTTCCCACTATGTTCTTCCTTTTCCTTTGTTTTTTATGTTTCTTTTAGCGTTATATTCTTTGTTTCCTTTTTGTAATTCTTTTATGATAACTATTTTTCTTTTTCCTTTACCTTATCCATCACTTTTCCTTTGATTTTATCCATGGCATCCACATATACTAATACTTCAGCTACAACCTGATACAATTCCTTTGGAATATACTCGCCAATTTCCAGTTTTTCCAAACTTTTTGCCAGTTTTTCGTCTTTATGAACCGGAATCTTATGTTCATCTGCTTTCTGAATAATTTTTTCTGCAACATAACCTTTTCCACTTGCAATAACCTTCGGTGCAACATCTCCTTCGTCATATTCCAGTGCAATCGCAGATTTCTGGCTGATATCGCCTACAATATCTTTTCCATATATTATATTTTGCCGTTTTTGCTTGTCATTTTCCATAAGATTCCTCCTTTCACCATATTTAAAAGAAAAAATAACTTACTTTAATATATTTTTAATAAAAGTTCTCCGGTGAATCGGGCACGGACCATACTTGCGCAATGCAGCAATATGCTCTGCTGAACCATATCCTTTGTGTTTTGCAAAACCATATTCCGGATAAAGAATATCCATTTCTTCCATCATTTTGTCCCTTGTTACTTTTGCAAGAATGCTGGCTGCTGCAATGGAAACGCTTTTTGCATCTCCTTTGATAATTCCTACCTGACGGATTGTAATATCCGGAATGGTAACAGCATCTACCAGTGCCAGCTTCGGAGAAACCTCCAGCTTATCAATTGCCTGACGCATAGCTTCGTAGGTAGCCTGCAAAATATTGATTTCATCGATTCTGCCCTGTGACACAATACCGATTCCATAAGCCACTGCTTTTTCACAAATTTCTTCATATAACAGTTCACGCTTTTTTGCTGATAACTTTTTAGAATCATTAATATATAAAATATCCTCGTCTTTTGGCAAAATACAGGCAGCAGCTACTACCGGTCCTGCCAATGGCCCTCTTCCTGCTTCATCAATGCCACAAATCACGTCATATTCCTGACCATATTGCATTTCATATGATTTCATTTGCTGCAGACGCTTCATTTCTTTTTCCAGTGCTGCATCTTCTTTTTTATATCGGAGCAGCAGATTCTGGACACCCTTTCGTTCGTCTGCTTCATATTTCTGATATAAAAATGCTCTGTTTTTTCCCTCTGCTTTTGCAAACTCCTCTTTAATATGTGCAATCGTTTCCATGATACCCTCACTTCTTTGCTTTTTTCTTTGCTTTATTCTTTGCCTATTTATATAGCAGGCGAATTACTGGGGAATCAGCCCGATATGGGACAATGGCCAGATACACATCAGTACCTCTCCTACAATATCCTTCCGGTGAATCGTTCCGACATAATCACTACGGCTGTCTGTACTCCGGTTTCTATTATCTCCAAGAACAAAGTACTCATCATTTCCTAATGTTATCGGATTTGCTGCATTTCCTGCATCTAAAATATCAGAAAGGCAATACGTGTCCCCTTTTAATTCTTTGCCGTCAATATATACTTTGCCATCTAAAATCTGAACAGTTTCATTGGGAAGCCCGATAACCCTTTTGACATAATAATTTTTCGTTTTACTGTCTGTATTTTCCTGCTGTACCGGAAATACTACTACATCAAACCGTTCTGGCTCACCCAGATAATAACTGACTTTTTGAATAATAATAGAATCTCCGTCTGTCAGGGAAGGCTCCATAGACTCTCCTTCCACTTTGGTTTCATGTGCAATATAATGTGTAACAAAAGAAGCCAGCAAATAGGCAAGCAGAATACAGACTCCCAATACAAGCAAATTATTGACAAAACGAATCACTGCACTGTCTTTTGCAGATTCGTTTTTCTGAATTGGTTCATTTGATAATTCATCTAATGTATGTTTCCCGACATATCGGTTATGATTGTCCATTTTTTCATCCCGGCAAAACGTTTCCGGATATTCTAAAGACGCTGTTTTCTGCTTTTTTTCTGCATCCTGATAAAATTGTATTTGTCTGCAAAATTCCAGACTGTCCTCGATTTCGTCTTCTTTATACATGAACAATCCTCCTCATTCAGGATTTTTTACTGATTGACTTGTTCCAGACTAATTGCGCCTAATTTTCCGGCACGAAAATCGTCTACGAAACATTTGGCTGCCTTGTCAACATCCAGCATGCCACCGGACTTCACACATCCACGACGCTTGGCAATTGCCTCTAACTGGCTGGAAGGCACTTGTTCTGATGTAATCTGGTAAAACGAAGACACACTATCGGGATAGTGCTCGTTTAGATATTCCAGTAATAATATACTTAATTCATAAATATTATATAACTCGTCCTTAATTGAACCAATAAATGCCAGACGAAGTCCTATTGCCTGGTCTTCAAATTTGGGCCACAAAATTCCGGGAGTATCCAGAAGTTCTACATTTTTATTCAGGCGAATCCATTGTTTTCCCTTTGTAACGCCCGGCTTATTTCCCGTTTTTGTACAGGCTTTTTTCGCAAAACTGTTGATAAAAGTAGATTTTCCTACGTTAGGGATTCCTACAATCATAGCGCGAATCGGACGGTTTAAGATGCCTCTTTTCCGGTCTCTTTCAATTTTTTCCTGACACGCTTTCTGAATGACATCATTAACAGCCTTAACACCTGCTCCACTTTTCGCATTTACTTTGGTAACAAAATATCCTTTTTCTTCATAATATTTCATCCAACTGCTTGTACATTCAGCATCTGCCAAATCATATTTATTCAGAATAATAATTCGTGACTTTCCATTTGCCAACTGGTCAATATCTGGGTTTTTGCTGCTAAACGGCACTCTTGCATCAACCAATTCAATAATTACATCGATTAATTTCAAATCTTCCTGCATTGCACGTTTTGCTTTTGTCATATGACCGGGATACCATTGAAATTGCATAATTCACCTCTTACTTTTTCGCATTGCGAATTGTCTTTCTCATTTTTAACATTATTTGTCTGTCTTCTCGGAAGATGTTTCTTTTTCCTTTGAAAATTCATCCAGATGGCTGATTAATTCTATCGTATTCATACGAATCCATGCTTTTCCTACAATATTTTCTTTTACAATATTGCCTATATTAGCATTTCTGCTGTCTTCACCACTATTTCGATTATCGCAAAGCACAAAATATTCATCTTCGTCCAAAATAATTTCTTCCAGAGCCAGACCACCATTTTCCATCAGAGGAAAATCGTATTTTTCCTTTAACATCTCGCCATTAACATACACACTGCCTTCTTTAATCTGAATTTTTTCTCCCGGCAGTCCAATGACACGCTCTGCAGAATAATAATTATGTTCTGCACCACTCTGCTCTACGACAACAACGTCATTTCGCTTGATAGAATGAATTCGATAAGACATTTTATTAATCAATATCTTATCGCCCTCTTTCAGTGTCGGATTCATATCCTGTCCGGAAACCGTATATGTTTCCATTCCAAAATGCGTAATCGCATAAGCAGCAAATATTACCAGAATAACCTCTGCCACCGTAATCAGTATTTTTATAGTCAACTGTTTTCTGGCTTCTTTTTTGTTTTCCAGGTCAAAATCATACTTCATAACGGAAGTTCCCCTAACTGATATAATTCTTAATCGTCTTTAATGCCTGCTTGCCAATGATACAATCATAATGCTCCTTGCAATACTGCTCAACATATGGCTGCGCTGAACAAAGCACGCCATATTCCTGTAACAACTGGCACACATCCTGATACTCTTCCAGTTTTAATTTTCCTTTTTTTATAAGAAGATACCACATATCCGTATCCTTGTCTTTGTACAAACGGCTTGGTATACTCTTTTCTATTGCTAAAGAAGACACAAAATCTTCTATAATATTCAAACTGTTAAAACGGAATACTCTGGCAGCAGTCTGTTTCTTTCTTAATTTTTCTTTTTGTTTTTGTTCTACTTCTTTAATATGATTCAGATATTCTTCATCAGCAGGTTTGTTTTTCAAATTGTTTTCAAACTCTTTCATATTTTCCTTCTGATGGCTGCTTTCTTCCATTGACGCACCTATCTCCTGAAAAACATCTTCCTCTTCCTGACTTTCTGTATCCATCTGTCCGGCAAGATTCTGAATCTGATTTAACATACTGTTGATACTTTCCTCTGCCCTGTCGGAAAATGTGATTACCAGCGAATCATCCGGCATACGCATTAACTGCATCGAAACCATACCACTTTCTACTTCATAACCAATTTCTTCTTCTGCACGTTCTACTAACTGCTCCAAAAAATCACGGGATTTCTCCTGATTTGTAAAAAAGTCTTCTATTCTTAAACCATACTCATTCATTTCTTCTACCGTCATACGGCATTGAACAGTATTTTTGCCAATTCTTTCAAATTCCATAGGATTTCCTCCTTTACCATACTTATCTTAATCCCAAGCAGAAATTCTGTCAACCGTTGCCATCGTTTGTTTTTCTGCTTCTTCTTGATAAAAAAGGCGGCATCCTGTCTGCTGTCTTTCTCTTTGCTGCATTTCGGGCAAAGCAGATACATAAGGATGCCTGACACTTATTTTTTAATTTTTCTATACTACCGGGATAGCTGCTTTTATGAAAATACGAGAAAATAAAGCAATACTACGATTCCCAAAACAATTCGATACCAGCCAAACACTTTGAAATCATGTTTTTTGATATAACTCATCAAAAATTTGATAACAAAGACAGATACCACAAAAGCTGTTATCATACCGACTGCCAGAACTTCCATTTCCAGTACTGAAAAATGGATTCCAAACTTTAGTATTTTAATGAAACTGGCTCCAAACATAACAGGAATGGCCAGATAAAATGTAAATTCAGCGGCAACCGTTCTGGACAGTCCTAACGCAAGACCACCTAAAATTGTCGCACCGGAGCGTGAAGTTCCCGGAAAAACAGCTGCAACCAGCTGAAAAATTCCAATCAGAAACGCATTTTTATAAGTAATTTCCTCAATACCGGTAACGGATGCCTGTCTGTTTTTATTCCAGTTTTCTAATAGAATAAACAGAATTCCGACAACAATCAGCATAATAGCCACTGTCTGATAATTATAAAATATCTCTTCAATCTTATCCCCAAATCCTAATTCCAAAACAGCTGCCGGAATGCAGGCAACAACAATCTTTAGCCACATAGAAATTTTATCTGGTTTTACGAACCCTTTTTTGGGTGCCGTAAATGGCCAGATTTCTTTCCAGAACAATATGACAACTGCCAAAATAGCACCTAACTGGATAACAACCAGAAACATTTCTTTAAAAGCATCCGACAATGACAATTTGACAAATTCATCAAATAAAATCATATGACCGGTGCTGCTGATAGGAAGCCATTCTGTAATACCTTCAATGATACCAAAGAAGAATGCTTTGATTAACTCTATCATACCTCTCTATCCCCTCCTGTTTTCTTTCTGAATAGATACGCAGGTCAAATAAATCTTTCTCTATAACAGTTTAACCGGCTTATTTTTTTATATATGCCGGTTAAACTCATTTTATTTTGAATATATGCAGATTAATCTAATTCAATTTCCAATAAATCTTTTGGTGGAATCTTTTCGGTCGATTCCTTAACAGATTTTGCAACAGCTGCTTTTGCCTTGTTGATTGGAAGAATCGTACCAACACCGGCAACACATCCACCAGGGCATCCCATTCCTTCAATCATACAGCCATCTTTCTTTCCTGCTTTTGCAAGAAGAAGCATTTTTTTACATTCATCCAGTCCCTCTGCATGTTCAATTTTTACATTTGTTCCAGGATAATATTCATTAATACACTGCTCAATAGCATGGGAAACGCCTCCGGCAACGGCATAACCACGTCCTGCACCGGTAGCATCATGCATCGCACGTCCTGGTTCATATTTACTAAAGTCAATATCTTTTGCTCTGAATATTGCATTTAATTCTTCAAATGTAATAACAAAATCTACATCGCTTCGTACAGTTCTACGGGAAGCTTCCAGTTTTTTCGCTGCACAAGGTCCGATAAAGACTACTTTTGCATTTGGACTTTTCTTCTTAATGCTGCGTGCTGTAGCAACCATTGGAGTTAATTCCTGTGAAATACTGTCAATCGTTTCTGGGAAATACTTCTTAGCAAGCATTGACCATGCCGGACAGCAGGAAGTTAATAAAAATGGTAAATCACCATTTACAACTTCATTTACATAATGATGTGCTTCTGCAACAGCTCCGATATCTGCACCTAATGCTACTTCATATACTTCGGAAAAACCGACTTCTTTTAATGCAGCTTTTATCTGTGCCGGCGAAATATCCTGACCAAACTGTCCTTCAAAAGCAGGTGCAATTTCAGCAATTACTTCATCACCCTGTGTAATCGAACGAACTAACTGGAATATCTGCGATTTATCAGCAATGGCACCAAATGGACAACTTGCCATACACTGTCCACAGGATACACACTTATCATTATTAATCATAGCGCGTCCCTGCTCGTCGCTTTCAATTGCATTAATTCCACATGCTTCTGCACACGGACGAACTTTCTTTGCAATTGCATGATATGGGCAGATTGCAATACATTTACCACATTTAATACATTTTTCCTGGTCGATAACGGCATGACCGTCTACCATCGAAATAGCTTCCTTCGGGCAGACTTCCATACAAGGATGTGCTACACAGCCATGACATAAATTGGTAACTTCTACTTTATTGTCTTCACATTTATCACATGCTGAAGGAATTACCTGCATCAATGGTGGCTCATAATATTTTTCTGTAATATTACTATCTTCATATCCTTCTGTAACATGTACCGGTCTGTCCAGTGGACGAAGGGAAAGTCCCATCGCAAGACGTACTCTTTCTGATGCGATTGCACGTTCTCTCCAAATACTGTCACGGTAAAGTGGTACATCAGAAGGTGTGATTCGATATGGAATCTCTTCTAATTCATGACTAACATCACCAGGCATAAAGGCAGCACGGGCAACTTCTTCAAAAACTTTTTCTCTGATTTTACTTGTCTGTGTGTCTATTCCACGCATAACAATTCCTCCTATAATGATTCTTTAACTTGTTTCCTTCCCACACCCAAAGCATAGTATATATGAATTAATAGAAAATCTCAATCATTTTCTTTGAAAGTTTCTAATTTTTTACAATTATTTACCATTTGTACACATTTTCACTTTCAAAAATCAAAAAGAAATTGCTAAATACCAAAAAGATTGTATCGGAATTTCTTCTGATACAATCTTTTTTAGAATACAATATTCGATTTTAAAGAAAATCAATATTCTATATTATTTTACAACAGCTTTTAATTCTTCTGTTAACTTTGGTACAATCTTATTTAAGTCACCAACAATACCATAATCAGCAACATCAAAGATTGGAGCAGAACTGTCTTTATTGATAGCAATAATGATGTCTGACTCTTCCATACCTGCTGTATGCTGAATAGCACCGGAAATACCAATTGCGAAGTAAACATTAGGACGAACTGTTTTACCTGTCTGTCCAACCTGTAACTCTTTAGGCATCCAGCCATTATCAACTACGGCACGGGAACAGCTTACTGTACCACCGATAGCATCTGCTAAATCCTGAAGCATCTTGAAGTTCTCAGCACTTCCAACACCACGTCCACCAGATACAAGAATCTTAGCATCCATAATATCTACTGTGTCAGAAAGTTCTTTTACGATATCTACGATTTCTACATATTTGTTGTTTGGAGTAAATCCAGGATTATACTCAATAACTTCTGCTTTTGCACCTTTAACTGGCTCAATCTTCTGCATAACACCAGGACGAACTGTAGCCATCTGAGGACGGTTATCAGGACATGCAATTGTTGCAATTGTGTTACCACCAAATGCAGGACGAGTCATTAATAACTGGTTGTGCTTCTGCTCCTGTCCAGGAACTGGATTAAGAGGGAAGTCACCAATTTCAAGTACTGTACAGTCAGCAGTAAGTCCTGTAGCTACTCTGGCAGATACGCGAGGACCTAAATCTCTACCAATTGCTGTAGCACCTACCAGTACGATTTCTGGCTTGTACTCATTAATAACAGAACTTAATGCGTGAGCATATGGCTCTGTTCTGTACTCTTTTAATTCTGGGTCATCTACAACGATAACCTTATCAGCACCATATTCTGCTAACTGATCACAAAGACCTTTCACACCAGAACCAATAAGGACTGCTGTTACATCAGTATTTAAGTCAGCTGCAAGTTCTTTTGCTTTTCCAAGCAATTCAAAAGCAATTCCGCTTAATTCGTTGTCTACCTGCTGTGCAAAGACATAGACACCCTTATATTCTTCTAAACCCATTTTAGTCACCACTTTTCCTTTTATTCACTAGATTACGTGTTTCTCTTTTAATTTGCCCATGATGTATGCAACTGACTCATCAGCGTCAAGTTCCACTTTCTCGCCAGCACCTTTTCTGACTTTATCAGAAGCTTTAGCGATTTTTGTAGGAGAACCTTTCAAACCAAGATTTGCATCATCAACATCCTTTAAGTCATTTCTGCCCCATACTGTAATATCAGCATCGAAAGCATCAAAAACTCCACCAGGAGTCATATAACGAGGCTCATTTAACTCAGAAAGAGCTGTAACCAGGCAAGGCATTTTAGCCTTTAATACATGGTATCTGTCATCGTACTGACGTTCAACAACTACGCTGTCGCCTTCAATCTTGATATCCTTTGCATAAGAGATAACCGGAATATCAAGATGCTCAGAAATCTGAGGACCAACCTGTGCTGTATCACCATCAATAGCCTGACGGCCTGTGATAATTAAATCATAATCAATATTTCTTAATGCACCTGCAAGTGTTGTAGAAGTTGCCCAAGTATCAGCACCACCTAACACTCTGTCAGTTACAAGAATACCTTTGTCAGCACCCATAGCGATTGCTTCACGAAGTACTTCTTCTGCTTTTGGAAGTCCCATTGTAAGAACAGTAACTTCTGCACCACATTCATCTTTTATTCTAAGTGCTGCTTCCAAACCTGCTTTATCATCAGGGTTCATAATGGCAAGCATAGCACCTCTGTCCAAAGTACCATCCGGATTAAACTTAACTCCGCCCTTGGTATCTGGAACCTGCTTTACACATACTACTATTTTCACGGCTTTGTCACTCCTTATCTAAATTTTAATGTTTAAGGCTTATTTTAATAAGCTACCAGAGATAACCATACGCTGAACTTCTGAAGTTCCTTCGTAAATCTCAGTAATCTTAGCATCACGCATCATACGCTCTACTTCGTACTCTTTGATATAACCATAACCACCATGTAACTGTACAGCCTTTGTGGTAACCTCCATAGCAACTTCTGCCGCATATAACTTAGCCATAGCAGCCTCTACAGAGTAAGAAACCTTTGCTCCATCGGCAAATTCCTGCTTCTTTAATGCAGCCTTGTATACTAATGCCTTAGCAGCCTCAATCTGTGTAGCCATGTTAGCTAACTGGAACTGAGTATTCTGCTGTGCAGCGATAGCACGGCCAAACTGCTTTCTTTCTTTTGTATAAGCGATTGTCTTCTCAAGAGCTCCCTCAGCAATACCAAGTGCCTGAGCAGCGATACCAATACGTCCACCGTCAAGAGTGTGCATAGCGATAGGGAATCCCTTTCCCTCTACTCCAAG